>JAFYRX010000033.1 GCA_017546725.1 Alistipes sp. | reverse complement strand
ATATAAAATATTAATCTAATAGTTTTTTGAAAATTAGAATACCCCTAACCAGGGATATGGCACCTTTCAAAATGCTTAATGAACTTACCGTACATTGCAGTGGAAGGCGTATTAGAAGGCGTGCAAACTGTTGGTCGTAAATATTTTTCCTGATTTTTTCGGTATATAAAAAGGAGCTTACTAAACTTTTTAAGGTTAGCATACTATTTATATTAAAACCCTAAGAATATGGAATATAAAAGAAAACAACGAGCATTATCAGATGCCACAAAGCAGAAAATATCTGCTAAATTGAAGGGGCGAAAGAAACCCATTAGTGTTTGCACAAAAATCAGTAAGGGACTTACAAACTACTGGTCGCAGATTCCTCAGCAACAATCGGGAAGTTCAATTAATGGCCCCGTGTAAAAAATGCCTCGACTTTCAATGTCGGGGCATTTTAGATACATATTCGGTAGATATTATGATTTTCCACTCACTGCGTGTGTAAAATCTTAAAAATAGTTCTTTGTTGCAAACTCATATTGCTCTATGAAAATCTGTTTGAAAGCTGCTATATTATTCTGTTCATAGAACATCAACATTGCCTTCTTATAATCCACAGAATCTACTGTACGGAATGACAATGGACAATATCCCCACGCCATAAGGATAGCATTGCTTGTGATACGTGCAGTTCTCTTATTGCCATCAGAAAATGCCTGAATGTATGACAGTAGCACAAGTGCCAGTAATGCCTTCTCAAAAATATTCTCCTTACCATTTATCAGATTGCAACTATCTTCAAGAGCTTCTCTAATTTGGAACTCATTGTCTAATGGTCGATAGTTTGTTCCTGTAATACCTACTCTTCGGGTGCGAATACCTGTTCCTACTCCAAGCTCTTTTGTAAGTATTCCATGAATATCCTCTATACGTCTAACACTTATCTCTTTTAAGTAATCAGGATTATCCAATACAAAATCAAGAGCATCCTTATGGTTGAGCAACATTACTGCCTCCTCTTTTGTTTTGCCAGCTGCCGTAAGTTTCTCTTTAAGCAATCGCTCTGTTTCAAGAAGAGAATATGTGTTGCCCTCAATCTGAGATGATTTCCAAGACAAATCTACTCCTAAACGCTCCATTTCCTTACGGTACTCCACCTCAGAGAGAGTTGCCATATTCTTTAGAAACACCTGGTGAGCAACCTCTAATCGCTCCAACTCCTCTGTAGTAAAAATATCTACCTGTGGGAGAGTAGCACGAATCAAATCAAAGTTGAAAGATTCCTGCACCTTACGCTCATCAATATCCTTCAAGAAGTAGGTGTCAATATCCAATGGCATCGTTAAATGAGCCTGTGCTGACAATGAATAACGGGTAGCTCTACCTTTGCCCTCCACAACAATGTCTCCCTGATGAACAGCCTCAGCAATAATTCGCTTCAAGGTTCTCTCATTGGGTGCTTCATTAAGACCAGCAGCAATCTCAGCCCTGCTTGAAGAAGGGTTGTAATGCAAAAATTGTAGTATTTCAACTTGTATTGTCATACGCTCAATTGCTAAATCGGGACAAATATAGCAATTATTTTACAAAATACGGGACAAGCCATATGCTAAATGTCCCGAAATAGTGAATATTCTGTCCTGATTCCATCTACAACAATATAAAAACAAGCTATTCGCATCAAGATATGACGAGAATAACTAATCTAATCGCATCACATTTAACCCTTAATTGCAGATTATATAATTGCGAACGCAGTGCGTTCACAATTCATTTTGTAGCCCATTTTGATGTTTGTAGCCAGTGGGCTACAAATACGGACACAAAATCAGGGTTATCATCGTTATGATAACCCTGATTTTCAGTACTTTACGTTGTTTCTGGGGTGGAAGATGGGATTCGAACCCACGACCTTCGGAACCACAATCCGTCACTCTAACCGACTGAGCTACATCCACCATTTTGACTCGATTTCTCGAATCGGTGTGCAAATATAGAGCGTTTTGCGCTTTTTTCCAAATAAAATAGAGAAAATATTGGAATTATTTGCGTTTTAGGTTAATGATTCTGGGCAAAGTGATGCTCTTGCCTCGCTCAGGCGACATAGTAACCTCGACGTCAACCATCTGATTTGCCTTGAGTTGCATTACGAATCCGACACGGCGAAGGTTGTCGTCGACAATCTCAAAATCCTTGTAGTTGTGGTCGGGCCAAATCTTTGCCTCGGCAGCAACTCTGCCCTTGAACTTGAGGTAGAGTGTCTTGCCGTCCTGTGTCAGCATAATGGTATTGGGAGCCACAATCTGAGCCTCAGCATTGGTAGCCATACGCCACTCGACGATGGCGGGCTTGTCGCCACATACTATGTGGTCGGCAATCTTCAAGTTGTCGTTCTTATCCAACTCGGCTGTGCGAATAACCTCCGTAGCATCACCTTCGAATGTGGGGGTGAGATTGATGACGGCACCCTTGCGACGCGGTGTGTCGAAGGTCTCTACAATCTCGGCCATACCGCTGACATTATGGCGATGACCATTAAACATAAGCGTATTGTGCGACTCTGCGCCAATGCGGAAGATATCCCAACGCTCGCTCTCCTGGCTTCTGTTCCAGAGGTCAACGCCAGCCTGCTCCAGGCGGTTGTAGTCGTGCATACCCAAATCGACAGCCCAGCGTATGCCCAACTTCTCGTAGATGAACGAGCCGGCATCCATATGGGCGTGGTTGGTACTTGCCTTACCTCCCTTGATGGCGAAATATGTATCATCGGCGCTCTCCCAACCGCTACGATATACAAAGATAGGAGCCTCGCCGTGATTTACCCACGTCTTGCTCTTGGGGAGGTGTGTTTTGCTTAAGTCGAGCGAAGAGCCAAATAACATATAGATGGGCAACAGTCTGTCACCAGGGACTTTACCTTGCTTAATCAGCCATTCATCCACTGCAACAATAGACGGGTCGTTGAGTTGGCGAGCAAACCAATATTTTGATGATATGCAAGACATACCAGAGCCTGAGTCGTAGTAGTTGTAGCACTTGCCCGATGGTGTTGTCATATAGGTCATAAAGGTTGCCGAGCGAAGGAAACTATGCTGAGAGGCGATACCCGCATCAGTTCCCAAAGCCGACTGCAGTGCCGCTACCAACATAACCTCGAAGCCTGTGCCATAGTCCCAATAGCCGAAACCCTCGGGGTAGCCGCCATCGGGCTCATAACACTTCTGTGCTATGGGGTTTGACTCGATACATTTGGCGATGAGCGCCTTGCAATATTCGGGTGCGCGCTCCATTGTTGCCAACGCACCATAAATCATACCTGCATTGCAGACCTGATTCCAATTGTTATCGGACCTAAAGAACCACGCCTGCTTATCGTTTTCAGATGCCAGGAGGCCCTTTTCGTAGATAGCTGTTCCAATGATGCTACGCGAATGAACGGGCAGATAACGATATAGCCAGTCGTAGCCTATAGCCAGCGCCATAGTCATCTCACCCACATCCAGAAAGTGCGAGGGATTCCAATCCTCAAATTCGCATACTGCCAACATCTCGCGCTCGGCACGAGCAGCATAGCGCATATCGTCGGTCGTAAGGTATGCGTATGATAGATAGAAGATTCGTTTGAGCGCCTCGCGTGAGATTGAGAGCAAGCGGCGTCCAGTCATCTTGCGAGTGACGGGCATAGCCGACAGATAACCGTTTGCGTCTGCAATAATCTTATCGTGAACGGCACGCGCATTGGCCGAACGGTCGCAAAACTCCTTCATAGCCGTAATGTCGCCCTTCTTGAGCAACAAACGCGGATGCGGAGCCAACTTATCGTAGTCGAGGGCCTGTGCTTGAGCCGATGCAGATGCAAAAAGAATAACCGAAAGTAGGGTTAAAAGATATTTTTTCATAACAAGTTTCAAATTTTGTGGCCAAAATTAAACATAATTTTGCAATCTGCACACTTTGAGTGGCAGATTATTGCTTTTCGAGAATATTTTAGGTTATGATATACTCTTGCCTTGCTTGTCCGACATTGTTACCTCGATGTCAACCTTCTGATTAGCCTTTAGTTGCAGGACAAAACCTACACGGCGAAGATTCTTATCTACAATCTCATACTCTCGGTATTGGTGGTCGGGCCAAATCTTTGCCTCGGCCTTGACTTTGCCTTTGAACTTAAGATAGAGCCTCTTGCCATCCTGCTTTAGCATAATTGTATTTGGCGATATAATCTTTGCCTCGGCATTGGTAGCCATACGCCACTCTACAGTAGCGGGCTCCTCGCCACAAACAATATGGTCTGTAATTGTCAAATCATCATTCTTATCCAATTCGGCAGTGCGGATAACCTCTTTGGCGTCAGCCGCAAATGCGGGAGTGAGATTTACTACTGCACCCTTACGGCGTGGCGTGTCGAAGGTCTTTACAATCTCGGCAAGGCCTTTGACGTTGTGCAGGTGTCCGTTAAACATCAGTATATTGTGCGATTCTGGACCCGTGCGGAAAATCTGCCAGCGTACACTCTCCTGCTTGGTGTTGCCGTGGTCGAGGCCAGCCTCTTCCAGGACGTGGTAGTTGTGCGAGCCCAAATCGATAGCCCAGCGCACGCCATCCTTCTCGTAGATGAATGAGCCTGCATCCATATGTGCGTGGCCAGTGCTTGCTCGACCACCCTTAATGGCGAAATATGTGTCGTCACTACTCTCCCAGCCACTGCGGTAGACAAAGACGGGTGTCTCGCCGTGATTGACCCAGGTGTTGCGGGGGAGTTGTGATTTGCTGAAATCTAGAGCCGAGCCAAATATCATATATGTAGGCAACAGTCTCACGTTGAGCACCTTCTTGTTTTTAATAAAGAGTTCATCTACTGCGACTATCGAAGCGTCGTTCAGTTGGCGTGCAAACCAATATTTCGAGGATGTGCACGAGATGGCCGAGCCCGAATCCGCAAAGTTATAACTCTTGCCCGACGGCGTTGCCATATAGGTCATATATGATGCCGTACGCATAAAACTCTCCTGTGCGGCAATACCCGCATCTGTCCCCAAAGCCGACTGCAATGCCGCAACCAGCATAACCTCGAAACTTGTACCGTAGTCCCAATAGCCAGCACCTTCGGGGTAGCCGCCATCGGGCTCATAACACTTTTGTGCTATGGAGTTGGATTTGAGGCATTTTTCGATTAACTTTTGGCAATATTCGGGTGTGCGTTCCATAGTTGCCAATGCTCCGTAAATCATACCAGCATTGCAGACCTGATTCCAGTTATGGTCGGCCTTGAAGAACCAGGCCCACTTATTATTCTCGGACGGGCGCAAACCCTTTTCGTAGATTGCCGTAGCGATTTTATTGCGCGAATCTTCTGACAGATAATCATACAACCAATCGTAGCCTATGGCCAACGCCATTGTCATCTCGCTCACATCCAGGAAGTGCGAGGGATTCCAGTCAATAAATTCGCTGGCAGCCAACATCTCACGCTCGGCTCGGGCCGCATAGCGTACATCGTCGGTCATAACGTATGCATAGGACAGATAAAATACTCGCTTCAGTACCTCTCCCGATACCTGCAAAAGACGGCGTCCCTCCAATTTGCGAACGGCGGACGGTGATGACAGGAAGCGGGTTGCCTCATTTACTATCATCCTGTCCACGTACTGAGCATTATTGGAGCGGTCGCGGAACTCCTTCATCGCGGTAATATCCTCCTTGTTGATTAACAAACGAGGGTGCGAAGCCAACTTGTCATAATCAATATCCTGCGCAAAAGCCGATGTCGTAGCCAAAAGTATAGCAGAAAGTAGGGGTAGAAGAAATTTTTTCATAATAAATCTTTGATTTATGGTCAAAATTAAAAATAATTTTGCAAACTTCGCACTTTGAATGGCAGATAAGTGCTTTCGCAGTCGATTTTCGGCCACGAGACTGACATTTTGTCACGCGGATGGCGCAATATGACAGAATTTCGGCTCCCGAAAGGGTTTGGCACATCTGTTGTTTATATAAAAAGCGTAGTCGCACGAAAAGGCTTGTTATAAAGAATGAGCGCGTCGGCTAACCCAAATGTGTAAACAAATTTTAACTTAAAACATTATACGATTATGACAATTAAACCGCTTTCAGACCGCGTATTGGTATTGCCCAATCCGGCAGAAGAGAAGACCGCAGGTGGTCTGTTTATTCCCGACACAGCAAAGGAGAAGCCCTTGATGGGTAAGGTAGTAGCCGTAGGCCCCGGCACAGCAGATGTGAAGATGGAGGTTAAGGAGGGCGATACAGTTCTCTACGGTAAGTACGCTGGTACAGAACTCAACATCGAGGGTGTAGATTACCTCATTATGAAGCAGAGCGACATCTTGGCTATCTACTAATCGAGAGGCTGAGGAAGTTTCGTTCAAGAAATATTAAACGTATTAAAACTTAGAAAAAATGGCAAAGGAGATTAAATATAATGTAGAGGCTCGCGACCTTTTGAAGGAGGGCGTTGATGCTTTGGCAAATGCTGTTAAGGTTACACTCGGCCCCAAAGGTCGTAACGTGATTATCGACAAGAAGTTCGGTGCACCCCAGATTACAAAGGACGGTGTAACCGTAGCAAAGGAGATTGAGTTGGAGGACCCCTTCGCAAATATGGGTGCTCAGATGGTTAAGGAGGTTGCATCTAAGACTAACGACGACGCAGGTGACGGTACAACTAATGCAACTGTTTTGGCTCAGGCTCTTATCGGCGTAGGTTTGAAGAACGTAACAGCAGGTGCTAATCCTATGGACCTCAAGCGCGGTATGGACAAGGCCGTAGGTATCGTAATCGAGGAGTTGCAGAAGCAGAGCCAGCAGGTAGGTAACGACATCTCAAAGATTGAGCAGGTTGCTACTATCTCGGCTAACAATGATACAAACATCGGTAAACTCATCGCTGAGGCTATGTCAAAGGTGAACAACGAGGGTGTTATCACTGTTGAGGAGGCTAAGGGTACTGAGACTCACGTTGACGTTGTTGAGGGTATGCAGTTTGACCGTGGTTACATCTCTGCTTACTTTATGACAGACACTGAGAAGATGGAGGCAGAGATGGAGAAGCCTCTTATCCTTATCACAGACAAGAAGATTTCGACTATGAAGGAGATTATGGGTGTATTGGAGCCCGTAGCACAGAATGGTCGTTCATTGGTTATCATCGCTGAGGATGTTGACGGTGAGGCTTTGTCTGCATTGGTTGTTAACAAGTTGCGTGGCGCATTGAAGATTGCTGCTTGTAAGGCTCCTGGCTTCGGTGACCGTCGTAAGGATATGTTGGAGGATGTTGCTATCCTCACAGGTGGTACAGTTATCTCTGCCGACAAGGGTATGAAGTTGGAGGATGCTACAATCGATATGTTGGGTTCTGCCGAGAAGGTTTCTATGAACAAGGAGAATACAACTATCGTTGATGGCGCTGGCAACAAGGATGCTATCGCAAGCCGTATCGCTCAGATTCGCGCTGGTATCGAGACTGCAAAGTCTGACTACGACCGCGAGAAGTTGCAGGAGCGTTTGGCTAAACTCTCAGGTGGTGTTGCCGTATTGTATGTAGGTGCTGCTACTGAGGTTGAGATGAAGGAGAAGAAGGACCGCGTAGATGACGCTTTGGCTGCTACACGTGCTGCAGTTGAGGAGGGTATCGTACCGGGTGGTGGTGTTGCATACATCCGTGCCGTTGCCGCTTTGGAGAACCTCAAGGGCGATAACGAGGACCAGACTACAGGTATCCAGATTGTAAAGCGTGCTATCGAGGAGCCTTTGCGTCAGATTGTTGCTAACGCAGGTGGCGAGGGTTCTGTAGTAGTAAACAAGGTTAAGGAGAGCGAGGGTAACATCGGTTACAATGCTCGTGACGACAAGTACGAGGATATGTTCACCGCTGGTATCATCGACCCGACAAAGGTATCACGCGTAGCGTTGGAGAATGCGGCTTCTATCGCATCTATGTTCCTCACTACAGAGTGCGTGTTGGCTGACAAGAAGGTTGATGCTCCCGCAATGCCCGCTATGCCCCAGGGCGGAATGGGTGGTATGATGTAATAGAGTACTATATTACACAACATACGAAAGGCTGTTCGCGAATAAATCGTGGACAGCCTTTTATTTTGCGAGAATTTTGCGGGGTTTTATTTTGGCCTATTCAACATCTATGGCAGGACGCATCTTCAGGATGTCGTTGCTCGGTGCTGCAGTGGCCTCTCCTGTACAGTAGTCAAATTCGGCCCAGCGATAACCCGAGAATGATTTCCATTTGAGTTTCAGTTTAACTATCTTGCCCTCGGTGTCGGGCAGCCCGTCAAGGCGAAAAGCAACGAGTGCATCGCCATAATGCGTGGGAGTGTCGCCGTTGGCATCGTGAAAGAACTCAACCTCATAAGGCTCCTCGGCATTAACTCCTGTTGCAAGGTTTACCGAGTGTGGACGACCTCGCAGGCCCCAAAGTGTACGAAAGCGTAATGTCAGATAACCATCTTCGGCTATTGTTACCCAATCGCGTACAATCTCGACGGCATCGTCGCCATACTCCACTGATGGCTGCAACTCGGTTATGGGGATTGCAGGCTTGGTAAGTATGCTATCAATCCAATTCACCCAGACGGCACGATTGTAAGGCGAGGCATCCTCCTTGACGTAGTTGAAATTCAGCAAAGCCCGCACCTCACGATTGCCGTAGGGAGGGGTGGTCATATTGACGGGTTTGAGAGTGATGTTATCATCCAACTGCATATAGAATGAGTTGCCGTTGACGGGCTTTACCGTCACCAATGCATTTGGATAGAGGGTGCTGTAGATGCCATTGTCGTTATCAGAGCAGGAAGTAATGCTCGCTGCACTTATGGCTATAAGTGCCATAGATGCAATAGATAGGATAAGTCGTTTCATTTTCGTAATGTTTTATGTGTAAATTTCCTTTTGTCTGTTGGCCGTAGGCTCTCTGGCAAGGCATATCGGCTTGACAAACTCTCTTTTTTTGCATTACGAATTTCGTTCCACAATATAAATTTGCTGAAGAAAAGTGTTTTTTGTATCTTTGGCAATAAAATCAAAAAGTTTAGTTATGGAGTTCGAAGGAATTGTTTATAAGAAGTTGCCCGTAACGAAGGGTGTATCGGCTCGTGGCGAGTGGCAGCGTCAAGATGTTGTGTTTGAGATACCGAGCGAGTTCTCGCGTAAGGTGTGCGTGACATTCTTTAATAAGCCTACTGATGCCGAGAGTTTGAAGGAGGGCGAGACCTATATCGTATCGGTTAATGTCGAGTCGAGAGAGTATAATGGCAAATGGTACACCGACGTGCGTGCGTGGCGTGTACAACCCAAGCAGGTAGCGTCTGCACCCGAGGCTGCGGCTATGCCCGATATGCCTCCGTTTGGTGAGGAGCCAGCCTATGCTGCTGCACCCCAACAGCCTATGGCAGAGGTTGATGATTTGCCGTTCTAAATCAACCGTTATAGATAGAAAATTAGGCCGCCTGACTTGCGTCGGACGGCCTTTCTGTTTGCACGATGCCTACTCATAGGTAGGGCATACGTCTTAATTTATAGATTTCTTGTCGGGAGATATGTGCTCGGGGGCAGCAGCCTCCATCTCGTTCTGCATAGCAACCATATCGGCCACCTCACTTGTAACTCTGCAATCGCCAATCAGAACAGGCATATTCCACGAAATCTGTAACTTTGTAACTCCATAGAGCATTGCTGTATATTCTGGTGAGTTATCATTCTCGGCCAATACTATCACAGCATCAACATCGGTGTACTCGGCAAAGAACTGCGTAGTCAGCGCAACACCAAACAATCGAGGTGCGTGACGCAGCAGAATATTCTTCTCCGCACAACCTACAGCCTTCAAACTCTCGATAGTGGCAGCCAGGTTTCGCTGGGCAAACGTTGTTTGCTCATCAACGATGATGACGCCTATCTTGAGTCGTTGCTCCATTGTGAGTCGTTAATGTGCTGTCGTTATTAGTTGATGAACTTCTCTGCCTCGCGAGCGTCGCTTGAGCCAGGATACTTGTTCTTGATAACGTTCAAGCACTTGTCTGATGAAGCGTTGTCACCAACCTTGCGGTAAGCCTGAGCAGCCTTACGCCAGTACATAGGTGCTGTGAAGTCGTTGTCGCTTGTGTTAGCAGCAGCCTCAAAGTTCTTTGCAGCAGCAGCATAGTCGCCCTTCTCTACTGCGATGTCACCCTTGATACCCTCGGCCATAGCGTTAATCATAGCGCCAGCCAAGCCCTTTACCTTAGAGTACTTTGCAACGTAAGCCTCAGCCTGCTCCAACTCGCCGAGACGCAATGCGCAAGCGGCAGCATAAATCTGTGCCAAGTTACCTGCGGGTGTGTTAGCGTACTGCTCTGCTACGGCAGCGAAACCAGGAGCGTTCTCGTCGCCATTGAGAGCCAATGCGTAGTCAGCATTTTGCTGCTCGAAACGATACTGTGCCTCGTAAAGCATCTCCTGTGCTTTGTTGAGTTGCGGCTCGCGAACAAATTTCTTGTAGCCGAAGATAGCGGCTGCGATAGCAAAAATTACTACGATGGCTACTACAACCATCTTGCTGTTCTTCTCGAAGAAGTTCTCAGTTTGAGTTTGTGCATTTTCAAGCATCTCCTCTTGGGGAGTTAATACCTCTTTTGCCATAAAATTTTATTGTTTTTTAGTTAATATTCGTTTGATTCAAAATGCAAAAATATAATAAAAAATGCAAAAAACGCAGAAACAAGCGATTAAAATGTGAATCAATATAGATAAATAGGGAGAAAGTCGGCGAAAAATTGTAACTTTGGAGTGTTATTCGGTGAAAACATCAAAAACTTTTGGCAAATGCGACTGAAAAAATTGTTACTCATTAACTTCAAGAACCTTCGACAAAGCGAGATAGAGTTGGTCGATGGGGTTAATTGTTTTGTGGGTGACAATGGCGCTGGCAAGACTAATATTCTTGATGCGATTTATTACCTCTCGATGTCGAAGTCGGCCTTTACGATGACCGACGGTCAGAGCATTATGCACGGCGAGGATTTTTTTGTTGCCGAGGGCTCTTACACAACGGATGATGGACGTGCGGAGTTGGTAAACTGCTCGTTTTCACGCAGAGGAGGCAAGGTCCTAAAACGCAATGGCAAGGAGTATGAGCGTATAGCCGACCACGTCGGCAATTTCCCCGTAGTGATTGTCTCTCCGCAGGATACAGAACTTATTACTGATGCTGCTGAGGAGCGACGTCGTTATCTTAATGCCTTCCTTTCGCAGATGGATAGGCGTTCGATGCAGGCGCTGATGCGCTACAATGCTGTGTTGGCAGAGCGTAATAAATTCCTGAAGACATCTTCCGATGAGACTATGTTGCAGATATACGATATGCAACTCTCTGAGCACGGACAAACGGTCTATGAGCAGCGTCGTGATATTATTGAAAAGATGAAGCCACTTGTGGCATTATATTATAAGGTATTGTCCGATGATAAGGAGCAGATTGAGATTACCTATCGCTCGGAGTTGGAGCAAATGCCACTTGGTGAGTTGCTGTTGCGCTCACGCGAACGAGATATTATCAATCAGTTCACGACAGTTGGTATTCATCGTGATGATGTGACCTTCAAGATTGGAGGTTATCCGTTGCGTAAATATGGCTCGCAGGGACAGCAGAAGTCGTTTCTTATAGCGCTAAAGTTGGCGCAATATCGCCTTTTGGCAGAGACTGTAGGCGAGAAACCTATTCTTTTGTTGGATGATTTATTCGATAAACTCGATATGCAGCGTGTTGAGAGGTTATTAGGTCTCGTAGCAGGCGAGGATTTCGGGCAGATATGTATCACCGACTGCAATAAAGTACGATTGGAAGATATACTCTCGCGTGCTGGCACAATGTATAATCTTTATTCAGTCGAGGGAGGCGACGTTGTGTTATGAGAAGGACCGAGACATTGCATATAGGTGACGTGTTGAATGAATTCTTCTCTCGTCCGTATGTCGCTGCCAAGGTTGCAGAGGGACGTTTGCCCGATACTTGGCGTGAGGTTGTTGGAGAGCGCGTAGCATCATTAACCTCCTCGCTTAGATTGGAAAATCACGTCTTATATGCGCACATTACATCGAGTGTCGTGCGTGCTGAATTGTTCAACCGCCGTGAGGCATTGGCTGCGGAGATTAACCGTGTTTCAGGCGTTAGGTTGGTCAATGTAGTAATTATAAAGTAGGGTAGTACCATATATGTTATAAAGGCTGTTTAACCATTTGTGTTAGACAGCCTATTCTTTATCTGGTCATTGTGATTACAATCTCTGTTTGTATATTCTGTTAATACACAAAAAAAGGCTCACCATCAGGTGAGCCTTGCACTTTATTTATCGTTAAATTACTTTACGATAACTACACGGTTTGTGCTGTTGATGGGGAAGATGTTCTGTGAAGAACCAACACCCTTCCAAGTCAACTGATCCTTGTTTACACCGTTCTCTACGAGGTAATCGTAAACAGCCTTAGCACGCTTCTCAGACAACTTCTGGTTGTACTCTGCAGAACCTGTCTCATCGTCAGCGTGACCTACGAGTGTAAATACCTGATCCTTCGGAGCAGCAGCGATAGTCTCAGCCAAAATCTGCATAGCTGACTTTGTGCGATCCAAAAGACGTGCGCTGTTGAGGTTGAAGAACAAAGCTGTAGAAGAAACTACTGAAGACTTTCTCTTAGCCAACTCAGCACGCAAAGCCTCGTTGTCCTTCAAAGCCTGGTCTGTAGCAGCCTTCTGTGCAGCCAAACGCTCTGCCAACTTGCCAGCGTTGCGGTGTGCATCAGCCAAACCTGCCTCCAAAGCAGCGATAGAAGCCAAGTAACCGTCAACCTCCTCCTGAGAGTAAGCCTTATCCCAGTTACGCTTGTTGAAGCGGTAAGCCAAGCCCAAAGTAGCAGTGTAAATCTGACCATACTTGCCAGCACCGATAGATGCAATCTCAGCAGGCATATCGCGGCCAGGAGTAAGGATACCCTTCAACTCCAAGTTGATATCCAACTGCTTGCATACACGGAATGTGTTAATCAAACCTGCAGTTGCAGCGAAACCAGAACCAGCCTCGTCCTTTACGTTAACGAAGCTTGCGCCGAAACCACCGAATACCTTAGCGTAGTAAACGCGGTCCTCGCGGTAGCCACCAATCCAGTTAGAAAGGTTGATAACCGCATCAGCGTGAGGCATAATCCAGTTGCTCTTCTGAGCGTCGCCTGAAGCGTTCAAACGACCACCGATAACGTTAACACGTGCACCTACGATGGGGTTGAACCACTTTGTCAAGCCACCCTCAACCATCCAACCGAGGTCACCAATTGCAGTCTGGTTGTCTACGCCACCCAACTTGTTCCAAGCAGTTGCGTTAACACCACCAGCAACAGCCAACTCCCAGTTTGACCAGAAGCCGTTGTTCATAATACCCTTCCAGCGGAGCTTCTCAGCTGAATTCTCCTGGGCAAATACGCTGCCCGCAGAAATCGCTACAATAGCGATAGTAAGTAAAAATTTTTTCATAATTTAAAATAGTTTATTGTGCTGTGAATTAATAAACCTGTTTACACTATATTTATATATGCCTTAAATGCTGGCTTTTACACTGAAAAAACCGTGCAAAAGCCGCATAAAGCCACATATACAGATGCAAAGATGTGAATAAAAATTTTAAAAAGCAAGAAATACTCTCTTTTTTTACATTTTTTGCATTATTTGTCCACTATTAACCGCATTTAGAATAACCGCACGACATACAGGTCAAACAGCCGTTTTGGTAGGCCATCTCTTCCTGTCCGCACTGCGGGCATTTGCCCTTTGAACGGGTGCCGTCTGCAATGTACTGTTTAAGAGCGCGTTGCACGCCATTCTTCCAAGTGTTGATGCTCTCGCTATTGAGGTGCAAGCCGTCAATCAGGTGTACAACCTTGTCGATGGGCATTCCGTGACGCAAAACTCCCGAAATAAGTTTCGCATAGTTCCAGAACTCCTCGTCAAACAAACGTGAAATTCCTCCGATGGTGTTGGTGTAACCATAGCGGTCTGTGTATTGGAAATCGTAGCGTTTAGAGCCATCCTCCTCGCGAACTTTGATAATCCAACCCTTGGTAATCTTACGGGGAATATACATAGCATCCTCCTCAATCTTACCAGTGAAAATCTCGTATGGGCGGTTGTCCTGAATACCTACAAAGGCAATCCAATCCTCGCTGCCGTTCTTGAAACGTACGATATCAGTAGGAATCGACTTGGGACGCTTCTGTGCGCCTGTTCCCGATTCACACTTCTTGTTGCTCTTCGACTTGGTGTCAATAAGCACGCCTGTACGGCAACCGTCACGATATACGGTTACGCCCTTACAGCCACACTCCCACGCTGTACGATATACGTCGGCAACCAAAGCCTCGCTAACGTCGTTCGGCAGGTTTACAGTAACCGATATTGAGTGGTCAACCCACTTCTGGATAGCACCCTGCATACGTACTTTGGCAACCCAATCGATGTCGTTAGCCGTAGCACCGTGATAGGGCGAAGCCTCCAACCACTTTGCCAACTCATCGTCGCCGATGCTCTGCAACTTGCTTGTGTCGTAGCCGTTGCTCTCCAGCCACTTTACGAACTGGTGGTGGTATACATAATACTCCTCGAACTTCTCGCCCATCTCGTCGATGAAATCGGCCTTCTTGCCTCTGTCCGAAGGGTTAATCTTGCGACGACGCTTGTAAACGGGACGGAACACAGGCTCGATACCTGATGTGGTCTGTGACATAAGCGATGTAGTGCCCGTAGGTGCGATAGTAAGCATAGCGATGTTACGACGGCCCTTCTCGCACATCTCCTTGTAGAGTTCGGGGTCTACATCCTTGATGCGCTGAATCATCGGGTTGTTCACCTCACGGGCAGCATCAAAGATGGGGAAAGCACCACGCTCGCCCGCCATCTTGGTAGATGCACGGTATGCTTCAACGGCCAATGTGCGGTGAACGCTGACTGCAAACTCAATAGCCTCGTCAGAACCGTAACGCAAGCCCAAGGCGGCCAACATATCGCCCTCGGCAGTGATGCCAAGACCAGTACGACGTCCCTTGAGGGCCATATCCTTAATCTTCTTCCACAACTCATACTCAACGTGGCGGATATCCTCCTCCTCGGGGTCGCCTGCCACCTTGTTTATAATCAGGTCAACCTTCTCCAACTCCAAGTCGATGATGTCGTCCATCATACGCATAGCCTTACCGACGTGCTCGCGGAAGAGGTCGAAGTTAAACTTGGCGTTGGGTGTAAAGGGATTCTCGACATAACCCAAAAGGTTGAGTGCTAACAGACGGCAACTATCGTAGGGGCACAACGGAATCTCGCCACAAGGGTTGGTTGAAACCGTATTGAAACCCAAATCGGCATAGCAATCGGGTACGCTCTCGCGGATGATTGTATCCCAGAACAATACTCCAGGCTCGGCTGACTGCCAAGCGTTGTGGATAATCTTCTCCCACAATTTTTTGGCATCAATCTCTACCTCCATCTTTGGCTTCTCGGCATCGATGGGGAACTGCTGCTTGTAGGGGCGTCCCTCCTTGGCAGCACGCATAAACTCGTCATCTACCTTGATAGAGACGTTGGCTCCTGTGACCTTGCCTGATTGTGTCTTGGCGTCGATGAAACGCTCCGCATCGGGGTGCTTTATCGAGAGTGAGAGCATCAATGCTCCGCGACGACCATCCTGCGCAACCTCACGCGTTGAGTTTGAGTAACGCTCCATAAAGGGAACGATACCTGTAGATGTGAGTGCCGAGTTGAGTACGGGTGTACCCGTAGGACGCAAGCCCGAGAGGTCGTGACCTACACCGCCTCGACGCTTCATCAACTGCACCTGCTCCTCATCCATACGGAAGATACCTCCGTAAGAGTCGGCGTGGTTGCGAGTGCCGATAACAAAGCAGTTAGAGAGCGAAGCAACCTGAAGGTTGTTGCCGATACCCGTCATAGGGCCACCCTGCGGAATGATGTAGCGGAAGTGGTCCAAAAGTGAGAATACCTCCTCCTTGCTCATAGGGTTGGGGTACTTGTTCTCGATACGTTCAATCTCTGCTGCGATGCGGTGGTGCATATCCTCGGGTGTCTTTTCGTAGATATGACCGTATGAATCCTTCAGCGCGTATTTGCTTACCCATACTGTGGCAGCCAAATCGTCTCCGCCGAAGTACTCCTTCGATGCTGCTACGGCATCGGCGTAACTTACTTCGTTGAGTGTTGTGTTAGGTTTAGTCATAGTGTTGAGCCTCTTTGAGTTATGGTCTGTTTTATTATTTGTTCGTTTTCGTTGGTGGCGCAAATTGCACCAATACAAAGGTCCGAAAAAATAGTGCGATTGGCCGGAGTAGTGGAGATTAATTTTCGACAAGTTATTTACAAAAAGAAAAAATATGCGTCGGAGGTCGCTCCAACGCATATTCTGTTTTTTGTCGAATTTTATCCCGATTTATTTTACAGCGATAGCGTCAATCTCGACCTTTGCACCCATTGGCAATTTTGCCACCTCGTAGCATACACGAGCGGGCATCTGCTCGGTAAAGAATGTCGCATATACTCCGTTCATAGCGGCGAAGTCTGCGATATCATCCAGCAACACACAAACTTTGGCAACATCGGCATAGTCGTAACCAGCCTCGTGGAGAATGTGACCGATGTTGGTGAGTGATTGACGAGTCTGCTCCTCGATGCTCTCGGGCATTGTGCCTGTTGAAGCGTCGATGGGCAACTGACCTGAAACGTATAATGTGCCGTTGTTCTCTACAGCCTGAGAATAGGGGCCTACTGCCTTGGGGGCCAGAGGCGATGCAATAATCTTCTTCATAGTATCGTTAATTTTATATCAATCATTACTTGTACTGACAAAGATACGAAATTTCCCTATCTTTGCACTATTATTGCAGAAAAATAACGGAAATAATAAGATAAAATATTATGAGAAATGTAATAACAATCATTGTCGCTGTCGTAGCGTTTGCCTTGGCCACAGGCTGTTGCGCTTGCCGTAAGGGTAAAAATAATTTGCCGCTGGTAGGTACTGAGTGGCATTTGGTGAAGATGATGGAGCGTGAACTCAATATCTCGCCCGAGCAGTTTGTCTTTACCTTCAGTAAGGATGGAGCCTTTGGTGGTGTGGGTGCGTGCAACCGTATGATGGGCGACTATACCGTAACCGAGAAGGGTGAGATGACCTTTGGCGGTGTGGCTTCTACTCGTAGAATGTGCCCCGATATTGAGTTGGAGACTCGCTTTACGCAGGTATTGGAGAGCGTGACTCACTACGAGGTGGATGGAGATATGTTGCTGTTGCTCTCGAAGGGCGAGTTGCGAGCCGTACTGCAGGCGGTAAGCAAAGAGTAATTTACATATACCTCGCGAAACAATATAGGTTGGCAGAGATTTGCCAACCTATATTTGTATTATGTGGTAACGACTACTACTACTTCTTCTTCTTGTACGTCGGCCAGTTACCGCCCGTATTGTAGGTCTGATTGTTGGGCAAGCCCTTTAAGCCTGCGCCCTCACGCATCAGAGCCTTCAACTCGTTGAGGTGTGAGGTGTAGACGCCTCGAGGCAGACATTTATGCTTTTGGCATATCGATGCCGCCATACCTACAACCTCGCCCATCATACCCGTAGTGCGCATAACTCGTACCGTACCCAAACCGATGTGTGTCACGCTGATGTCACGGCCCGCCATAAAGAGGTTGTCGATGTTGCGAGAGTATAGGCAACGATAGGGTACTGCGTAAGGATTCACAGCCCCGTGCGTACAGATTGACTTAAATTCTGCATCGGGGAAGTTTGCCGTATTCTTTGGGTCGGGGTAGTGCAGGTCGATGCTCCAAGTCGATGTGAACGATGCATCGGGATATTGCACCTCGCCTGTGAGGTCGTTCTCCGTTAGGACGTGGTCACCCAACAAGCGGCGAGACTCGCGCTTACCTGCGATGTAGGCCACCCAACCGAGCGCACGATTTCTGTATTTCTCGTTATTCTGCAGTCTGTTCTTCAGGAAACTCCAATTTGAGTAGACCACCATCAGGCCGTAGTCGCGTATGCGCTCAAACTCCTTGCATTGGTCGTAGTTCATACCCGTCTCCCAGGTCCATTCGCCCATAGTCACACGTTCGCAACTCTTCTCGTTGAAGTTGAGGCCGTACTCAAACAGCGGGAAGTCGCTCTGCGCCTTGCCCTCCACCGAGTACCACTGCACCGATGAGCCCATAGTCATCTTGTCGCCCTGCTCGGGAGCCGAGGGCTCGCCGTAGTCGGCACGGCTCTCGCGTCCCATCGAGTAGTCGGCACCCGCAAGGAATCCGACAGTGCCGTCGCCCGTGCAGTCAGAGAATATAGGAGCCTCGAAGCGGATAATCTCGCCCGTTGAGATGTGCTGTGCATAGACCGCCTTGATTTTGCCACCTTTGCAATCGACCTTATATACTTTGTACGAAGGGTATAGCGTGAGGTTCTGCTCGGCCTCGAGGAATTGCTGTTTCTTCTCGTCCTCATAGTTTTCGGCGGGCTGTGCGTTGCCACCGCGCGAGGGGCCGAACTCCTTAATCAGATTGCCGAGGTTGGTGTAGGGCTCCATCTCGATGTGGCCGCCAAGATGCACTCGCGTCTCCGAGGAGTTGCAACCACCCCATATGGGACGGTCGTTGATGAGTGCCACCTCGCAGCCCAAGCGTGTAGCGGCTACTGCGGCGCACATTCCCGCTACGCCACCACCTACGACCACGAAGTCATATTTTACGCTTCTTACCTTGCGGGGGTTGTGCTTCAGACGGAACTGTTGCAGGGCCTCGCCCTCGGCGGGCGGTATGTCGGCCTTGTCGGGCGTGAGGTATATGGCATCGCAACGCCCCTCGAAGCCCGTCAGGTCGTGCAGACGTAACTCCACCTCGCCCCTTTTAAGGTCTGCCTCGCCGGCATATTGCCACATCCACTCTCGCCCCGTAGTGCCCAACTCTGCGGGTAGCAACTCGCCACCTACGGCCAACTTGAAGGCTCCCGCACCGCGCTTGTCGCTCCACGGCGAGGTCCAGTTGTAGGTGCGGACATATATGTGGTAGCGGCCCTGCTTCGATATGGTGGCTGTGGTGGTGGCGTCATCGACGGCCACACCCATACCGTGCGCCAACAGATAGGGCGAGCCCATCTCGAACATAAATTGCTGGTCGATGCTCCAACCTCCTGCGTTGGCGAAACTCTCGGCCTCGACCAAGATGCCTTTGGCGTGGGTAGCCGAGAACGTGCAGAGCAGCGCAACGAGTGTAAGAAGTCGTTTCATTTTAGGGGTGTGTTATTTGTTGCTGTTCAGTACTTCGTCGATAATGGTGCTTGTGAATATGCGCTTGATGTAGGGGCGTACCTCCTTCATATAGGCCTCCTCATCCTTCTGCAAACGGTCGGTATCCATTACAATATATACGTGACTCAAGGGCTTTGACACCAAACGATAGACGCTCTTGATGGGGCGCACGTCGAAGGGCTTTTTTGAGACCATAACGGCGGCACGCTCGCAGTAGACTGCGGCGTAGCGGTCGGCGAATTGGTCGCCCTTCATTACGAATATGCCGTTGCCGAGCATAGTCTTGTGGGTAAATGGCTTAATCAGAGTCTCATACCATACGCAGGCGGCGGCGTAGCGACCCAAGCCATAACCCAAGTGGAAGCCGTCGCGCGTGAGGTCCTTCGGGGTGTTGTTGATGGGTGTGTTGCGCAACATCTGAATGGCTGTGCCCGTCGGTATGAGGAAGTCGAAGCAGTCGTTCTCCTTGAGCATTTGCTTGGCTGTGGCGCGTATCTCGTTGTACATCTGCAACTGGTCGCGGTTGTATTTAGGGAAGTCGCCGTGTGTACTCTCGCTGCCGTAGGCCCACGTCATATGCCACGCCAAATGAGCCTTTGGTTGCGCCTCGCTCACTATCTCGACCAACTTCTCGAGGTAGGGCTTGTAACTCTCGTACTTGCCCGACTGCCCCGATACCTGCTGCATAGTGATTATATCCCACTCGCCCATCTGCAGTGCATTCTTGAGCGATTCACCTTTCGTCTTTACCCACTTGTTTTCGCCCGCCGTTGAGCGGTAGAACTGGTAGGGCGATTTCTCCTGCTCGTAGAATTCGACGTGTTGCTTGAGCGAGCAGCCACCGACATAGAGACGTGCCACCTCGACGTTTTCGATTTTGAGATGGTCGAGTAACTTGGGCAGATACTCCATACCGTCATCCGAGAAACTGTTACCGATAGCCAGAATACGCAACACCCCGTCGCGATTAGCGTCGGGGTTACGTTTAGCCGTTGCACTCGTAGCCGTAAGCACAGCCACAAGGCATAGAGTCATACATAGAAGTCGTTTCATATTTTGTGTATTGTTCTAATTCTCTATATTCAACGAGTCGATAACATTCTCATTGATTTTGGCCTTTACTTTGGGGTCAATCAAGTTTAGTATATCTGGCAACGAGATGAAACCTACAATATCGCATATAATAGCCTTCTCTTTATTGCTGATAATCACCATAAACTCTTGAGGCCTTGATTGCGAGGATTGAAAAACCTCGTAAGTGTCGTTGTCAATCGTTATACGGCTGACCACTGTGTAATCCCTGCTTTTAACGATATTGCGGATACTCATATACTCGTTGTGGGCAATCACATTGTGTGACCTTGAGATAGGCATCTTCAACTGATATATACAATGAATGCGCTTTATCAAAGAGTTATTATCATCTTGTCTCTCTTTTGGTGTAAGACTTCGTAACACATCACCCGAAAATAGAGTTGCCTCAATCTCCTTAAATTGATGATTAGGTTGAGTCTCAATATTGTGTGTAATCTGTTTGTACTTCTCCTTAAAGGCTTTGGTCTGTGCTTCGGCCTTTGAGGGCAACAAAAAGGCTACACCCACAACTGCAAATATAATAAAAAACTTTTTCATAATTAGACCTTTATTACATTTATACTAATTACCCGAGCCTATAAGACCTACAGTTTTAGGCCTGACCTTGATTCCCGTTAAATTGAGCACATCCTTTAATGTAATATCACCGACAAAGTCGTAGATAACAGCCTCTTGTTTCCCTTTGTTGATAATCACTAAATATTCGCAAAGACCTTTTCGTTGTGCTCCCTTGAAAATATCATAAGTAGTGTCGCCCTCATTTGAGTGCATAACCATTTTATATTTTCGGCTACAAGCAATGGATGCCAAAGTGTTGAATTCGTCGATTGATGGAGAATGTTGCAAATTGGGTAAACAGGCATTGAAATATAGTTGCAGACCATTTGTCTCTGGATTATTTTTATCCAATTCAGAGTTTTTGCCAAAATACACATCGGTAGAGATGTTTTTGTAGTTGCGATTGGTTGATACCAAATCCGCAATGTTGGTGTACCAATTCCTAAAGGCTTTGGTCTGTGCTTCGGCCTGCGAAGGCAACAAAAGGGCGATACCCGCCACTGCCAATGTTATAAAAAACTTTTTCATAGTGAGAGAGTTTTATTAATAATATAATAGTGTGATTTATAGTGCTAAACCGATAGTCCATTGCTGTAACTCGGGACCGCGCGAACTCTTGAAAATCGATGTGGGCTGGTAGGATGCAAAGAGAGATACACCGTGGAACGTAAAACGTGCCACCGCACCTGCTTGTATGAAGTTAGTGGGGAAGTTATGCACCTTTGTCTTCTGGCCGCCTTCATACTTAATCTTGGTGTGCGAGTTCATAACCATATCGCAATAACCACCCACCGAGAATGCGAACTTGTGCGGATTGCCGAAGAATACCTCGACGGGGATATGCACCGATGCAACATTGAACTTGCTCTTCTTGGGCAAGCGGCCCTTCTCCGAGCGACCTATCTCGTAGGGCATCACGATGCCCGTTGTGCGCTCGATAGATTGATTGTCGGCAAAACGATAGTTGTTGGCGCGAATACCCAAACCTACCGAAATGCCCAACGTGCGCGAGAGGTTGGAGGCCGATGCCTGCAACAGATTGACGGTCACCTGTGTCGATTTCCACTCGTTGATGTTGAAGAAATCACCTACGCCGCTACCTGCGTAGAGACCATAGTTGGGCGAGGAAATGACGTTCCAGCCAATCTCAAATGTAGGGATTGTCGAGATATTGCCGAGACCGATTCTACATTCTGTTGCTTTATTGTGCTTTTGGGATTTCTTTACCATTATGATGGTAGATGCCTGCACGGGCTTGTGGTTGTCTTCAAGGTCGAATTGCAGTCCGTCGCTACCGATGCGGAACTGCGCCTGCGCGGGGGCGAAGGCCATAAAGGTCGCTACAAAGGCGAGCAGAGCGAATGAATAAAATTTGGTTTTCATAATCATCATTTAGTTTTATATAGTTAATAAGTTGAGAATTCCCGTTTTTAGTCGAGCGTGAAGAGGTCTTGCAGATTATGCTCCTCGGCAAAGCCCTCGTGTGCAAGGTTGTTGAATATATCCTGCGCCAGGAGTTGTGCCTCATCGTACGAGGTAATCGGTCGGCCGTTGTGATAACCATAGACGGTAGGGCGTGTGAAGTGTATCATAACGCCTATGAGCAGAACTCCTAATGCCGTAGTCATAGCCACGCGGGCAAAATTCAATGAACCGAGTGAAAGAATGGCATCCGTAATGCGTGAGCGTCGGCGCTCACTACTGTCGTGCAGTTTAATCCTTACCGAAGCATCGCTCTGAAGTGAAGCATAACGCAACAATGTCTTGGCCGCACGCTCATCGGCGGTCAAATCCTCGTCAGCCGCAGCCATCAAGCCTTCGCGCAGAGTCTGCTCCTCGGCCGATGATAACTCGCCGTCGAAATAGCGTTTTGTTAACTCTTTATACTCCATAATTCATTATCTTTATCAATTCCTCTTTTACTTTTCCTCTTGCTCGGGAGCAGGCCATCCTGACGGCTGCCTCCGTTGAGCCGACTATCTCGGCTATGTGTTCAAACTCCAACCCCTCGCTGTCGCGCAGATGCAACACCTCGCGTTCACGTTCGGGGAGTGCCGCTATGAGCCGATGCACGATGGCCGACAACTCTTTGTCGTCACTATCGACTCTATAGTTTGGCGGAGCCTCTGCGTCTTCGAGTGGAGTGAATTGCCGTCCGCGCTGCCGAGCCTTGATGCGGTCGAGGCAGATGTTGCGGATGCTCACCATAACGAGCGACTCAAACCCATTGCGACGTATGAACAGACGTCGTTGCCATAACTTCTCGTAGAGGTCTTGCGTAGCATCGGCCGCCTCATCACGGTCGTGAAGCAGACTTACGGCATAGCGATATGCCGCATCCTTGAGACGTATAAATTCTCTGTTTATCTCCTCACTGTTCATTTAGCGTGCTGGTTTGGGTGTCGGGCTGTTCTGTCCCGTAGTCATAAGTAATACGACAAAGTGGCCATTTTGTAACATCGAAAATGGCACTTTTTTACAACTTTTTTTAATGCTTGAATGTAAAACGTTGATAGATAGGTGGATGTGAATAAAATTTTATTTCACTTCGCGGCGGTTGAGAAGGGCGTGAGTGATGGTGAGTTCATCGACATACTCCAACTCGTCGCCAAAGCCTATACCGCGAGCAATGGTCGAGACCTTGACGTCGGGGTATTGCTTCAGGCGGTTCATAATATAGAATAGGGTAGTCTCGCCCTCCACCGAGGTCGAGATGGCAAGGATAACCTCCTTGACCGCGCCCGAAGCGACCTTCTCAAGCAGCAGGTCAATCTTCAAATCCGACGGCCCTACGCCCTGCATAGGCGAAATGACTCCACCCAAGACGTGGTAGAGGCCCTTGTATTGATGGGTGTTCTCGATAGACATCAGGTCACCTACCTGCTCCACGACGCAGATTGTCGTGCGGTCGCGTTCGGGGTTGTTGCATATAGGACAGCGGTCGGTGTCCGAGAGGTTGTTGCAGAGTTCGCAGTAGCGTATGTCGCGGCGGAAGCGGGCAATTGAGTCGGTCATCTGCTCGACAGCCGAAGCATCCATCTTGAGCAGATGCATCGCCAGACGCAGTGCTGTTCTGCGTCCTATGCCTGGCAATTTGGCAAACTCCGATACGGCCTCTTGCAATAAACGTGACATCGTACTGTTTAGGGGTTAGTTTTGGTTTTGTGAATATTATATGCGCTCGATGCGCTCCTGCTCAATCCAGCCCTTGCGGCCATCGGCAATACGCACCTCGGCCCAGCCGTCGATAGTCTCGCCTATGGTGACCTTAGTGCCCTCGTGCAGAACGAAGAGTTCGGTAGCCGAGCGGTCGGGCGAACTCTTGATTGATACGGCAGAGTTCATAATTATGGCTTCGCTACGCTCGACGAGCATATTGCGCTCACTCCAAGCGAAGGCTGTAGTCACGACAAACAATAGCGCGGTTACGGTCATCAAATAAAAACCTATTTTTCGCAACGACAATCGTTGTGCCAACAAATAGAGAAGTCCGCAAGCCAATGCTGCTACCAGCATCAAGAGCGAAAGGATGCTCCACGCCGTGCAACTCAATGCTCCGCGCAGAGATTTAATCCACGTCTTGAGGAAGAACTCGGGTATCTCCTCGATGCTGTCCTTGGTAGATTGCTCGGCATATTCCAGATTGTGACGAATATCCTCATCGTTGGGACGCAGGCGCAGGGCACGATTGTAGTAAAGCATAGCCTTGCCCAACTCATCCTGCTTGAAATGTGCATTTGCCAAGTTGTAATATAATGCGGCAGAGTGTAATCCCTGCTCCACTATGCGAGTGTAGCACTCTTCGGCCTGGGCGTAGTTGCCAGCGTTGTATGCCGTATTGGCAATCTGCCACAATTCGTCGGGGTTGTTCGATGAGGGGAGAGTCTCGGTCGAAGTCTGCTCAGTATTCTGTGCTGCGCTCTGCTCGGCAGGTGACTCGGCTTGTGCGAAGCATACCACAGTAGAGAGTATAGTTAAAGAAAGTATGATGAAAATACGCTTCATAGATATAGACGTTATCTCTTTATAATCGATTCAATGTGTGAAATGATGCTGATGCCGTCGGCATAGACCTCGTTCATAGCCACCGATTCGGCGGGCGAGTATTGTGCCTCGTCACAACGCGAAATGATGTCGGTAAAGTGTCGGGCATCTTCGGCACTTACACCTCGGCGTTGCAACTCCTCGCGGATATTCTCCTTCGATAGGTCGGCTACTGGAATGTTGAGTTTGTCGCTCATATAGCCCCACAATGCTCGCAAAACCTCTTCAAAGAAGGCGTGACGGTTGCCCTCGCGCATAAACTTCTCGGCTGCGCGGAAACGCTGCACGGCCACCTTGTTGGCACGGCGGTTACGTACCAAAACGGTATTTTTGTTATTGCGGATTCTGCGGCGTAGCAGATAGTATGCAGCGATAAATGCCGCAATGATTAACACCAGCATAACGAAATATGTCGTGCTGAACATCAGCGGTGTTGCAGATGAACGCAGGGCAGGTGCACCGACCTTGATGAAACGGATGTCGCTACCCAACTGACGCACACCCTCCTTAGATGGGCCTGTGATGAGTTGTGTGGGTTGTTGTGCACCGATTGATGAATCGGGCGATACGTTCAGCATCAAAGCCTCTGTCGAGAGTGTAACGTATGCCTCCTTCTCGGGGCTGAAGAATGAAAACTCGATGGCGGGGATGTTATATTCACCCTCGGCACGAGCAATGAAAGGATACTCGAATTGACGGTAGCCGTTGGTGCCAGCCGCTGATGAGTGTATCGATTCCGTAGAACGGATGTCATATAACTCAAACGATGATGGGAGAGTCAATTTCGGGGCCTCGATGAAGGTCAGATTACCTGTGCCCGATATGCGTACGGTGTATGTTGCTGCCGAGTTGGCTTTAAGTTCCGTAGCGGGTTTCTCGCTTGCCATAGTGAATTGGCCGACAGCACCGCTGAACGATGCGGGTGCGCCCGCAGGAAGTCCCTTCACCGTAACGTTTACTTTGCCCGTAGTGAGTTTGCGACGTACGTTATAGACCTCTGCACCTCCTCCAAAGAATGGGTCAAACGTACGGTTATTACGCATTATGACTTGTGCTACGGCTGTAATATCCGATGGCTCTATCGTAAGCGTTCCCGCTTGTTGAGGGTAGAGCAGATACTCCTTGATTATTTGCGAGTTATAGACCTTGCCATCTACTGTTTCGCGCTTTGCCTGATAGTTATCCGTAGGCAACTCCTGTGACCAGAAGCCATTGAATGAGGGCAACTTTACATCCTCCAAACCTGCAATGCTGGCGCGTGTGTATAGTGTAAGCGATGCGCGGATAGGCTCGCCCTGATATACCGTAGAGCGTGAAAGATTTAATCGTAGAAGAATATCATCCTCGGCCACCTGGCTCTGCAACGAGGCTCCGTGCTCTACGGCTTCGGCCTGTTGCTTCTGCTCGCTTTGTGCTACGACCTCAATGGGTGTAGGCTTTGTCGAGTATGCCTTGCCATCTACCTCGACTTTGGCTGCTCCGATAGTGATGTTACCAGCCGTCTGAGCCGTAACCACATAGGTTATCGTGTAGGTGCTCTTACTGCTGCTAACACCATTGATACTGCTGAACGAATGTCCTGTAGAGACCGTAGGGCCTGCCAAAACATCCAATCCCGCAAAGTCGGGGGCTGAAACTTTACCATCATCGGGTTTGCCGTTCTCCAATACAAACTCGACGCGGAACATCTCACCCGCAGTGACAATCAGCGGAGTGTTTATTTCAAACGTTATGTTGCCGTCAGCGCGTGCCGACAGGAAACATACAATAGCGCAAAAAGTGAGTAGAATGTGTCTAAAAAATGAATTCATCTGTTTCGGTGGTTAAATCCTTTTTTTAACGGATTTTTTCGGTGTTTTATTTTCTTTGCCGAGCAAAAAATGAAGTTTTGCACCCCGCAAGAGGTGCAAAACTTACTATCTCAATTATTTTAATGTGCGAAATCTGCGAAGAAATCGTTGCCCTTGTCATCAACGATGATAAAGGCGGGGAAGTTCTCGACATAAATCTTACGCACAGCCTCCATACCGAGTTCGGGGAAGTCCACAACCTCTACACTCTTGATAGAGTTCTTTGCCAAGATAGCGGCAGGACCACCGATAGAGCCGAGGTAGAAACCTCCGTTAGCCTGACAAGCGTCGGTAACGGCCTTCGAACGGTTACCCTTTGCAACCATCACCATTGAGCCGCCAGCCTTCTGGAAGAGGTCAACGTAGGGGTCCATACGACCTGCTGTTGTGGGGCCGAATGAGCCAGATGCCATACCCTCGGGAGTCTTGGCAGGACCTGCATAATATACGGGGTGCTTCTTGAAGTACTCAGGCATAGGCTGTCCCTCGTCCAACATCTGCTTGATGCGAGCGTGAGCGATGTCGCGTGCCACGATGAGTGTACCCTTGAGGTTGAGGCGAGTCTTAATGGGATATTTTGTAAGAATCTCGCGTACCTTGTCCATACCCTCGTCCAAATCGATATCTACGGCGGGAGTCATCGAAGGTGACTGTGCGGGGAGGAAACGTGCGGGGTTCTTCTCCAACTTCTCAACGAAGATACCCTCGGGAGTAATCTTTGCCTTGATGTTACGGTCAGCCGAGCAACTTACGCCGATAGCCACGGGGCAACTTGCAGCGTGACGAGGAGCGCGGATTACGCGAACGTCGTGAACGTAGTATTTACCACCGAACTGTGCGCCCATACCCATCTCCTGGCACATCTTGGTGATACGCTCCTCCCACTCCAAATCGCGGAAGCAGCGGCCACCCTCGTTACCCGATGTGGGCAGGTGGTCGAGATAACCAGCCGAAGCTTTCTTAACTGTAGAGAGACACATCTCTGCCGATGTACCACCGATGCAGACTGCCAAGTGGTAGGGAGGACAAGCCGATGTCCCCAAATCCTTCAAGTGCTCCTTGAAGAAGGCAACCAATGACTTCTCGTTCAAGAGTGCCTTGGTCTGCTGGTAGAGGAATGTTTTGTTGGCAGAGCCACCACCCTTAGTGATGAACAAGAACTCATACTCCATAGAGCCGGGGTGACCAGCGTAGATGTCAATCTGTGCGGGGAGGTTTGTGCCAGAGTTCTTCTCCTCGGTCATAGAGAAGGGAACAACCTGTGAGTAGCGCAAGTTACGCTCCTTGTAAGTCTCGTAAACGCCCTTTGCGATGCACTCGGCATCGTCAGCACCTGTGTATACATCCTCGCCCTTGTGGCCGATGCAGATTGCTGTACCTGTATCCTGGCAAGTGGGCAATTCACCCTCGGCGGCTACGGCCTGATTCATAAGCATAGTGTAAGCAACAAACTTATCGTTGTCCGATGCCTCGCTATCCTCCAGAATGTTAGCCAACTTCTGCAAGTGTGCAGGGCGAAGGTAGAACGATACGTCGCTGTAAGCACGCTTTGAGAGCAACTCAAGACCCTTGGGGTCAATCTTCAAAATCTTGCGGCCGTCGCACTCGACAACCTTAACATAATCCTTCGTTACGAGTTCGTACTCTGTAGTATCGCGCTCGATAGGATAGGGCTCTTGGTAGATGAAATCAGCCATAATAGTCTCTTTGTTTTATCTGTGTTTCTAATATGTTGTCCTGCTTGTATTTCTGTTATGCTATGCCACAAAGGTCTGTGACACTCAAAATCTTTGCAAATTTATAAAAAAATGCGCAATAAATTGTCGTGAAAAGAAAAATCATTTGAAAAATAGAATCTTATCCTGCGATGAGGGCGAAATTGCAGTCTGAAGGCTATGCTATAAGTATATTTTATCGTGCTATAAGAAATAAAAATCGACGAATAGTGCCGATTTTAAGATTTTAGGTGTTATATTTGTGAAAAGCAAACAGTAAAAACCAATAAAACAGACTAACTATGTTGAGCGAGAAAATGCAGGATGCGCTGAATGCGCAGATTAATGCCGAGATGTGGTCGGCTTATTTATATCTTTCGATGTCGATGGCTGCTGCCGACAAGGGTTTGAAAGGTGTAGCGAATTGGTTTGCTATCCAGTTCAAGGAGGAGCAGGACCACGCACAGATTTTCATTAATTATCTACTCTCGCGTGGTGGCCGTGTGAAGTTGGCTTCAATAGCCGATGTGGAGACCGAGTGGGATAATGCATTGGCTATGTTCGAACAGACTTTGGAGCACGAGAAGAAGGTGACTTCGCTCATCCATAATCTTTGCGCTATCGCCGCCGAGGAGCGTGATGTAGCAACGGCCAATCGTCTCAATTGGTTTGTTGATGAGCAGGTTGAGGAAGAGGAGAATGCGCGCGATATCATCGACCAGTTGCGTATGATTGGCGACGATAGATTGGGCCTTTATATGATTGACAAGGAGTTGGCTGCGCGAGTTTATACCACACCTTCTCCCCTTGCAACGGCAGAGTAAGTAAATACAACTTAAAGCAAAAGAGGTTGTCTCAACTTGACTTGTTGGACAACCTCTTCCTATGTTTACTAAAAAATGTTGCTTACAAAATTCCTAAATTTCTGACGAAAATATAGATAATCAGCAGCGGTGTGATGTAGCGCAGCGTGAAATATAGCAACTTGAAGAAGCGACCTTTCAGCGCTCCGTAGTTGGTAATCTCATCACGCAACAGAGTGGGTTTCATCCACCACGCCACGAATATGCAGGTGAGCAATCCGCCGAGTGGCATAATGATGTTGGCCGACACATAGTCAAAAATATCGAAGAATGATATGTTCTGCAACTTGAGCCCTGCAAAATCTATGTCGAAGTGCCACAACAACGTCAGCATACACAAGCCTATCGAGATAGCCGATGTGAGGCGTGTAGCGTTCTTGCGTGAGAGGTTGTGCTCCTCGGCAAAGTAGGCTGTGATGACTTCGTGGAACGAAATGGTAGATGTGAGCGATGCCAATGTCAGCAGGATGAAGAATATCAGCGACCATAGAGCCGCAAAGGGCATATCCTTGAAAATCTCGGGCAGAGTGATGAATATGAGCGATGCTCCTTCTGCAGGCTCCAGACCAGCGCTGAATACTGCGGGGAATATCACCAAACCTGCTAAAACGGCCACAAGCAGAGTCAATAGCGCCACACTCATAGATGTACCCGTAAGGTTGTTGTCCGATTTGAAATATGAAGCATATGTCACCATACAACCCATTCCCACCGAGAGCGAGAAGAACGCTTGACCTACGGCCGTAAAGATAGTATCAGCCGAGAATGCAGCCTTGAAATCGGGTGAGAGCAGGAAGCGGTAACCCTCGGCTGCGTTGGGCATAAAGGCTACACGCACGGCCATAATAATCAGGATGATAAAGAGTGCGGGCATCATCACCTTCGATGCCTTCTCGATACCCTTCACCACGCCACGAATGATAATCAGGTGCGTCAGCAGGATGAATATTATGGTATAAATGGCTTGTCGGGGCGAGGCCTGGAATGCTGTGAATTGCTCCGAAAAACTCTCCGATGAAGCGTAGAGATAGTTGGTGGCAGATGTTACCAGATACTCCAGCGACCATCCTGCCACGATATAGTAGTAGCCCGAAATGAGCAATGCGCAGAAGACTCCGTTGTAACCCAGCCATCGCCACGGGCGCGACAGTGCGCGGTATGCTCCGACGGCATTCTGCTTGGTGTGACGGCCTACCGAGAACTCTGCCAACATAACGGGTATGCCTACTACGAATACGCAGAGCAGATAGACCAACAAAAATGCGGCACCTCCGTGCTCGCCAGCCATATAGGGGAAACGCCAGATGCTTCCCAATCCGATGGCCGAGCCTGCGGCCACCAATATGGCGCTTAACTTGCCTCCAAACGAGGCTCTTGTTTGTTCACTCATAACCTTTTTTAGCCTAACTAACGTGCAAATATAGGCAAAAATTGCTATATTTGTTTCTATAAATTAATTATTGCTCAAACTATGCAACGTATTTTTATTCGTATTATGTTGGTATTGGTGGCCTCTGCGGTTACGGTTGTCGCCTCGGCGCAGAAGAGGTCGGATTTCTTTATTCAAGTATCTGACCCGCAGTTGGGATTCATAAGTCTTACAGATGATTTTGCCCCCGAAGAGCAACTTATGGGGCAGATAACGGCTGAAATCAACCGTCTGCAGCCCGACTTTGTAGTCTTCTCGGGTGACTTGGTGCATTGGTTCGATAAGGAGCAGTTGTGGGACGGATTCAAGCGGATGTGCGCCAAAATCGATAAGAAGATACCTGTCTATTATCTGCCTGGTAACCACGATGTGAGTGGGGATGCTTCGCCAGAGAGTGTTGAGAAGTTTGTTGAGCGTTTTGGGGGTGACCGCTTTGTGCATCGTGGTCGTTCATATACGGTTATTGGATACAACTCAAACAATATAAAAAATCGTACTGCAGCCTCCGAGGCCGAATATGAGTGGATTGAGCAGCAGTTGCGTCGTGCTCGCAAGAATAGACCTATTATTGTAGTGTCGCATCATCCATATTTCCTCAAAAATGCCGATGAGGCAGAGGAGTATTTCAATATCGACATCGATACTCGTAAGCGTTATATCAAACTTTTCGAGCGTTATGGTGTGGATTTGGTGCTTACAGGGCATCTGCACAGATGTGCTTCGGGCCGATATGGCGATATGGATTTCGTTACGGCAGGCCCTGCGGGTAAGACGTTGGGTAGTGATGCCTCGGGCGTGGAGATTGTGAAGATTGATGGCGGCAAGGTCTTGCCTGCATATTATCCTATCGAAAAGATTCCGCAGTCGGTACGATAAAGTTGTCTAACAAGGTGCTTTCTGCGTTACGCTCGCTCTAAAAATGCTCATTTACGCCAAGTAAACTGCGCTTTTTCGAGCACTTCAGGCCTAAAAAACTCTTGTTATACAACTCCAATCAAATGTAATGATGCAAAATAGAATAAAGGCTGTCGCAACTTTAAATGTTGGACAGCCTTTGTCATTTATCCTTTCAGTGTGACGCTTACCCGGCCGATTTTACCTCCTAGTGGCGGAGCAAGTTTTGCGACCGTACACTCAATCTCTACAATCTGCGGGAATTGCGCCTTGACCGCACCGATGATGTTTTGCGCTACACGCTCGATGGTGCGTTGCGTGACGGCCATCTGCTTGCTCACTACCTCATAGACGGTAAGGTAATTTACAGCCTTCTCGACAGCATCCTCGTCTGCCACCACACCCAATTCGGTGGTGATTTTTAGTGCGACATTGAATCGGTTGCCCACCTTCTGCTCCAAATCGTAGCAGCCGTGGTAGGCACGGAACTCCATATCCTGCAAATGTATGGTGTAGAGCATAGTGTTCACTGCGGTTATCGTTACTCTACAATAATCAAGAAGTAGTTCTTCTTACCACGCTGTGCAATCATATACTTGCCAGCGATAAGGTCGCTCTCGGTAACGGTCTGCATAGGGTCGGTAACCTTCTCCTTGTTGAGTGCGACACCGCCACCCTGTACCATCTTGCGGCACTCACCCTTCGAGGGGAATACCTTTGTAAGGTCGGCTGCCAAATCTACGAATGAGCAACCCAGCTGCTCTTTGGTGATTGTAAACTGTGGCACACCCTCGAACACCTGCAACAGAGTCTGCTCGTCCAAGCGGTGAAGAGCCTCTGATGTAGCACCACCGAAGAGAATCTGCGAAGCCTCGACAGCCTTCTCGTACTCCTCTGCCGAGTGAATCATCGTTGTAATCTCCTTTGCCAAAGTCTTCTGCAACTCACGCAAGTGGGGAGCCTCGTCGTGACGAGCGATAAGAGAATCGATAGTCTCCTTGTCGAGCAGAGTGAAAATCTTGATATAGCGCTTTGCATCCTCGTCGCTCACGTTCAACCAGAACTGATAGAACTTGTAGGGCGATGTGTAGCGGGCATCCAACCATACGTTTCCGCTCTCGGTCTTACCGAACTTTGTACCGTCGGCCTTGGTAATCAAGGGGCAAGTGATGGCAAACGCCTCATTCTCCGAGCCCAACTTGCGGCGGATAAGTTCGGTACCTGTAGTGATGTTACCCCACTGGTCGGCACCACCCAACTGCACCTTGCAGTTCAGTGTCTGGTAGAGGTGCAAGAAGTCGTAACCCTGCAACAGCTGATAGGTAAACTCGGTGAACGACATACCTTCGCCCTCGCCATTGAAGCGCTTCTTTACAGAGTCCTTAGCCATCATATAGTTTACAGTGATGCACTTACCGATGTCGCGTGCAAAGTCGAGGAACGAAAACTCCTTCATCCAGTCGTAGTTGTTAACCAAGAGTGCCTTGTTCTCGGCATCAGACTCGAAGTCCAACAACTTGGCCAACTGATTCTTAATAGCCTCCTGATTGTGGCGCAATGTCTGCTCGTCGAGTAGGTTACGCTCCTGTGACTTACCGCTGGGGTCGCCAATCATACCCGTAGCACCACCTACCAATGCGATGGGGCGGTGGCCACACATCTGGAAATGCTTCAATATCATAACGCCCACCAAGTGGCCAATGTGCAATGAGTCGGCTGTGGGGTCGATGCCCAAGTATGCCGTAGTCATCTCCTTCTCGAGTTGCTCCTTAACGCCTGGCATCATCGTGTGAATCATACCACGCCATTCCAACTCCTCTACAAAGTTCTTCTTTGCCATTTTTTCTAATTGTTTTATTTATTGTTCTTATTAATTCTATTCATTTGAGGACTTATTCGTAGTCCATATCGAGCAGTCGCTTCAGTTCGAGGATATTCTCGTTGCGCTCGGTCATATACTTTATACGGTCCTCCAACTTTATAGGGCGTGAGGCCTTTATCTGTTCGTTGATTTTGATATCCAAGACCAACATTCCCGTTACACCTGCCGTCTGGGCAATCTGCATCAGAATCTCGGTCTTTGAACGCATAATCTCCTCGTAGAGTTGCGAGGTGGGTACCTCCACCTTTATGCGATGCCCCTCAACCTGCATAGACTCGAATGCCACTACAAAACGAGGACGCTCCTCAAGTATATCCTTTATGACTCTATCCTTTACAGCGTTAATCTTCTCTTCGCTGCGGGCATCTATTGTTACCTCGCTGCTCTCAGTCGAGGTCTCGTCATCGTCTTTGGGTATATTGGCTGCACCTCGCATAAGGTCTGCTATCGATAAGCCCGAAACACCACTGCGTGTGGGTGATGCCGATTGTGGTCGATTGCTGCTTGGCTCTCGATTGGGAGTAGGCTCAATCTTTGGTTGAGATTGTGTCGGTTGCGGAATACTCTGTGGCTGATTGTGTGACTCGTTCGCCGATGCCGATGCTGAAGGTTGCGAAGGCTGCTTTGGCTGAGCCTGTGTAACCGATATTGTTGCTGCAGTTGCTACGGGCGTAATCTTGTCGGGCAGGTCGGGGAGTGAGAACTCCTCCATTGTGAAGTCTATTGGGCTCCCATCATTTTTTTTTTTGCCGAGACCTGCAATTTTCATAAGTCCCAGTTCAACCAACAATCTCTGATTTGACGATTGCTTTATCTTGCCGTCGGCTTCGGTGAGAAGTGCTATGGCTCCGAATAGAAACTCTTCGGGACATTGTGCTGCTTGATTACGGTAACGCTCAAGCAATGTGCCTGTAAGTTCAATGAGTGATATGGCGGGGCCTTTGGCCAATAATAAATCACGCATATGTTGATTTAGGCCAGCCATAAATGTCTGTCCCGAAAAACCTTTCGACAATACCTCGTCAAAGCGCAACAGAGCCGAAACATAATCACCTGCGAGCAACAACTCTGTCATCGAGAAGTAGGTGTCGTAGTCCAATACATTTAGCGTGTCGGCTACGGCACGATATTGCAGGTTGGCGTTGCAGAACGATACAGCTTTGTCGAACATCGACAACGCATCTCGCATACCACCATCGGCCTTTTGGGCAATCAAGTTGAGTGATTCCTCGTCGTACGTCACGCCCTCGTTGTCGGCAATATGCTTGAGGTAGTGTACCGAATCTTCCACTCGGATACGGTTAAAATCGTAAACCTGACAACGTGAAAGAATCGTCGGGATGATTTTATGTTTCTCGGTTGTCGCCAAGATGAAAACAGCGTGCTTGGGCGGCTCCTCCAAAGTCTTCAGGAAGGCGTTGAAGGCCTGCTGCGAAAGCATATGGACCTCGTCGATGATAAAGAGCGAATACTTGCCAATCTGTGGCATAATGCGTACCTGCTCAATCAGCGAACGGATATCGTCCACCGAGTTGTTAGATGCGGCATCCAACTCGTGGATGTTCAGCGAGCGTCCTTCGTTGAATGCACGGCACGATTCGCACTCGTTGCACGCCTCTGCTCCGTTGGGGTTGAGACAGTTTATCGCTTTGGCAAAGATGCGGGCACACGTTGTCTTACCTACTCCGCGAGGGCCGCAGAAGAGGTATGCGTGCGCTAACTGACCACGCTCGATGGCATTCTTCAATGTCGAGGTGATGCTCTGCTGTCCTACTACCGACGCGAATGTCGAGGGACGATATTTTCGTGCCGAAACGATAAATTCACTCATAACAGCGCAAAGATAGTAAATTTTCTGATATGCGTATCTGTTTTCGCTAGGGTTTTTATAGTTTGGTTGTTATGGCTCGATGACGGTAACCTCGATGCCACGTTGTTGCAGTGCCGCAAGAGTGTGTGGCGGGATGTTATTATCGGTAATTATCTGGTCGATGTCGTCGATGCCACATATACGGCTGAAACCACGTCTGCCGAACTTTGATGAGTCGCACAGAACGATGGTCTTTTGTGTCGAACGTATCATCTGACGGTTGAGGTTTGCCTCCAAAAGATTGGTTGTCGATAGTCCGTATTCAAGGTCAAGACCATCCACTCCGAGGAAGAGTTTACTGCTCGTGAAGTTCTCCATCATACGCTCAGCATCGCAGCCTACGGCCGATAATGCGCTACCTCGTACGATGCCGCCCAGCAAAATCACTTCTATGTTTTGATTCTTTGCCAATACCGAGGCTACATTCAGCGCGGGTGTTATGACGGTCAGTCGGCCTTGTACCTGGTCGGGCAAAATTTCGCGTGCAAAAAACTGAACAGTCGTACCCGAAGCGATGATAATAGAGTCGTTGGGCTCTATCAGGCGTGCCGCAGCACGTCCAATGGCGCTCTTCTCGGCGGGGTTGTGACGCTCCTTCTCGTTTACGTCGCGGTCGTTGATGTAGGGGCTGATTTTGATAGCCTTGCCGTGAGCGCGATAGAGGAGTTTGTTCTCTTCGAGCAGAGTGAGGTCTTTGCGGATGGTCACTTCCGAAACATTGAGCAGAGTAGATAACTCTGTTACGCTCACCGAGCCTTTTGAATCCAACTCTTTGATTATGAAACTATGTCGTTCGTTAATTGTCATACGAGGTTAATTAATGTCGATTTCGATTCGTAAAGGTAGTAAAAATCGGATAAATGGCCTAAAAAAGGCTGAACTATTCGAAAAAAGAGCCAATATTTCAGTTTTTTAGACTAAAATTTGTGTATGTTTCAAAATAATACTACTTTTGTTTCGAAATGAAACACTTTGCATTGTTTTTGTGATTTTGTGAGGGGAAGATTATCTGTGAAATGTCTCCAAAATCAAGCAAAGACGACCTTCGGAGCGATGTTTATCGCTTGCCGAATTGCCCTTTTGACTCGAAATATAATAAATACATAGCATAAATAAATGGATAGAAGTCTACTTTTGTCACGTCTCGATGACCAGGAGAAGGTATGGGATGTGGTAGTTATTGGTGGCGGTGCTACAGGTTTGGGTTGTGCCGTCGATGCCGCAGCACGCGGTTATGAAGTGGCATTGTTCGAGCGAGAGGACTTTGCAAAGTGTACATCGAGCCGCTCGACAAAACTCGTTCACGGAGGTGTGCGTTATTTGCAGAAGATGGAGGTCGATTTGGTGCGTGAGGCACTGCACGAGCGAGGCTTGATGAAGCAGAATGCTCCTCACCTAGTCAAGGACCAGGCCTTTGTAATTTCGAATTATAGCCACTGGGACAATTTCTTGTACTTCTGCGGTCTGTTGTTTTACGATGTGTTGTCGTTTGGCTTCGGCTATGGTCGTTCACGCTTTATTTCAGCCAAGAAGGTGTTGGAGTATCTGCCTACGTCGGAGGTCAAGGGCCTGAGGGGTGGTGTAGTCTATCACGATGGTCAGTTCGATGATTCGCGTATGGCTGTCAATCTGGCCCAGACTGCCGTTGAGCAGGGTGCTGTTGTTGCCAACTATACAGCCGTTGAAAAGGTGTTGCACGATGAGCAGGGTAAGGTGTGCGGCGTTGTGGCTCGTGATTTGGTAAGCGGCAAGGAGTACACCGTTAAGGCTAAGGCGGTAATCAATGCTGCGGGTATTTTTGTCGATGAGGTTATGCAGATGGATAAGCCCGATATGCCCAAGATGGTGGTGCCGAGTCAGGGTGTTCACCTCGTTCTCGATATGAAGTTCCTGCAGAGCGACTATGCTATTATGGTACCCAAGACATCGGACGGCCGAGTGCTGTTTGCTGTGCCCTGGCACGATAAGGTTGTAGTTGGTACGACAGATATTCAGCGTCCCGTAGCCGAGAGCGAACCTAAGCCGTTGAATGAGGAGATTGATTTCATCCTCTCGACAGCGGGTCTCTATATGAACCCTGCGCCCACGCGTAAAGATATAGTATCGGTATTTGCTGGTCAGCGTCCTTTGGCTGCACCCAAGAAGGAGGGTAAGAGTTCGAAGGAGGTATCGCGTAGCCACAAGGTTATCGTTTCGGACCACGACCTTATTACCATTACGGGCGGTAAGTGGACATCATACCGTCGTATGGCCGAGGATACTGTTGATAAGGCTATAGAGTTGGGTAAGATTGCCAAGCGCAAGTGCGCAACACGTAAGTTGAAAGTACACGGTTGGCGTCCTAATCCCAATTTGGCTGATCATATGTATGTATATGGTAGCGATGAGCCTGCTATCTTGCAGATGATTAAGGAGAATCCTGCGTTGGGCGAGCGTTTGAGCGAGAAGTATGGTTACACCGTAGCCGAGGTATTGTGGGCCGTACGCGAGGAGATGGCTTTGACCGTTGAGGATGTGTTGGCTCGTCGTGTGCGTCTGCTCTTTGTCGATGCCCGTGAGGCTCAAAAGGCGGCTCGTCGAGTGGCCGAGGTTATGGCCGAGGAGATGGGCAAGGATGCCTCTTGGATTGAGCAACAGGTTGAGGCTTTCGTAAAGGTTTCGAACAATTATATTGTTTGTTAAGGCCGATTTGCCGAATTTTTATTAAATTCGCCTTCGTAAACTTATAAAAAAGATGTCTATGCTCGAATTTTTTAATCCTCCTGCACCGCGTGAGCGTCTGGCAGCCGATAAGATAGATGCAGAATATCGCAGTATGCGACTCAAGGTCTTCTTGGGTGCATTCTTTGGCTATGCAGCCTATTATCTGGTGCGTAAGAATCTTTCGCTTGCAGCCCCTGGAATGATTGCCGAGGGATTGCTCGATAAGGAGACGGCAGGTTTCGCTATGGCGGGTATCCCTATCGCTTACGCCTTCAGTAAGTTTATTATGGGTAGTTTGTCGGACCACTCCGATGCCCGTAAGTTCTTGGTTGTGGGATTGATTATTGCGTCGCTGGTGATGATGAGTGTGGGTTTGGTGCCTTACTCAGCGTCGATAGCCGTCAATGGAGTCATACTCTTCGCCTTTATGCTGGTCGTAGGTTGGCTCTCAGGTATGGGATGGCCTCCGTGTGGCCGTATTATGGCCCATTGGTTCTCGCAGAATGAACGTAGTTTCAAGATGTCGGTTTGGAATTGCTCGCATAATGTAGGTGGTGGAACTCTCGGTTTGTTGGTATCGGCTGGTATCGCGATATTTGCAACGATGGGCATTGCGGAGAGTTGGCGTGCAGCCTTCTTCTTCCCGTCGGCTGTGGCTATCTGCTTTGCTGCTTTCTGTTGGTGGACTTTGCGTGATACCCCCGAGTCGTGTGGTTTGCCCCCTATCGAGGAGTATCGTAACGACTATACAAGCCGTAAGGCTGCAGCAGGAGAGGAGTCGAAGATTCCCTTCCGTCGTCTGTTTGTTGACTATGTATTCAAGAATGGTTTGCTGTGGATGATTGCCATAGCCAACGTATTTGTATATTTCATCCGTTACGGAGTTAGCGACTGGTCGCCCACCTATCTGCAGGAGATGCAGATTATGTCACCCGACGAGAGTCGTTTCGCCTTCTCGTTGTTTGAGTATGCAGGTATCCCTGGCACAATTATCTGTGGCTGGCTTTCGTCGAAGTTCTTTGGTGGCCGTTGTGCTCCCGTCAATGTCATATATATGATTATGGTATTGGTCGGCATCTTGGGTTATTGGCAGGCTGAGGCTATCGCTACAGTGCTTGGCGGTGGCGAGGGTGTACTTGCAATGATTGTCTATTGCTCGCTTGCTCTGACAGGTTTTGCCGTATATGGTCCTATCGCACTTATAGGTATCCAGGCTTTGAGTTTCGTTCCGAAGAATGCTGCAGGTACGGCTGCAGGTTTTGTGGGCTTGTTTGGCTATCTGCTCGGTGATGCAGTGTTGTCGAAGATTGTTGTAGGTCAGATAGCAGGTCACTCGGCTTTGGGTTGGGGCGTTACATTCTGGTTGTTTATTGCAGGATGTGTCGTGGCAACGCTGATTTGCGCTGTGACGTGGAAGAAAGAGTATGTGCTGATGCAGCAACGCTCAGCGCAACATTAAACAGTGTCGGAAGTCTTCCTAAGGGTTGTGATTTTCCCGCGAGGAAGGCGCTTGACTGATATTGTTGTTCGGTTTTTTTGTGGTTCCCTTCGCCTTTACGGGCGGAGGGATTTTTTTTTGTGCGATTAATTGCGCATAATGTGTCAAAATGTCGGAAAGTGGCACTATGAGTCTGCCATAGTCTGCCATTTGATGCTAATAATGTCCGATTTGGGGTTGTGGCAAAGGATTTGCGTTTAATTGATGAAAACGCAAAATCAAAAAACGATATATTATGAATATTAATTCTTTGACCATTAAGGCGCAGGAGGCTCTGCAAGGGGCGGTGTCGCTTGCGCGCGAAAGAGGACAGCAGGCCGTAGAGCCTATGCACCTGTTGAGTGTGTTGATTAAGGATGATGACTCGTTGGGAGTGTTCTTGTTGGGTAAGGTTGGCGTAAATGTTCGCACATTGCGCGATGAAGTTGCGAAGGCCTTGGACTCTATTCCCCGTGTATCGGGTGGTAATGGCGAACAGTTTTTCTCGGGCGATACGTCGAAGGTGATTCAGCGAGGTGTCGATTTTACCCGCACCTTTAACGATAAGTATGCCTCTACGGAGCATCTGTTGCTGGGCCTTGTGGCCGAGCGAGGTGCCGCATCCGATATGCTAAAGCGCAATGGCGCGGGCGAGAAGGAGTTGGTAGCGGCTGTTCGTGAGTTCCGCAAAGGTGCGACCGTTGATTCGCAGACCTCGTCGCAAGAGTTTAATGCTCTGGGTAAGTACGCGATTAATCTTAACGAGATGGCCCGCAGCGGCAAGTTGGACCCCGTGATTGGTCGTGATGACGAGATTCGTCGTGTGCTGCAAATCCTTTCACGCCGTACGAAGAACAATCCTATACTTGTCGGCGAGGCAGGTGTTGGTAAGACAGCTATTGCCGAGGGTATTGCCCACCGTATTGTCGATGGCGACGTGCCCGAAAACTTGAAGTCTAAGTCTATTTTCTCTCTCGATATGGGTGCGCTGGTTGCTGGTGCAAAGTATCAGGGTGAGTTTGAGGAGCGTTTGAAGGGTGTTGTGCAGGAGGTTATAGCGAGCGATGGCGAGATACTGCTCTTTATCGACGAGATTCATACGTTGGTGGGTGCTGGTAAGTCGAGTGGCGCTATGGATGCCGCCAATATCTTAAAGCCCGCTTTGGCGCGTGGCGAGTTACGCACGATAGGTGCTACGACGCTCGACGAGTTCCAAAAATATTTCGAGCAGGATAAGGCTTTGGAGCGTCGTTTCCAGAAGGTTATGGTCGATGAGCCCACTACGGAGGATGCCATATCGATTCTTCGTGGCTTGAAGGAGCGCTATGAGAATCACCATAAGGTGCGCATCAAGGATGAGGCGATTGTCGCTGCCGTAGAACTCTCGCACCGTTATATCACCTCTCGTTTCTTGCCCGATAAGGCTATTGACTTGGTTGATGAGGCGGCTGCGCACCTCCGTTTGGAGATGAACTCTGTGCCTGAAGAGATTGATAATCTCGACCGTCGTATCCGACAACTCGAAATCGAGCGAGAGGCTATCCGTCGCGAGAACGATAAGCAACGAGTTGAGGCTTTGACACGCGATATCGAGGAGTTGAAGTCGTCGGAGGCCGCCTTGCGAGCAAAGTGGCAGGGTGAGCGCGATTTGTTGCAGAAGATTCAGCAGAATAAGGATGCCATCGAGCATTTGAAGGTCGAGGCTCAGCAGGCCGAGCGTGCGGGCGATTACGGTCGTGTGGCCGAGATTCGCTATGGCAAGATTGTCGAGGCCGAGAAGCAGATTTCGGCTCTGCAGGAGCAGTTGCATCTGACCACGACGGGTGGCGATGCAATGATTAAAGAGGAGGTCGATTCGCAGGATATTGCCGAGGTGGTATCGCGCTGGACAGGTATCCCCGTACAACGTATGCTCTCGTCGGAGCGTGAGAAGTTGCTCAAGATGGAGGCTGAACTCCACAAACGTGTGGTAGGCCAGCAGACGGCTATTGAGGCTATATCGGATGCTGTGCGACGTTCGCGTGCAGGTTTGAGTGATGCACGCAAGCCGATAGGCTCGTTTATCTTCTTGGGTACGACGGGCGTGGGTAAGACCGAGTTGGCAAAGGCTTTGGCGGAGTTCTTGTTTAACGATGATTCGATGCTGACACGAATCGATATGAGCGAGTATCAGGAGCGTCACAGTGTGTCACGTCTTGTTGGTGCGCCTCCGGGATATGTGGGCTACGATGAGGGTGGCCAACTCACCGAGGCGGTACGCCGCAAGCCCTATTCGGTGGTGCTGTTGGATGAGATTGAGAAGGCTCACCCCGATGTCTTCAATATCTTGTTGCAGGTGTTGGATGATGGTCGCTTGACCGACAATAAGGGCCGCACGGTGGATTTCCGCAATACGATAATCATTATGACCTCGAATATGGGCTCGCATCTGATTCAGGAGCATTTCTCGCAGGCGTTTGACGGAGGGGTAGTGCCCCAGGATGTGGTTGAGCGCACACGCGAAGAGGTTATAGAGTTACTTAAGACTCAACTGAAACCCGAATTTTTGAATCGTATCGACGAGATTGTGATGTTCGAGCCGCTGACTCGTGGCGATATTGAGCAGATTGTGGATATTCAGATGGGTATAATTACCCGTATGTTGAAGCAGAACGGCATCGAGTTGCATTATACCTCGGCAGCAAAGGCGTTGATTGCAAAGTTGGGTTACGACCCGCTGTATGGCGCACGTCCCGTCAAGCGAGTTATTCAGCGTGAGGTGGTGAACGACCTCTCGAAGAGGATTTTGGCTGGAGAGGTGAATCGTGAACGCCCCATCACCATCGATGCCGAAGGCGAGGAGTTGAAATTTACCAATTAGTATATCTTTTGCAGTAAGCGGGGAGGACAATAAATAAAGGTGTCCTCCTCGCTTTTTTGTAGATTCCGAATAAATGGTTACATTTGTTCGGTGGATTTAAACGATTTAGATTATATGAAGAGATTATTTTTATTGATGTCGATGCTTGTTGTGTTCTCAAGCAGTGTTTTTGCTCAGGAGCAGACTGCACCCGCAGCCGAGAAGGTGACATTTCCGATGGTTGCCGTACCTGATGATATTACCGAGCCGCAGGCACGTGCCAGATATCTTGGTGAGCATTTTTGGGATAAGGTGGATTTTGGTACCGCATCGGAGGTCCTTATTGAGCAGGGTTTGATAGATATGGCGTCGATATTCCCGTTGCTCGATGGTGAGGCGTTGACGGCATCTATGACAGCCTTGTCAAAGCGTGCCGAGGCATCGAGGGGTGCTTTGCAGCGAGTATTGTCGATGGCCGATAAGTATCTCTATGGTACAGATTCTCCGTTGTATAATGAGTCGGCATATCGCAATCTGTTGCAGGTGGCATTGGTGTCAAAGGCTTTGAGCAAGGCAGAGAAAGAGCCTTATCAGAAGCAACTTATTATGTTGGAGATGAACAATGAGGGTACTCCCGCTGTAGATTTCGAGATGCAGTTGGTAGATGGCAGCAAGGCTACTTTGGCCGATGTGGAGTCGCCCGTTACGATACTCTTCTTGTATGGAGCCAATAATCTCGATAGCAAGTTGCAGCGTTTCCGTTTGACTCAGGCTCGTTTGATTAATTACCTGCAACGTGCAGGCGGTATCAAAGTCGTGGCCGTATGTGTTGAGGGCGATAAGGCTGCTTGGGAGAAGTTCCGTGCTGATGCGCCTGCTGAGTGGGTACACGTATTCGATGCAGAGGGTAAGATTAAGTCGGAGAATCTTTATGATTTGCGCACTCTGCCTCGCTTGTATCTCTTGGATGAGCAGAAGACCGTCTTGCTGAAGAATACCAAAGCCGACAACATCGAGCAGTATCTTGTGCAGATTATTCAGGCGTCGGGCGATGGTGCAGCCGCAGAGTAATCGTTTGGTATAGGATATAAAGAAAAAGAATTATCTCAATCTATGGGATAATTCTTTTTTTGTCTGTTATAACATTGGCTCTCGCTCATAGGCATCAATCATCGAGCCGTGCGTGCGGTTGATTATCCTTACACCCTGCTCGGCGGCAAAGTCGCGCAGGACTTCGTGTCCTCGGAACAGTTCAGCCGTCTCGGCCAGATATGATGCCATAGTGTAAGGACGTGGCGGTGTTGTGGCGTTGTAGTAGATGGGTTTAGGGGCGGCTGGCTCCTTGTCGTAGTAGTGACTTTGGCGACGACATAGGCGATTCTCGTCATCTACCATCAAACCATCTAACAGAGTGTGGTCAACACCATACAACTCTATACTCTTGTAGCCGAGCAATATGCCTATAAACTCTCCGTTTTGGATTACCGTGCCAAAATTTCCAGAGCCTAAACCTCGGCGATAGCACCAAAACTCTACGTTGCGAAAACCTCGGTAGAGCGTGGTGTGGAACTTTACGATGCGTATGTTGGGGTTGTGACCTATAGCCTCGGCATAGTCAAACTTCTCGGGATTGTAATACTGCACGTAGAGAGTCATCGGCCAATCGACCTTGTCTCGCAGTGCCTCATAGAATGCCTCAATACGCTCCGAGTAGCCCGCTTTGCGGAAGAACATTGGGTCCGAGATGACATAATATTTCGGCTTGATAGTCGCAAACTCCTCGCTCAGGGCAAAGAAATTTACCGCCATCATATCTGCCTGCTCCCAATGTCGTGATGCTATGAGTTGCGGCAGTTCGGTAGCGAGCGCAGGGCCGTTACCCAAGATGGCCAAGCGTCGTGACGGATTCATAGCATTTGCGCCGGCGTTGGCAACGTGGTTACGGAAGTCCTCCTTCGCGGCCATTGTCGCAAAGAATAATGCAGTCTCAAATGAGTTGCGCAGGGCTGATATGATTTTTTCCGATAGACGCATCGTGACTCAATTTTATACTATTGCAAAACTAATAAAAAAACGTTACATTTGCAATACTATGCAAAATACGCAGCAGACGTGCGACATATCGGTAGTGATACCTCTTTATAATAAGGCTTCGGATATCTATCTGACGCTCACCTCTGTATTGGGGCAAACCCTCCGCCCGCGCGAAGTCATAGTTGTTGATGACGGTTCTACGGATGGGAGTGCCGAGATTGTCGAGCGAATGATTGCCAATGAGCCCCACGCGAGGTTGGTGCGCCAGGCCAATGCTGGAGTCAGTGCAGCCCGCAATCGAGCCATCGAGATGGCGCAGGGTGAGTGGGTGGCTCTGCTCGACGGTGATGACCTGTGGAGCCCCGATTACCTGAAGGCCGTGCAGATGATGATTGACCGTTGGCCCGAGTGCGGAGCCATAGGTACAGGCTTCTTTGTGGAGGATAAGGTGCGACGCATCGTTGGTGCTACGCCCGAAAAGACGGGCAAGGTCGATTTCTTTGAGGAGTCTATGCATCGCTATGTTCTGATTCCCTCGGCTACGACTCTGCGACGCGACTTGGTATTGCGCTTGGGTGGCTTCCCCGAGGGGATGCGTATGGGCGAGGACCAATATCTGTGGACCAAGATTGCCCGTGAGGCGGAGGTAGCCTTTTATGCTCATCCGATGATTATTTACCAGAAGTCGGCATCAAACAACTCTGCATCGTTGTATCGTCCCGAGCAGAGCAAATATTCGTTGGAGGATTTGTACGATGAGTCGGCATCGGCCATAAGCAACGAATATGTTGCCCGTGTGGCATTAGGTAAGGCACTCATTGAGAGTGCGCGCGGAGGTACAAAGCAGGCGCGTCGAGCGTTGGAGTTTTTCTCTTACAACACTATGTCAAAACGAATCGAGCGCAAGGTGCGGATGCTCAATTCGCTTCCACGTCTCCTGCGCCCGATAACTCTTTGGGCTTACAATACCCTTGCTTGGTTGATAGCAGGCAAAGGAATGTAATTGTCGCTTAACTATCTGTTCAATCCCGCTGTAACAATCGCTTCGGCCAACAGGAAGTCGTCGGGATTATCTATGTCCATACTTTCGATGCGGTCAGTGACGGCTGTGTAGGGCTTGAAGCCTATGCGGCGATGATGCTCGCGCCACAACTCTTTGCGGAAGATGAAAAATGCCGATGTCTCTACATATATGGGCTCCAAATCCTGCGTGCGGGGAACTCTCTCAAATGTGTAATTAAGCGGCTCTCCTTGCCACCACGCAAAGGTCTGAATCTTCTCGGCGCTGAAAGCCGAATCGTACTCTCCGCTCTGCACCTTCTTGACGGCATCCGTAATGGTTACAGGACGTATGAATGGCGATGTGGCGTGCGCAAGGACGTAGATGTCGGCCTCGACCTCCTGTGTGAAGGCGTCGTAAATCTCTCGTCCGAGGGTTGTGTTGGAGTCCAGACGCTCATCTCGTTGCAGAAACTTTACCCCTTCGGGAAGATACTCCACGATAGAGGGGTTGCTGCAATAAACATACACCTCATCGATATTCTCTGCCTTGATGAGCGAATCCAACAAGTAGGTCATAAGCGGACGCCCGCCAAGCAGACGAAGGTTTTTGCCCTCGACACGCTGGCTGTTGAGTCTTATAGGTACGAATGCTACGGTTTTCATAGTCGTTACTTTTTACTATTGTACAAGCAGGTTGCATCCTCTGATGTCGGCACCCGCCAGACGGCCTCCGATGCTGAATGAGCCGTCGCTGAACACCTCGCCCACATCCTGCGTTGCGATGAATGCGCACGATGAGAGGTTGGCCAAATCGATTATATTTATAGCACCTCGGCTTCCTCTGGGTAGTATTCGCAGAGGGTTGTTCACGTCGCGAACGCATACTCTCATCCATTCGGGCGAGCGGAAAATACCCTCTCCAGCAGAGTAGGCCTGTGAGGTGAGTTCTGCCATACCATACTCCGAGTGTATCTTCTCTACGCCAAACGCATCAGTCAGTATGCGGTGAAACTCCGCCTTGGGCAACTCTTCGCGGTAGCCCTTCATACCACCCGTCTCCATTACTATGGTGTCGGTGAGTTTGGGGGCATACTTTTCTGCCAAATCCCATAGGGCATAACTCACGCCCAAGAGAATCTTCGGCTTGGGGTCAGCCTCGATATCGGCTATCAACTTTTCGTATTCGTCGAGATAGAATCCTCCGCTGCCGCAACGAGCAATGAGCCTGTCGACCATATAGACCAGCGATGAGCCCTCGCGAGCGAGGTAGTTTGGCAAGAGTCCATAAATGCTCCACTGCTCTGCCTTGCCGTAAAACAACTCAAAAGCAGCGGTGAACGTACGCTCATAGTGCGCAAGGCTCTGCATCGGGTGGCGTGATGCGACCGTGCCGCCCGTGTTGCTCGACGTAAAGACCTTCTCCGCCTCACCCTCGCCACAGTAGATGTCGAACGTCTTGAAGAACTCAATGGGCATAAACGGAATCTGCTCGATTGACTCTACCTCGGCGGGGTTGATACCCAGCAGGTCGATATACCGCTTGTAGGGCGCACACCTCTCGGCCTGAAATCGAAACAACTCCAGAGCCACCTCCCGAAACTCCTGCTCACTCTGCAGGTCGAATATCCTATCAGCCAAATACATTATTACAAAGGTATAAAAAAACAAACAAAAATTTGTAGAGTATGATATATTTAATTAAATTTGCTTGACGTATTGTTAAACACGGAAAGTGTAAGTTTGTTCTTTAATTACGAACGTAGGAAATTCGATGGTGAAAAGAATAGGCAAACATTTTGCCGCGTCACGTCCATTGTGGATTGTGGCGTGGGACTGTTGCTTATTTAATTCATCAAGGTATCCTACGACCCGTAATTATTGAATAAGTCTTCAGCACCACGCTTTCTTTATTTTATTTAGGCCGTATGAGGTGTTGATATGGCAAAGTGAAAATTAAAACGATGAAAAAATTTTATTATTTGTTGATGGCTGCTTTTGCAGTAGTGACAGTTTGCTCATCTTGTAGCAAGGATGAAGAAGATGGTGGAAAAGTTGATTCTAAATCACTTGTTGGTACGTGGAGATGTGTATCAGAGGAAGGATATGAAATTTATGATGGAGAGAAAGAAGAGTGGAAAGATACTTACAATAACCCAAATGAATATTGGGGAATAATATTCAATGCAGATGGTACTGGTGTAACATATGATTATTATAATGGCGAAGAATATGAGGATAACTTTACTTGGAAGTTGTCGGGTAATAAATTGACTATAAAACATCCTGAAGAGAGTGATGCGGATGTTGGAACGATAGAGAGTCTTACTTCTAAACAACTTGTGACTGTATATGAGTGGGTGTCTGCCGATGGTAAAGAGAAGGAGTATGAGAAAGCTACGTTTACTCGCGTAAAGTAGTCAGGTTGCTTTATTAGATACACAAACTCCGATATGGGAATCGCGTATGCAATCCCCATATCGGAGTTTTTTATGTGAATAGAATTGACTACTTCTTGCTACCCTTGGGGGCAAGAATCATATTCATCTTCTTGCCGTCGAGTTTAGGCATAGCCTCAACCTTTGCAATCTCCTCCAAGTCGGTGGCAAAGCGCAACAACAAAATCTCTCCCTGCTCCTTGAATACGATAGAGCGACCACGGAAGAATACCGATGCCTTAACCTTTGCACCCTCCTTGATGAAGTTCTCGGCGTGCTTGAGTTTGAAGTTGTAGTCGTGGTCGTCGGTCTGCGGACCAAAACGAATCTCTTTGATTACAATCTTCACCTGCTTGGCCTTAATCTCCTTGGCCTTGCGCTTCTGCTGGTAGAGGAACTTCTGGTAATCGGCGATGCGACATACGGGAGGGTCAGCCTTGGGTGAAATCTCAATCAAGTCCAACTCCATCTCGTCGGCCATAGCCAACGCCTCACGAAGCGATACCACCGTATTAGGCTCTACGTTCTCGCCCACAAGACGTACTGTCTGTGCGGTAATCTCCTCGTTGATACGATTGGGGTTCTCCTTCTCTACTCGTTTGCCTCGCATCCCCTGCTGAGGCTTGTTTCCGCCGTTCTGTACGGGACGCGGCGGAAAAGGTTTTTGTGTAATTGCCAAATTAGTAAATATTTGTTTTACCTAAAGTTTATTTAGCGGAGTGGCGCACGGCCTTACTCCATTTTGTTTGCTTCGATTTCGGCATCAACCAAATTATTGATGTATGCTGCGAACTCCTCGATAGTCATAGCGCCCTTGTCGCCTTCGCCCTGCACACGAACCGATACCTTGCCCTCGGCAGCCTCCTTCTCGCCTACGATGAGCAAGAACGGGATACGCTTCAACTCGTTGTCACGAATCTTACGGCCAATCTTCTCGTTACGCTCGTCAACCTGTACGCGAACATCTGCCTTGCCCAAACGCTTGGCTACATCGTTGGCGTAGTCGTTGAACTTCTCCGAGATGGGCAGGATAACTGCTTGGTCGGGAGTGAGCCACAAGGGGAACTTACCTGCAGTGTGCTCCAACAATACGGCTACGAAACGCTCCATAGAGCCGAACGGTGCACGGTGAATCATAATCGGACGGTGCAACTTGTCGTCGTTGCCCTTGTAAGTAAGGTCGAAACGCTCGGGCAGGTTGTAGTCCACCTGAATAGTACCCAACTGCCAACTGCGGCCCAACGCATCCTTCACCATAAAGTCCAACTTGGGACCATAGAATGCAGCCTCGCCCAACTCCACTGTAGTGTTGAGACCCTTCTCCTGGCAAGCCTTGATGATAGCCGACTCTGCCTTCTCCCAATTCTCATCCGAGCCGATATACTTCTCAGTGTTGTTGGGGTCACGCAACGAAATCTGTGCTGTGTAGTTCTCGAACTTCAGTGTGCGGAAGATGTAGAGCACGATGTCGATAACCTTCTCGAACTCCTCCAGCAACTGGTCGGGACGAACGAAGAGGTGAGCATCGTCCTGTGTGAAACTACGCACGCGAGTGAGTCCGTGCAACTCGCCTGACTGCTCGTAACGATACACAGTACCGAACTCTGCCAAACGTACGGGCAGGTCCTTGTAAGAGCGGGGCTTCGAGCGGAAAATCTCGCAGTGGTGGGGGCAGTTCATCGGCTTGAGCAAGTACTCCTCACCCTCAAACGGAGTGTGGATAGGCTGGAATGAATCCTTACCGTACTTTGCGTAGTGACCTGATGTAACGTACAAATCCTTGTTACCGATGTGGGGAGTGATAACCTGCTGATAGCCGTAATCCTTCTGAATCTGGCGCAAGAAACGCTCCAGACGGTCACGCAACTCGGCACCCTTCGGCAACCACATAGGCAAGCCCTGACCTACACGCTGTGAGAACATAAAGAGCTCCAAATCCTTGCCCAACTTACGGTGGTCACGCTTCTTGGCCTCCTCAATCATAGCCAGATACTCATCGAGCATCGACTTCTTGGGGAATGAGATACCGTAGATACGAGTAAGCATCTTGTTCTTCTCGTTACCGCGCCAGTAAGCACCAGCCACAGATGTAAGTTTCACGGCCTTGATAACACCCGTGTTGGGGATATGCGGACCGCGGCAAAGGTCGGTAAACGAACCGTTGGTATAGAATGAGATGGTGCCATCCTCAAGGTCCTGAATCAACTCAACCTTGTACTGGTCACCCTTCTCGGTGAATGTCTTGAGTGCATCGGCTTTCGATACTTCAGAACGCACCAACTCCTCTTTCTGGCGAGCCAACTCCTGCATCTTCTTCTCGATGGTCTCCAAATCGCCCTCGGTGATGGGGGTGGGAGAGTCCACGTCGTAGTAGAATCCGTTGTCGATTGCGGGGCCGATACCGAACTTGATGCCCGGGTAGAGAGCCTGCAAGGCCTCGGCCAAGAGGTGAGATGATGTGTGCCAGAAGGCGTGCTTGCCCTCGGCATCGTCCCACTTGTAGAACTTGATTGTTGCGTCCTCGTCAATGGCGCGTGTCATATCGACGGTAGCGCCGTTTACCGAAGCGGCCAGACAGTCGGCAGCGAGACGAGGGCTGATGCTCTCGGCTACTTGGTAAGCTGTTGTTCCTGCAGCAAACTCCTTAACGTTGCCATCAGGAAATGTGATTTTAATCATAATGTTTATTTAAGTTTTATATTTTGAGTCTTCCGATGCTTCCACAATTACGAGACGGAATACATCGTAGGCTCGGTTAATTACGTTAATTGTGAATTATTTTCCCTCTTTCTCTATCTCTTGCTTGGCATTTTTAATCCCGAAGATTGAACTAAATATCATCACAACACCAAGACAAGCATAAAACCAGTCAATCTCTCGATAGTTGATATAATCGTATAGGTTAAAACCTACAACAATAATAGCCAATACCAGCACTAAGTAATTCAATACTATATTGAGTTTCCACACTTTCTTCTTCTCCATAACACTCCAGTTTTATGCGTTACTCCTTGTTTTCTTCACGAGCCTTGCGCTTTATACGGATATAGTCAACGATAAAGAGTACCGCAGTCAAAAGGCACGCTATCTCGGCAATAGTCGAAGCCCACTCCATCGGCTCACCCGTGTTGTACTTGTAAACATTCGCACCGAGGCCAACCATCGATATCAGCGCTACGGCCACCCAAAGCACCATATTTGACCGTGTATTTCGAGGTCTCTGGTCTAACATATCTCTATCTTATTTTTAATCCCCAACTCAAACTTCAACTTTGAATTTTGAATTTTGAATTCGCTCTCTTTCTTTACTCCTCCTGCTCGGGCAACTTCAAATCCTTGATGGATACGTCGCGGCCCTTGTCGCGCTCGAAGCGTTGCAATGGGTTGGCATTCCACTTTGCCCAATCCTCGCGGTTGCGAACAATGTCGATAGCGGCATAGATGGCGTTGCGCATCGACTGTGCATCGGCTACACCTTTGCCCGCGATGTCGTAAGCCGTACCGTGGTCGGGTGATGTGCGTACAGCCGACAGGCCTGCCGTAAAGTTCACGCCATCGGGCGATAGAGTCTTGAACGGTGTAAGGCCCTGGTCGTGATACATAGCCAATATGGCGTCATACTTTGTGTAGCCACCATTTGCAAACAATCCGTCAGCGGGGAAAGGACCAAAAGCCAATGTGCCCTGCTCAAATGCCTCGACGATGGCAGGCTTGATAATCTCCTGCTCCTCGGTGCCGAGCATACCGCCCTCACCTGCGTGGGGGTTGAGTGAGAGTACTGCAATGCGGGGCTCCACGATACCAAAGTCCTGCTTGAGCGATGTGCGCAGAGTTGTGAGCGACTGCAAAATCTTCTCCTTTGAGATATTCTTGCTGACCTCCGCTACGGGGATGTGGATTGTAACCAAACCTACACGCAAACGCTCGCTGCACATAATCATCATCGGCTCGCCATCCAAGTGTGAGGCTACGAACTCGGTGTGGCCCGTGAAGCGGAAGGTCTCGCTCTGTGCGCTCTCCTTGTCGATGGGGGCTGTAACCAAAGCGTCGATAGCGCCACTCTTCAGGTCGATGATGGCCTTCTCGAGTGCCTCGACAGCCGCCTTGCCACCCTCGGCAGAGGCTGTACCTGCGTGGGGCGCATAGTTGCCACACTCCACGAGGTTGATTTTGCCACGGCGTGCCTCGTCGGCCGACGCTACAGCGTTGAACTGCAAAGTAAAACCATCCTCCTGCTTCTCTACGAGGGGCATATATGCTTTGGCGGCCTCCAACGAGCCATAAACTACGGGCGTGAACAACTCGGTCATACGGCTGTCAGAGAGTGATTTCAGGATAACCTCCCAACCGATGCCGTTGATGTCACCTTGTGTAATTCCTATCTTAAGTCTGTTATCTGACATATCAAAATCCTGTGTTTCAAAGAGCAAATATACTAATAATTTTCAATTATTAACCTCTTGTAGCAATGTTTGACGTTTTAGAAGCAAAAAAACGGCTTTTTAGGGCCGTTTTTTTAGGGTAAAGATAAGTTTTTGTCGTTGTTTTCAGCGTGTTGCGACGCTGCGACGCTATTTTGTGCGGCGGAACTCGGCGCATACGATGCCCGTTGCCATCGCTACATTGAGCGACTCGGAGCCTTGACGCTCGGGTGGATAGGATGGTATGAGCAGACGGTGCGTGAAGTGCTCGGTACATTCGCGGCTCACGCCCTTGCCCTCGTTGCCCATAACGATTACGCCACCCGCCGAGAGTTGGCTATTGTAGATGTTCTCGCCATCGAGCATTGTGCCGTAAATGGGAGTCCCCTCTTTGGCTGTGCGGGCGAGAAAATCGGCAAGTGGCAAGTAGTGAACTCTAACTCGCAAGATTGCGCCCATCGTAGCCTGAATGACCTTTGGGTTGTAGCAGTCGGCTGTCGATTCCGAGCAGAATATGTCGCTTATGCCAAACCAGTCGGCAAGGCGTATTATGGTGCCTAAATTACCTGGATTCTGCACACCGTCCAATGCCAATGACAGCGTGTTGGCTGGTGCTGTTGCGGGAGTCGTGAAGCGAGGTTGCTCGACTACAGCCAAGCAATTCGATGCGCTCTTGAGTTGCGAAATGCGCTCCATCTCTTTGGACGTTACCACCTCGGCACGTCCTTTCAGGATGCCCTCGAGGGCGTAGATGTTGCGGATGCGCAGATGCGAATCGATGATTTCACTGATGAGTTTTTCGCCCTCGGCAATGAATAATCGCTTTTGGTCGCGCACCTGCTTGTCGGCAAGCGAACGGACGAATTGTATCTCGGCTTTGGTCATAATTTAAGTCGTTTAGGCTCAATTAAAAATGTCTCTCCCTCGCGTGCTATGTCGGTTGCGGGGAATATCTCGCGGCTTTCGTCGAGCAGAGGTTGCAAATCCTTGTAACGCGACGAGAAGTGGCCTATGAGCAAGCGCCCAGCACCAGCCATCGAGGCTACTTTGGCGGCATCGGCCGTGGTGGCGTGGCCTCGTTCTTTGGCGGTCTTGCGCTCTTTGGCCTCGTAGGTGGCCTCGTGGTAGAGCATATCGACACCCTCGACCATCTTCGCAAGGCGAGCCGAGTAGTTGGTGTCGGAGCAGTAGGCATACGACAGTGTGCCGTAGGGGCGATAGGTTATAGCCTCGTTGGCTATCTGCTCGCCACTCTCCAACGTGATATCCTCGCCACGCTTGGCTGCTACGATTTGCGCCATCGAGAGCGAGTATCGCTCGATAGCGAATTTGCTGACGTTCAACGGTGGCTCTTTCTGTCGGAAGAGGTAGCCAGCCGTCGGTACACGGTGTCGCAGGGGTAGTGACCACACCTCGGTGGTGTCGTTCTCGAAGATTATGCGGTGTTTGGTGGTATCTACCTCCACCCACTCGGGCGTATATGGCAGATTGCTCTCGCATAAGCGCAAAAAGCACTCCAGCATCTCGCCAAAGGGGCGTGGCGCATAGATGCGCAACGGGGTGCGACGGCCATACAGTCCCAGCGTCGAAAGCAGAGGGAACAACCCATAGAGGTGGTCGCCGTGCAGATGCGAGATAAAGACCGCACGCAGTTTCAGGGGCGAGATACCACACCGAGCCAAACGACGTTGCACACCCTCTCCCGCATCAACAAGGAAATATTGCTCGTTGATGTTTACGACTTGAGCCGAGGGGTGCGCCGTAGCCGTCGGTTTGGCCGACGAATTACCAAGTATGGTTACCGCTATCGACATCCTCTAATTATTTCTTATTCAAAAGGTAACGTTCGCAGTCGAGGGCGGCAATACAACCCGAACCTGCAGCGGTGATAGCCTGACGGTAGTGGGGGTCTTTTACGTCACCAGCGGCGAATACACCCTCGATGTTGGTCTTCGATGTGCCTGGCTCAACCTTGATGTAACCCTCGGCATCGAGGTCTAACTTACCCACGAAGAGTTCGGTGTTGGGGTGGTGACCGATGGCGAGGAAGAAACCGCTGATGTCGATTGTGGTCTCCTCGCCCGATGAGTGGCGCAACAATGCTCCTGTAACGCCATCCTCGTCGCCCAAAACCTCTACGGTGTTGTACTCAAACATAACCTTGATGTTAGGTGTAGCGAATACGCGCTCCTGCATAGCCTTCGATGCACGCAAGAAGGGTTTTCTTACAATCAGATATACCTGCTTGCAGATAGATGCCAAGTAGGTAGCCTCCTCACAAGCGGTGTCGCCACCACCTACTACGGCTACATCTTGCTTGCGGTAGAAGAAACCGTCGCACGTAGCACAGGCACTCACGCCCTGACCGCGATACTTCATCTCCGAGCCCAAGCCCAAATACTTTGCAGATGCGCCCGTAGCAATGATGAGCGTGTCGGCCTGAATCTGCTTCTCGCCGTCGATAGTCACCACAAAGGGGCGGCTGTCGAAATCTACATTTGTTACTACGCCAAAACGTACATCAGCACCAAAACGCTGTGCCTGACGCTTCAGGTCGGCCATCATCTCTGTACCCTTGATACCCTCGGGGTAGCCAGGGAAGTTCTCGATGTCGGTCGTTGTTGTAAGTTGTCCGCCCGGCTCGATACCCTCATAAACGATGGGTGCGAGGTTGGCGCGTGAAGCGTAGATTGCGGCTGTGAAACCTGCGGGGCCGCTACCGATAATAAGACATTTTGTCTGTTCCATAATTTTATTTAGTTTTATTTGTTTGTTCTATCTATATTGTGTTTAATTCTGGGGTGCGTTATAGTACAGGCTCAATCTCTCCGAATGGGCATAATTGCTTTCCGAAGTAGTCGAACAGGCTCCAACCGCTACCGTCATATACCAACGATTCACCCTTGACGTGATTGTAGTCGACAATCTTGTATTGTGCAGGGATAATGTAGTTGCCCAGCTTGTCTATAAGGCCCATACCATCGGCTGTCTCCACCTCGGTACGGCCTTCTCGGAAATCGTTTACCCAGAGATACTGTGGTGGGATAATGCTGTGGTTATGACTATCGACAAAGCCCCAACCCTCGTTGTCCTCGACGGCAATCAACCCCTCGCTCATCTGTCCAACCGAGATGTGTCCGTCAAGCATAGATGGAGTGTCGTATGGCGTGGGCTCTACGTCACAAAGCATATTGTTTTCCTGCATCTTGATTAACTCCTGCGACATACTCTGCAAAGCACCTTCATCACCTCCCGCTGATGATGTTGCATAGTACCAACGTATGGGGTAGAGTCTGTCGTTTTGGTCTATGAGTATATTTTCTGCTCGCAGGTTATTATGCGAAAAGCCCCCATCGCATAGTGCTTTTTGTAGCGAGTTAAGCGAGCCGAGCAGTGTGGCTGCATATTGCACATCACAAGCCGCCGTCGCCAGCGCATCCGTAAATGGCAGGGCCGCAGGCAACAATTCAAGCACTATGTCGCAATAACTCTCCTTGCCGAGGGAGTTTATCGTGAGCATCTCTTCGCGCAGAATAGTTATCTGTGGCACTACAGAGTGCTTGATGTAGTGTTTGTGGGTTACAAACTGCTCAATACGTCGCAACGATAATGCCGTGAGTGGCATCAATAACAGAAATCGCTTGCCGGCACACTCGGCCTCCACCTCGGCAAATAGTGTAGAACGACGTATCTCTACGCTCTTGGGCTTGAGATTTTTTAAACTCTTGAAGTATTTGTCGGGAGCGAGCAAGGCTCGGCGCAAGTCAGAGATAGTTACCATAGTTACTGCATATTACTTACGCTACGAGAGCCTATGTTAATGATTGACAATAGTTCGATGATTGAGGCGTTGTAACCCATTCCGAAGAATGGGGGTGTCGCGCCTGCTCCTTTCATCTGACAAATTGCCTGATTGAATACATCGGGCATAATGCTCGAACACTCGGCCAACGTGCGGGCATAGTGGTCGGCAGTAACCAACTCCTCGGCCATAGGGAATACCATCGAGGGTATTGTGTTGTTAGACGAGATGTGGATGTTTAATAGCAATGTATTGCCGTCTTCGGTTGCCGTGCGACGAATCTGTGAACATACGTCACATAACTCTCTGTCGTCACAATCCGATGATTCGCCATCTGTGATGTTTATCACGATGGGCGGAAAACTCTCTCTATTGTTAGGCTCGGCACACCACTTGCCGACCAAATCCCTTACACGCAGCATAGCCTCATACATAGGCGTCTTGCCTTCGGCTCTGGGCCTGAGCCACTGCATTACCGAGTGCGTAACCATAGCCGATGAGCCGTCGGGTAACTCCTCCTCAATGGCTATATCGCTCTTTTCGGGAGTCATTGCGGCTAACTCATCTATCGAGATAAATCCGTTTTTGCCGAGTAGCATCTCTACCTCATCATTGGCATAGCCCACCACGGCAATATCATAATAATTACGAAGCGAGTCTGTACGACGGCAACGGTCAATAAGTTCCGTAATTAGTGCGTTTGCCATAAGCGTTACCGCCTCGGCACGGGTTAAATTCATACGCCCCAAACGAATACGCTCTTGCATCGAGCCAGATTGGTCGAGTACAAGTACAAAAGCAGCACGATGGCGGCGTGTAATCTCTTGTGTATACATAATTCAGGGTCTTTTATAGATGCAAATATAATCTATTTGTCGAAACTTTGCAATAAGTCGGCTGCCTTGATGCACTCTTGTTCTCCGTTGGCATAGTGGGCTGTAGTCTCGCCATTGCGCATAGGCTTTACGCGAGTGGAGAGAGGAAATGATTTCACGATGCGTCCCGTAAAATCCACGAAGTGCATATATCCGCCCAACTCTGTGAGCATCACTCCGTCGCTCGGCTCATAGCCGTTGTCGAAAAGTGGCTCTATGAGCCAACGCTCATTGTCGCGGCATCCCCAATAGCCGTTGGCAACGTCAAGATATGGAGCGGAATCCTCTTCTGCCGAATAGGCTGAAGATGTTATCGCAGGCAAAAAGATTGATTGCAGATTAAACAGGCGAGGTTGTGCAGAGCGCAACATCTGCGCAAGGCGATACTCGCGGGCCATACCTTGTTGAGCAAAGAGTTCACAGATACGCTCCAATTCGTTGACTCTGCCTCGCAATATTTCGCGTGGTGAGAGTAGGGGCTCGTGGTATTTGCGGAAGTGTTCAAGCGTGGCATTATCGATGGCGGCAAAGTGCAGAAAAACCGACAGAAAGGCTATCGAGTAATCGTCGATATGCTTGTCGAAGATGTCAATCGAACGCAACGGATGCTGATAGGCGGCGGTGCCTATCTCGGGTGCTGGCTCACCTGCAAACGAGGGTAGAAAAGCAGCATCCCAATCTATGGCCTTAATCTTGCCCGATGGCGTTACGATTAGGTTTTCGGGCTTCAGGTCACCGTGTGCTCGCTCCATAGTGAGTAGTTGTCGTGCGAAAGCATCGAATGCCGATGCCAGCGCCTTCAACTCCTCTCCGCTTTTTGCCGAGCAGAGAGCCTCGTCCAGCGTCACGCCCTCGATGTAGGGCGTAAGCAGACAGTCAATCCATACCTTGCGTCCGACAATATCGACTATGCACAATTCGCGAGGATGGAATTCATTGCCATAGATGGCCGCCAGGTGAGGATTGGTGCGGGTGTAACACTTGAGAATCTTTCGCTCTCCGTTATGGCGCACACGAAACGTCACCGAGGCGTTGCCCGCAACGAAGTGCGGTCTTGCACCTTGCATCTCGGGCTCGATGCCACGTAACGTGTGCCACACGGTGTAGGGTGCGGCCACAGCATCTACTATGTTGGCAATTGTTGTCACTTGTGTCTGAATTTTTGTGGAGTACAATCGCTTACCCCACCTCCGTAAATTAAAAAACAGGGCTGTCCTGCAAAGCGCAGTCAGCCCCGTTAGTTTTGGTGTGGAAAATTAGTTGCAGCCACCCTCGCAGCCACCGTCACAACCGCCCTCGCAGTCTCCGTGACAGCCGCAGTTGCAACCGCCCTGTGCTGCCAAATCCTCGGGTGTTACGTCGCGTACCTCGACAACCTCTACATCGAAGTTCAAGGTCTTGCCAGCCATCGGGTGGTTGAAGTCCATCTTAACGGTCTCCTCGGCTACCTCCTTAACTACGCCCATCATACGGTTGCCCTGTGAGTCGCTCATAGGAATCTGGTTGCCAACGAACAACATCTCCTCGGCCAACTTGCCATCAACCATAAAGATGTTCTTGGGAAGGTCAACAACAGCCTCGGGGATAATCTCGCCGTAACCATCGGCGGGAGCCAACGTAAATGAAACCTTGTCGCCAGCCTCCTTACCCATAATAGCACCCTCGAACTTGGGCAACAACATACCTGTACCGCAGATGAACTGCAAGGGCTGACCCTCGCGTGACTGGTCGGCTACCTGACCATCAACGGTCAAAGTGTAGTGTACCGACACCATTTTACTGTTTTCTACTTTCATATTTTCTTGTGTTTTGTTTTTTCGCGCTGCAAATATAGTCAATTACTTTGGTTTAGACAATTTTTGTTGCTTAATGTTGGTCGGAGTGGCCGTTGTCGTGATGAGCGCACTCGTGGCCCTCGGCGTGCGCCGAACAGCCTACGCCCGAGTCGAGTATAAACCCTGCGAGGAAACCCCTCACCACAGCCTCGATGTCGCCCCTGCATCCACGTATCACGCGGATGTTGTGCGCCGAGAGTTTGTTCAACGCCCCGTCGCCCATACTGCCCGCCAGCATCACCTCCACGCCCATCTTTTCGAGGTCGGCAGCGATGCCTGACTTGCAGCCGCAACCTTGTGGCGAGGGCAAATCTTCACGGCCGACAATCTCCTTACCATTAATAGTAAATATGGTATAGTGGTCACAATGTCCAAAGTGGTCATCGACCCTTCCGTCACGCGTAGGAATGGCTAATTTCATAGCAGTAAATTTTTCCCTTAATCAACATTGCAGCAAACAAGGTTGCGGTCGCCGTAGCCGTTGTCAATCTTCGTAACGTAGGGGAAGAACTTCGCGGTGCGTACCCAATCCAGCGGGAAGGCGGCCTCCATTCGTGAGTAGGGGTGTGACCACTCGCCCGCCAACTCTACGGCTGTGTGGGGAGCATTTACCACTACGTTATCCTTCTCGCCCGATGCAGCCGCAGCCTCGCACTCGCGCTTAATCTGTACCAAAGCCTCCATAAAGCGGTCCATCTCGGCTTTCGGCTCCGACTCCGTAGGCTCAACCATCAAGGTCTCGTGTACGGGGAACGAAAGCGTAGGAGCGTGGAAACCGTAGTCCATCAAACGGTGAGCGATATCGCCACAGTCGATGCCGTAATCCTTCTTGAAGTTGGTAAGGTCGAGAATCATCTCGTGACCTACACGGCCCGTCTCGCCTGAGTAGTATGTGCGGTACTCATCCTTTAAGGCAGATGACATATAGTTGGCATTGACGATAGCCATCTCTGTCGAGTGGCGCAAGCCCTCCTCGCCGAGCATCTTGATATAACCGTAAGTGATGGGCAACAACATTGCCGAGCCCCAAGGTGACGATGCTACGGCTGTGATGCCATCCTCACCGCCCGTAGCCATTACGGGGTGAGAGGGGAGGAACGGAGTCAAATGCTCTGCTACGCAGATGGGGCCTACACCCGGACCACCACCGCCGTGAGGCATAGCGAAGGTCTTGTGGAGGTTGAGGTGGCATACGTCGGCACCAATGTAGCCAGGGTTGGTGAGACCAACCTGTGCGTTCATATTCGCACCGTCCATATATACCTGACCGCCAGCATCGTGTACGGCATCTACAATCTCGCGGATGCGACTCTCGAATACTCCGTGAGTCGAGGGGTAGGTTACCATCAAGCCGCACAACTCCGATGAGTACTCCTCGGCCTTTGCCTTCAAATCCTCGACGTCGATATTACCATTCTCGTCGCACTTTACAGTGACGATTTTCATACCCGCCATAGCCGCCGATGCGGGGTTTGTACCGTGAGCCGACGCAGGGATAAGTATAATGTTGCGGTAGCCCTGGCCACGACTCTGGTGGTAGGCGCGGATAACCATCAAGCCTGCGTACTCGCCCGCAGCACCCGAATTAGGCTGCAGTGAACAACCGGCGAAGCCTGTGATTGTAGCCAAATCCTTCTCCAATTCGGCTATGAGTTCGGTGTAACCCTCCGTTTGGTCGGCAGGGGCAAAGGGGTGCATATTCTGGAATCCAGCCAACGACAGCGGTTGCATAATGGCCGCCGCGTTGAGTTTCATTGTGCACGAACCGAGCGAAATCATTGAGTTGGCGAGCGAGATGTCGCGCAACTCCAGCTGCTTGATGTAACGCATCATATCGCTCTCCGAGTGGTACTTGTTGAAGATGGGCTCTGCCAAGATGGGTGATTTGCGGAACGAAGAGTCACAGAGGCGAGTCTTGCTCAATGCCTTCACCAACTTGGGCTTGCGGCCTTTAGCCTCGGCGAAGATGGCGATAATGGTGTTTATCTCGTCGAGGGTTGTCACCTCGTCGGTAGAGAGGCGCACCTTGCCCTCCGAGGGGTAGAAGAAGTTGATACCCGCCTCCAATGCTATATCCTGGATAACGGCAGCCTCGGCCTCTACCTCTACGGTGTCGAATATGTTGTAATTCGTAAGTTTGTAGCCCATAGTCTCCAAAGCATCGGCGATGGTTACAGCCGACGTGTGAGCCGTCATAGCGGCACGACGCAGACCTTCGGGGCCGTTGTAGATGCAGTAGAAGCCCGCCATCGATGCCATCAGAGCCGATGCGGTACAGATGTTAGATGTGGCTTTCTCGCGCTTGATGTGCTGCTCGCGCATCTGCAACGACATACGCAGAGCCTTGTTGCCCAAGCGGTCAACCGATACGCCGATGATACGGCCAGGGGTGTTACGCTTGTAGGCCTCACGGCAAGCCATATATCCTGCGCTCGGACCTCCGAAGCCCATCGGGCAACCCAAGCGTTGTGTAGAGCCTACGACGATGTCGGCGCCCCACTCGGCTGGGGGAGTCAGCACTGCCAATGCGAGGATGTCGGCCTCTACGGCTACCAATGCACCTGCAGCGTGAGCCTTTGCTGTGAAGGCCTCGTAACAGCATACGCAACCTGAAGCGGTGGGATACTGCACCAATGCGCCGAACTCCTTGCCTGTAAATTCGTATGTGGCAAAATCATCGACGATGAGTTCTATGCCGAATGGCTCGCTGCGTGTGAGCAATACGTCGAGTGTCTGTGGGAAGATATCCTTGTCAACGAACAGACAGTTGCGGCCCTCCTTGACGGCATCGCGAGAACGCAAGGCATACATCATCAGCATAGCCTCGGCTGTAGCGGTAGCCTCGTCCAAAAGCGAGCAGTTGGCAATCTGCATACCCGTAAGCGAGAGGATTGCGGTCTGATAGTTGAGCAATGCCTCCAAGCGACCCTGCGAAATCTCGGCCTGATAGGGTGTGTATGATGTGTACCACGCGGGATTCTCAAATACGTTGCGGCTCACCACAGCGGGTACGGCTGTGGGGTAGTAGCCCATACCTATGAACGAACGCAGAGTCTTGTTCTTTGCTGCGAGGGCGTTGATGTGGGCGGCAAACTCATACTCGCTCATGCCCTCGGGCAGAGCAAGAGGTTTCTTGAGTCGAATAGATGCAGGGATGACCTGCTGAATGAGTTCCTCAACCGACTCGGTGCCTATAACCTTTAGCATAGCATCGAGGTCGCTGGGGTTTGTTACGCCAATATGGCGATTCATAAATTTGTCAAACATTTCCTTATATATTTTATTTGTTAATTGCGCTATGGTTTGTTGCCTAATACTTAAAACTGCTGCCACCGATAAATTCGCGCAGGATTGATGTCGGCGGTATCTCGTCGGGCGAGATGGGGGTGAAGTTGTCGAGGAACTTCAGCAGACGGCAAGCCTCGCCATACTCGGGCTCGGTGTCGGGAACTTCGCGCAGTATAGGCTCAATCTTGGGGCGGATAACCGAAATCTCATAGAAGAGCGATGTGTTAAACATCACGTCGGCATTCTCCTGATAGGGGAATATATGTTTGCCCTCGCCTCGGCGTACACTTGGCCAGCGTTGCAGTGTCGAGAGGGCATTGTTGCCTCGTGTGGCGTAGTCGCGTGTGATGCGACGCAATAGACGGTTGTCCGATGTTGAAATGCGCGAGAGGTTATCCATAGCAACGGCTGTCAGACACGATGCGTAGATGCAGAACTTTTGTTCTCGTGGGATGCTCGGCGTGAGGCGTGGGTTGAGACCGTGAATACCCTCCATAATGAGTATCGAGCGCTCGTTGAGTTTCAACGGCTTCTCGTGCCATTGACGTGTACCTGTGATAAAGTCGTAACGTGGCACCTCGACGCTCTCGCCCGCCATCAGGCGCTTGAGGTCGCTGTTGAGCAACTCAAGGTCGATGGCCTCTAAAGCCTCGAAATCGTAGTCGCCCGACTCGTCACGCGGTGTGCGCTCGCGGTCAACAAAGTAGTCATCCAACGATATGAGCACAGGGTCTAATCCCAGGATGCGCAGTTGTATGCCCACGCGCTTCGATGTGGTAGTCTTGCCACTCGATGAGGGACCTGATATAAGCACAACCTTGGTGCCTTTGGTCTTGTTGGCCTGCAGTATCTGGTCGGCCATCTGTGCAATCTTCTTCTCGTGGAAGGCCTCGGCAATCTTTATAAGTTCGCTGGTGTCGCCTTGCAATATCTTATTGTTGAGACGGCCTACCGTAGGCACGCCCATAATATTCACCCAATCGTGGTACTCGCTAAATACGTCGAGCATACGGTCCCAATGTACGTTCAGGTCAAGCACCGAGGGCTCTTGGCGTGTAGGCAGAGCAACATAAAAACCGTTGGAGTAAAGTTTAATGTCAAACAGATGGATGTAACCCGTGTCGGGAGTGAGTGCACCGTAGAAGTAGCCCACCGTATCATCGAGGGTGTACATCTCGCTGTAGAGACGTTTACGTGTATGCAGCAACGAAAGTTTGTCATCAAAGCCCTTGCGCTCATAAATCTTGTGCACCTCGTCGGTCGGCAACGAGTAGTGGCGGATGGGGAAACGACGGTCGATAACCTCTTGAATCTTTAGTTTCAGAGCCTTTATCTCGTCGTCGGTTATGGGGTCGTTGTCTCCAAATTCGCAGTAGAATCCGCATCCTACCGAGTGGCGGATGTAGAAGGTGCGCTGACCGTAGAGGTCGGCAACGGCCTTTTGTAGGATGAACGAAATGGTACGCTGATAGACGCGATAGCCCTCGAAGTGCTTTATGTCGATGAAACGGATGTTTACGGGCTTGTAAATCCTGTAGTTCAAATCCTTAATCACGTTGTTGACGTAGGCTGCCAAGATGGGGTACTCGGTCTGGATGCCCAACTGTTGTTGCAACTCAAGTAGCGATGTGTCGGCCTTAATCTCTATGTTTTGGCCGTTGTTCTCGCACACAATTTTTACACGCTTTGTCATAATCGATAGTTCTAGGTTTGGCAAAAAACGTTATTCATTGTGTAAAGATATAAATTTTATTCCGAATAACGATATCCTAAAATGATTATTTGACGGCTTTTTTGTTGCGAAATTAACTTGTGCGAGCCTGAATGATAGTGGAGTTGGTCTTAATGGAAATATTATAGAACAATAGGTTGATTATTTTACCGCATCGCCTAATGCTCGTATAGTATCGGGGTCGAAGTCTGAATATTTGAAAGCATAGTAGCCTACAACGGCAATACCTTGCTGTCGTAATTTTTCGGCCCATATTTTCACTTTCATTGGATTGCTTTTTGATTCCAGCCCGTTATCGATAGCGAGTTCTCTTATGATTAGTCCGTGGTCAGATATGACTAATGCATCGTCTGCGACATTTGATGCTATGTGTGACGGATGAACGGCTCTGAAATGAAAACCTTCGGGAGTCGATTTGGGATGGCCACCATTGCCGTTATATACAAGAGTAAACTCCTCAAGTTCCGTTTTACACTCCTGCTCAAAACGCTGTCCTGCCGAGGTCTGGGTTTCGGCTACGGGTTGTATTATAACGCCTTTAGGGCCGTACTTTTTGACGATGAGGGCAAGTTGTTTAGCCTGATTGTAAACTTGCTCGAGTGCAGGACCTGTGTCGCCATATTTGCCTTTGCCCATATTGTCGTTTACGATAGATACGAAAAGCCATATCTTACGTTTGCGGCATTCGCGTAACAACCAACGATAACTTTTTTCCGTGCGGGCTATCCATTCGTCGCTCCACTTATCGTCAACGCCATTCCATACCGCCAACTCAATCATATAGCCACTTACGCCACACTCTTTCATTAGATTCAACTCACTGCGTAAGGTTTCGCGAGAAGTGGGCCAGCGATTAACTCTGCCATACCACGTTTGGGTATTCCCTTGCTCAATGCGGGGTTGGGCTATTGCTGTATTGAAATATAGAATAGTGGCAAATATAACCGATAATGTACGGAGGATTGGGAGCATATCTATTTTTGTGTATAAACCACTTTCTTTGTCTCAAAGAACTCCTCCTCAAAGAAGTCAGAGATGTTGTATTCGGTCCATTGCATCTTTGTGGCGGCAAGTTCTTCTGTCAGGTCGCCACCTTTTAAGTAGAGTATGCCATTGGGCAGAGAGCCTCGTTGTCCTCTCTCAATCTTGTTCCAAATCCACTTGACGAATGTCGGCATCTCGGTTACGGCACGCGACACTATGTAGTCGAACTTCTCGGGAATCTGCTCCACGCGTACGTTGCGAGCGTCTATATTGGTGATGCCAGCACCTTCGCACACGCCCTTTACGACTGTGATTTTCTTGCCGATAGAGTCGGCAGAAATGAACTTCACGTCGGGGAACATTATGGCAAGAGGTACACTCGGGAAACCTCCACCGCAACCAACGTCCAAAACCCTTGCGCCCGCTTCAAATTGACAAACTTTGGCAATTGCAAGCGAGTGCAAAATGTGGCGAAGGTAGAGTTGGTCAAAATCCTTGCGTGAGACCACGTTTATTTTTGAGTTCCAATCAGCATAGAGGTCGTATAATGCAGTGAACTGCTCGCGTTGACGCTCTGTAAGGTTGGGGAAATATTTTGTTATGAGGCTTATCATAATACTCTGCTTGTGTGTGGTTTATCTGTTCTTTTCGGCTGTCGAGAGCAATCCGCAGGCGGCCTTTATGTCCTCGCCGCGTGAGGCGCGGATGGTGGTCTGTATGCCTTTGGCTGTCAGTGTGTCACGGAATGCTGTCATACGTTCGTCAGATGGCGAGAAGTAGGGCGAATCTGGAATCTTGTGGAAACGAATGAGATTCATTCGGCACTTGATACCGTTGAGTAGTCGGCACAACTCCTTGATGTGTGCTGGCGAGTCGTTCAAACCCTCCATTACGATATACTCGAACGATACACGTCGCTGACCTGTGAAGTCGTAACGGCGCAGGATATCGCACACCTCGCGTATCGAATAGGCATTTTCTATGGGCATAATCTCGGCACGCTGGTCGTGGAACGGGTTGTGCAGGCTGACGGCAAGATGCACTTTGGTCTTGTCGAGGAATTCGGCAAGGTGGCGGGCAACGCCTGCGGTCGAGAGCGTTATGCGTGTAGGTGACCACGCAAATCCCCAATCCGATGTGAGTATCTCGATGGCATCGAGCACGTTGTCGAGGTTGTCGAGCGGCTCGCCCATACCCATAAATACTATGTTTGTAAGTTTCTGGCTCTCGGGTATCGATACAATCTGATTGATTATCTCACCTGCCGACAATGAGTGTTGCAAACCCTGACGTGCTGTAGCACAGAATCGACAACCCATACGGCAACCCGCCTGCGATGATACACATAGTGTTGCGCGGTCGCGGTCGGGGATATATGCTGATTCGATGTACTCACCCTGCTGAGTTTGGAAGAGGTATTTCTTTGTCCCATCAACTGAAACGCTCTCGCGCAGAGGTGCCGATAATCCCAACGTGTAACGCTCGGCAAGTAGCGTGCGTGCAGCAAGCGACAGGTCGGTCATCTGTTGAATGTCGGTTACACGACGTACATAGAGCCATCGGGCGATTTGCTTGGCTGCAAAACGCGGCAGTTGTTCTGCTTCGCACAACGCCTTGAGTTGGCTTAGCGTCTTTCCGTAAAGGCTCTGTTTTGTCATATCAGTCGTGAAAAATTATCTCTTCGACGACAAAAGTAAAAAAAAAATGAAGATTTTTAGTCGCTCTGCGTTCTTTTTTGGAATTTTATGATTATATTTGCCAAAACAACTGCGGGCATATTCTCGGTTGGGGAATGCTTGCGGGGTGTGTTTGGCGTTTTATGGTGTTGATGGATAAAGAGTTAGGGCTGTGAATGTAGCCAGGCGATGCTTTTTGTTGTGTTGGCACAAGATAGCCTGAAACTATTGAAACAAATTAAATTGAAATAAAATTACAGTATGGAACTTAAAAAATCACCTAAAGCAGACCTTCAAAACAAGAAGGGTTTGTTCCTTGAGATTGGAATGATAATCTCATTGTTATTTGTGATTGCTGCTTTCCTCTATGCTCCCAAGGAGTATCGTATTGAGCACGTAGACCTTGACTACGGTCCAATCGAGGAGGAAATCACAGAGATTACCCGTAACGAGCAAAAGCCACCCGAGGTACCTAAGAAGATTGAGATTCAGGTTGTGTCAGATATCTTGGATATCGTGACTAACGACACAAAGATTACTACCGACATCTCGTTCGAGGACTTCGGTGACGACTTGGAGATTACTACCAAGGTTGTAGAAGTTGAGGAGGAGGAGATTGAGGAGGATACTCCTTACATCCGTGTAGAGAAGATGCCTTCATTCCAGGGTGGTGACTTGAACGTATTCCGTAACTGGGTACAGAGCAAGTTGCGTTATCCTCAGATTGCACAGGAGAACGGTGTGCAGGGTCGTGTAGTATTGGCATTCGTTATCGAGAAGGACGGTAAGTTGACTAACATCGAGGTGTTGCAGACTCCCGACCGCTCGTTGGCAGATGAGGCTGTTCGCGTGTTGAATACTTCTCCTAAGTGGGAGCCGGGTATGCAGCAGCAGCAGGCTGTACGTGTAAAGTATACTTTGCCCGTTACATTCACGATTTCAAACTAATATTTAATATAAAGTATCCCGTAATTTTTGTTGCGGGATGCTTTTTTTTTACCCATAAGTGAAGGATGGTAAAGCCTAAAAGTGATAATGTTGCGACTGCGGGTGAAGAGCAGGTCGATTTGCGAGAGCGTGCGGTTGTCGTAGCGGTTATTCGTGATGGTCAGAGCGTCGAGCAGACCGAGGAGTTCTTGGGTGAGTTGGAGTTCTTGGCCGAGACAGCCGATATAGTGACTGTGCGTCGTTTTACGCAACGCTTGTCGCAGCCCTCGTCGCGTATATATGTTGGCCCTGGTAAGTTGGAGGAGATTGCGGCCTATTGTGCCGAGAATGAGATAGATGTTGTTATCTTTGATGATGAACTGTCGCCCTCGCAAACCCGTAATATCGAGAAGGTTATGCCTTGTCGATTGCTGGACCGCACACGCTTGATTCTCGATATCTTTATGGCCCGTGCGCGTACGGCTTATGCCAAGACACAGGTGCAGTTGGCGCAGTATGAATATATGTTGCCACGATTGGCGGGTATGTGGACTCACCTTGAGCGTCAGCGAGGTGGTACGGGTACTCGTGGTGGTGCGGGTGAGCGTGAGATTGAGACAGACCGCCGTCAGGTGCGCAATCGTATTTCGAAACTCAAGGATGAACTCTCGAAGATTGACCGCCAGATGGCTGTCCAGCGCTCGAATCGAGGCTCGATGGTGCGCGTGGCACTTGTGGGATATACCAACGTGGGTAAATCAACGCTGATGAATCTTGTCTCAAAGAGCGAGGTTTTTGCAGAGAACAAGTTGTTTGCAACGTTGGATACTACGGTACGTAAAGTGGTGTTCGATAATCTGCCCTTCCTTTTGTCGGATACGGTAGGTTTTATCCGCAAACTGCCTACTGAGTTGATAGAGTCGTTTAAATCGACTTTGGATGAGGTGCGTGAGGCCGATTTGCTGGTGCACGTTGTCGATATCTCGCATCCCAACTTTGAGGAGCAGATTGCCGTAGTAAAGCAGACTTTGCAGGATATAGGTGCGGGCGACAAGCCTGTCTATCTTGTATTTAATAAGATTGATGCTTATACCTACGAGAAGAAGGATGAGGATGATTTGACGCCCGCTACACGTCGCAACCTATCGTTGGAGGATTTGAAGAAGAGTTGGATTGCCAAGGCCAATACGCCTTGTATATTCATCTCGGCCGTAGAGCGACAGAACATCGAGAAGTTGCGTTCGGACCTCTATGGTATGGTTCGTGAGATTCACGCTGGTCGTTATCCGTTTAATAATTTCTTGTACTAAAGATTTGATGCAACGTTCATATCTTAATTCATAACATAAAATAGCCTACAAAACTGATTGTTTGGTAGGCTATTATTGTATTCTTGTGGAGGGTATTACCTCCTCTTTTGCAGCAGATTCTCGATGATTTGCGACGAGCCGTTGTTTGATGAGAAGAGTCGCTCGATGTGACCGCTCTCGACCATCTCGGTTGTAGGCATAATGTGTAAGTGAGGTGGAGCGATAAGTGCAATGGAGTCGCACAGCGTAGTCGCTATATCCAATTCGTGAGTCGAAAAGAGTATGCACTTGCGCTCGTCGTGCGCCAGGCGTTTCAGCAATGAGCAGAGTTCATATCTGTTCGGCAGGTCCAGAAATGCTGTAGGCTCATCCAATAGGATGACGGGAGTCTGCTGCGCCAAAGCGCGTGCTATCATAATGCGCTGACACTCTCCGTCCGACATCCTGTCCATCGTCTTGTCGGCATATTCGCTCATCCCGACCGAGGCCAACGACTCCTCGACGATGCGGCTATCGCTCTCTTGCATACGGCCTATCCAATTGGTATATGGTGCTCGGCCCAGAGCCACCACGTCGAGACAACGCAAGTTGGCTATACGTACCTTGTCGGTCGTTACAAATGCCACGCGTGTTGCCATCTCGGCTGCGGTAAGCGTAGTAATCTCCTTGCCGTCGATGGTAATCGTTCCACTCAGCACCTCGCCCAATCCGGCGATGGCTCTTAATAGGGTACTCTTGCCTGTGCCGTTACGTCCCACGAGCGCAGTGAGTTCGCCCGCACAAACCTTTGCCGAGAGATTTTCTATGAGGGTACGCTCGCCGTAGCCCAATTTTATGTTCTCGAATTGTATCATAGCATCAGACAATGTTTTTGTTTTTGATAACTACCCATATAACAATAGGTATTCCGAGTAGTGCCGTAATGGTATTTACGGGCAATGTGAGCAGTTTTGAGAATATGTCGCACACGAGCAATGCTATGGCTCCCGACAGAGCCGCCGCAGGCAATAATATGCGGTGGTCAGCATTGCGGAAGAGTATGCGGGCAACGTGTGGGATGGCCAAGCCGATAAAGCCGATAGGACCACAGAATGCGGTAATAGTACCAGCCAGCAATGTTGTAGATAGCAGAATCAGCGTGCGTGTGCGCTGAATGTTAAGGCCCATTGTGCGAGCATACGCCTCACCCAGAAGCAACATATTCATAGGCTTTATGACGCTTACGGCGATGACTAATCCTGCGATGATGGCGGGTGCGACAAGCAATAGTTGTGATGAGGTTACATCACCCAGCGAGCCCATAGTCCATACGATAAAACTCTTCAAGGCCTCCTCGTTGCTCAGGTATTGCAGTATCTGCACTATAGCACTTACGGCCGAGCCAATCATCATACCGAGTATGAGTATAACCATAATATCCTTTATGCGGCGGCTGACGGTAGCAACAAGTGCCAATATTGCGGCAGCACCCAACCACGCAGCACCTGCTGTTCCGAGTGTGGTGAGCAATGGTGACGCGGCGAATCCGAGTAGCGGAGCACCAAGTATAAACAGCGCCACACCAAGACTTGCGCCCGAACTTACGCCCAAAACATAAGGTCCTGCCAGCGGGTTGCGAAACAGAGTCTGCATCTGCAAGCCACTTACCGATAAGGCTGCTCCAGCCAATATAGCGACGATGGCCTTCATCAGGCGTATGTCGATGATGATTCTTGCCGTTACGGCATCGCACTCTCCACCCGTAAGCGTAGCCCAAATGTCGCGTAGTGCTATATTCACCGAGCCTACGGCGATATCGGCAGCGAATAGCAATACGACCATCGCAGAGAGAATCCAGAAAAGTATTGTCGAGCGGTTGCGCATAATATTATTCAAGTCTTTGGTAGTAGTATAATTCGGGCTTCAGGAGCGACTCATCGGAGTTTAGTAACTCGGGATGAAATATTTTTATTAAATCGCTCAATATAATATCAGGGCGGATGACACCCGACTCCCAAAAATCGTTACCTCCCGAGGGTGATGTTCTGCGTGTGCAGTTATATATATTGCCACTCTTGACACAATTAATGTCTGCTAGTTTGGGGTAACGGCTACGCAACTCCTCTAAAGTGCGTAGTTGGCCGACGTTAATCCAGCAATCTGCCTTTGCCGCCATCAGGTATGCCTCCTCGTTGTCGATTGTGGCCGAAGTGTTGTCGGTGTTGCGATTATATAGATAGTCGCCTGCTGCATCTGCTATCAGGCGAGCCACATAACTCTGTGTCGAAGGCATAAACCAACTGTCGGCATAGGGGGTGTTGAGCATAACTTTCGGCTTAGAGGTTGCGGTGGCCGCTAACTCTTTGAGGTGATTGTAGCGTTCTGGTATCTCGGCAAAAAACTTTTCGCCCGCCTCTCTGCAGCCTGCTATCTCGGCTATTGCTACTACCCATTCGGCCTTGCCGAGTGGCGAAGACTCGACATATTCGCCGATATATATGTAAGGGATGCCCAACTCCTGCAATTTCACCTCCATTGCGCTGGCGGCATTTACTCCATAAAGCAACACAATGTCAGGTGCAAGAGCAAGCAGTGTCTCGTAGTCAATATTGTTGTCGTAACCTACATCGCGCACCTTGTCACGATTGTTGCTAACATATTCGTCAGAGATGAAATCTATACCCGACACACCTACCGTATATTCGCTTTTGCCGATGGCGGTAAGCATAGCGACATAACTCGATGACATACATACGATACGTCGTGCGGGCCCGTTGATGCGTTGCAGGTTGTGGCTCTGCGAAGAGTTAAATCTACCCTCGGGGTCAATCAACAGGTGTTGTGTTACATCGGCGGCTCCTTGCCAGGGATTGCGACATACGATAAGTGTAGCCTTGCCATCCTCTGTTGCTCGAATTTCAAATCCCGAAGCGTATTGTGGAGAGTATAATTGTTGCGTAAAGAGTGATGAATCGAATTGCTCTCCAGACCAGCATCCTGTAAATAATGCTACCATTAGCGGTAATATGTATGAATAAAAACGCTTCATCGTGCTAATAAGTCTTTGTGCATTTTTTGTATTATGGCCTGGCCATCGAGTATGAATTGCTCCACTTTGTCGCCCTCGCTTTCGATTACGGTGTTGTTTGTACAATCATATCGCACATAGCCCTCCTGAGAGATTAGACCAAAACCGTTGTTAAATGTCCAGAACCCATAGTGGGGTGTTGCGGGGCTGAAGATATCTTTGCTGAACTCGAAGTCGTCGGTTGCGATGTTCATCTGTCGTAGCAGTGTGGCCGCAAGGTCAGCCTGCGACGAGAAGTCGTTGACAACCACTCCTCCTTGCTTTACGGCGCCGCCCGTCCAGAGCATAGGCACTCGTTGGCGAGGTAACTCTCCGGTCTGCAAATCTTCCGGATAGGCTATGCCGTGGTCGGCTATAAGCACAACGAGCATATCCTCCCACGCGGGCGACTGCTTCCAGCGCTCAATCATCTTGCCGACGCACTCATCTGTGAAGGCTGCGGCGTTGAGAATCTTGTTCTTGAAAGCCGAGTAGGGAACGTCAAACGGCTCGTGCGACGATAGTGTCAGCAATGTGGCAAAATATGGTTTTTCGGTCGAAGCCAATTCCAAAACTTCATCTGCGAAATAGTCGCAAACGACATCGTCGGCATAGCCCCATTGAGCAAGCGGTACATCGAACGGAAGTGTGCGCTGGTCGGTTACTCGTTCGATGCCTGTGCCGTACAAATATGAAATAGTGTTTGTAAAGTTGGCATCACCACCGTAGGTGAACGTCGTTGTATAACCCTCATCGTGAAGTGAACGTGCAATGGCGGGCAAGGTATGAGCCTTTTGCGGATACTTCATTATCGATACCTTCGGGTGAGTGGAGTAGCCACTCATAATGGCCACCGTGCCTCTGTCGGTGCGGTAAGAGTTGGCGAAAAGATTTTCAAACCAAATGCCCTCGCTCTTTAGTGAGTTGAGATGCGGGGTTACTTCCTTGCCGTCTATTATCTCATCGGTAATGGTGCGGCCAAAACTCTCTAATATTATCAGCACCACATTCGGATGGGTGGAGTTTAATACTGATGTTGTGTCGGCTGTGGCCTGAGGGCTTTGTAACTGCTCGAACATCCTCTCACACTCCTCGTCGCTGAAGTAGTGATAATCTCCCTCCTTGAGTTCGGAGCGTGATGCCGACGACAGGAATGAGAATATCGGGTTTGTTGCGGCCTGATTCAAAAACATATTGTCGCTGAAATAGACCTTGCTGACGTTGGCGGGCGAAGTGCCTGTGCCTCCGCGAATGGCCAAAAAGATTAAACCTCCGACAATGAGCCATATAAAAGTTTGCCCTGCTCGGCGAAGGATGCTCACTCGCTCGGAGCGATAAATCTTCGTTACGCCTCGCCAAACGGCTATCATCAGCGCTGCGTATGCAAAAAATAGTAACACAGCAGGCCATAGGTCGCTCCACGTCACACTCGCGGCAGCCTCTTTGGGGGTTGCCAAATATGGGATTATGGTACTGTCGAGTCGGAATCCCCAATGGCGGAACAATCCAAAATCGACGGCTACCATCAATGATGCAACGACGGCAATCGCAAAGAAATATATGTTCAGTATGCGGCGCATAGCACCTTGCGGAATCGTAATCCATATGCCTGCGAGCATCACAAGCCACGGAATCGCGCATATGTAACCTGCAACCGTAGAGTCCAACAACAGTCCGTTGAGCGACACGCCCAACAACTCGGCCGACGAGGCCTCGGCGGCTCGCTCGGCATACCACAGCAAAAAGAGTGGTTTCTGCAGGGCCATCAAAACGACTGTCGTGAGGTATGTGGCCACTATGGTTAAGAGTTTTCTGGGCATTGTTACCTTTAATTTATTAATAGAACGATGCAAAAATACGAAAAAACATAGAAAAATTTTGTTTTCCACGAAAAAGTTGTACCTTTGCACCGCTAAATAGCACAAAAACATTAAATTAATTTTAGTTATGAACAATTACGAAACCGTTTTCATTGTCACTCCCGTCCTTTCAGAGGCACAGGTAAAGGAGGTTGCTGACAAATTCCAGGGCATCATCACCGAGAACGGCGGTCAAATCGTGAATGTGGAGAACTGGGGCTTGAAGAAGCTTGCTTATCCTATTCAGAAGAAGACTACCGGTTTCTACTTCCTTGTAGAGTTCGAGGGTGAGGGTTCACTTATTGAGAAGCTCGAGACTAACTACCGTCGTGACGAGCGCATTATTCGTTTCTTAACTTTCAAGCAGGACAAGTTCGCTGTAGAGTACTCTGCAAAGCGTCGTGCTAAACTTGCTAACAAATCACAGGAGGAGTAAACTATGGCACAGGAGAATGTAAAGGGCGGTGAGATTCGTTATTTGAATCCCGTTTCAGTAGATGTAAAGAAGAAGAAGTACTGCCGCTTCAAGAAGTTGGGCATCAAGTACGTAGATTATAAGGACGGTGAGTTCTTGAAGAAGTTCCTCAACGAGCAGGGTAAGATTTTGCCTCGTCGTTTGACAGGTACATCTCAGAAGTACCAGAAGAAGGTGGCTCAGGCTGTTAAGCGTGCTCGTCACTTGGCTATTTTGCCGTTCGTAACCGATTGTATGAAATAATTAAGAGGAGGAGAGCAATATGGAAGTTATTCTTATCAAAGACGTAGAGAACTTGGGTTATGCTAACGACATCGTTAACGTAAAGCCCGGTTACGCAAACAATTACTT
>JAFYRX010000032.1 GCA_017546725.1 Alistipes sp. | reverse complement strand
TGCGCTTGATGATTGAAGAAACCACCAAGTTTACAATCTTCTCGATAGTAATCTCTGTCTTGTTGAACATCTCAGGGATTACAATCATAGGATAGTGGCAAGCAGAGCCGATACCGAATGCGAGGTGACCTGCTGAACGACCCATAGCCGCTACAACAAACCAGTTAGCCGATGTGCGAGCGTCGTTGTAAACGGCACGACCGATAACGGTACCACCCTCCTTGGCTGACTGGTAACCGAATGTGGGAGTACCAGCGGGCAACGGAAGGTCGTTGTCGATAGTCTTGGGAACGTGGATGTTAGCAATAGGATACTGCTTTGCCTCCAAGAACTTTGCAATGCGGTTAGCAGTAGATGCAGTGTCATCACCACCTACAGTTACCAACAACTTGATGTTGTTCTCCTGGAAGAATGAGAGGTTGAAGTTCTCCTCGAAATCCTTGTCAGTGGGCTTGAAACGGCTCATTGTCAAGTATGAACCACCCTGATTGAAGATGAAGTCAGCCTTTACGAAATCCATATCCTCGTAGCGGGGATTTGAATTGAAAAGACCTGAATAACCATAGTGCAAACCGATTACACGATAACCTTTTGCAAGGAATGTCTTGGCAACGCTGCCGACAACGGTGTTCATACCCGGTGCGGGTCCTCCACCTGTAAGAATAGCAATAGCCTCTTTCATAGTGCTTTTATAATTGTTTAATAGATTAATGTGTCTAAATCTTGGCAAAAATAGTAAAAATAAAACGAAAATGAAATATTTTGGCTCCGAAAACTCGGTAAATAAGTTCGTTATCTCGGTTGTAAGGGCGGTCGGGTGGATTAAAATATAAATAATAGGGTGATGATAACTCATATTAGAATATAATTTGTATATTTGCTGAACTATTTGTACGTGTAATCAGTGCAAGCGTAAAACTAAAACTAAATAACAGAGAAGATGAAGAAGATTTTTAATTTAGCGGTTGTCGCTTTGGCGGCAATGTCGTTGATTGTTTCTTGTGGCTCGGAGCCCGCGCCCGTAAAGAAGCAGACAGGTATTCAACTCTATTCGGCTCGTCAGGCGTATAGCGATATCGAGGCTACACTCGCAAAGGTTGCCGAGTCGGGTTATACGGCTGTGGAGACTTTGGGTGGCCCTACTTGCTTTGGACTTGAGGCTGCTGATTTCAAGGCGTTGTGCGATAAGTACGGTTTGCGTATCGCTTCGACTCACGCTGTTGTGCCTTACAACCCTGCTGATTTGGAGGGTACTATGGAGGGCTGGCGCAAGTTGTTCGCAGGACTCAAGACTATGGGTGCCAAGTATTGCGTTATCCCGGGTATGAGTTTCGGCTCTACACTTGCCGAGATGGAGGCTTGCTGTGCATTCCTCAATCAGGTAGGTGTTGTGGCTAAGGAGTATGGTTTGATGTTGGGTTACCACAACCATAAGGGTGACTTCAATCAGGTTGAGGGCCAGACTATTTTGGACTATGTAATCGCTCACACCGATGCTGACAAGTTCTTAATCGAGTTGGACGTATGTAAGACCAATATGGGTGATGTTGACCCTATGCACTATTTGAAGACCTATGGCGACCGCATCAAGATTTTGCACGCCAAGGATGAGGGTGTTTTGGGTACAAGTGGCGATATTGATTTCAAGCAGGTGTTCGATGCATTCTATGCTAACGGCGCTATTGACTGCTTCGTAGAGTATGAGTTGCCTTTCGAGATTGGCGAGGATGCTGCTGCTAACGAGCGCAACTTGGCTGCTATGTGGCAGGGTATTGCCGATTGCAACAAGTTCTTGCAGGAGTCTGACTTCGTACGTTCTTGCGAATATTAATAGAAATTGCCTAATTAGGTGTTTTCTGTGTTACACTCGCCCTCAAAATGCTCATTTACGCAAAGTAAACTGCGCTTTTTCGGGCATCGCAAGCCTTGAAAACCCTCTTATTATACAATTTCTAAATCGTAAAGGTTGGATGACCTTGAAAATAGATGGACTTAACAAAATTATTTTATAAAACTAAACTTAATAAAAACTATGAAAAAGATTCTTTTGATTGTTTTGGCAGCATTGGTTGCAATGCCTGCTTGCGTTGAGGCAAAGTCGAAGAAGCGTATCGGCTTGCAGCTCTATTCTATCCACTCGGATATGGGTAACGTTGATGCATCTTTGAAGAAGGTTGCTGATGCTGGTTATACAGTAGTTGAGACTTTGGGTAGCCCCAACTGCTTCGGTATGGATGCTGCTGCATTCAAGGCTGTGTGCGATAAGTACGGTTTGTCTATCGTATCTACTCACACATCAATTGGTATGAATCCCAATGATGAGGCTGGCGTTATGGCTCAGTGGCGTAAGGTTTTCGAGGGTTTGAAGACTATGGGCGCTAAGTATTGCGTTATCCCCGGTTTCGGTTTGGGTCGCGACTTGAAGGAGTTGAAGGCTGTTTGCGACTACTTCAACAAGGTTGGTAAACTCGGTAAGGAGTACGGCATTATGTTGGGTTACCACAACCACGCTCACGAGTATGAGGTACGTGAGGGCAAGTGCGTATGGGAGTATATGATTGAGAACACAAATCCCGAGTACGTATTCTTCCAGATGGACGTATATTGGACAACTCGTGCCGGTAAGGACCCCGTTGCTTATTTGCAGCAGTATCCCGACCGTATCAAGATGTTGCACATCAAGGACGATTTCGTAATTGGCGAGAGCGGTAAGATTGACTTCGAGGCTATCTACAAGCAGTTCTACAAGAACGGTTACAAGGATTTCGTAGTTGAGCAGGAGGGTGCTGCTGGTAACTCACACGCAGAGCGTTTGGCTAATATGTGGAATGGTGTTGCCAAGAGTGCAAAGTATCTTGAGACTTCTAAGTTCGTTAAGAAGAAGTAATTTCTGCGGACTTGAATATAGTGTGATGTCGGACTCCAAACGGAGTTCGACATCTTTTTTTTGTAGGAATAGTAATGCTGGAGGAGGTGAAATTGGTCAATTTAGGAAAAAATAGCACAAAGTAAAGAGCGTTTGTTATTTATTTTGTACCTTTGTACGTTTAATGGTGTGCAATGATGGAGAGTATAATATCGTCATATAATACATTTTTGTGGGTGATGGCTGCCGTGGCGGTTGTGGTGTTTGTGGCCTTGCAATTTTTTGAGGCGGGCTACGGATATCTGTTCGACAAACGTTATGGTCCGCCCGTGAACAATAAAGTGGGCTGGGTGCTGATGGAGTCGCCTGTATTTGTGGCGATGTGTGCGCTTTGGGCTATGTCGGATAGGCAGTGGGAGATGGTGCCATTGGTGCTGTTTTCGATTTTTCAACTGCACTATTTTCAGCGTTCGTTTATCTTTCCGCTGTTGATGCGAGGTAACTCAAAGATGCCGTTGGGTATTGTGTTGATGGGTATGGTGTTCAATACGCTCAATGCGCTGATGCAGGGTGGCTGGATATTCTATATCGCCCCCGACGGTTATTATGCCGACTGGTTTGCAAAACCCTTTATTTATGTCGGCGTGTTGCTCTTCTTTGCGGGTATGTTCGTTAATATGCAGTCCGATTACATTATACGCCATCTGCGTAAGCCTGGCGATACGAAGCACTATATCCCCAAGGGCGGTATGTTCCGCTACGTTTCGTCGGCTAACTACTTTGGCGAGTTGTTGGAGTGGACGGGTTTTGCTATAGCCTCGTGGTCGTGGGCAGGTGCGGTGTTCGTTTTGTGGACATTTGCTAATTTGGCTCCACGTTCGGCTTCGCTCTACAAGCGTTATGAGAAGGAGTTTGGCGAGGAGTTTACTGCGCTCGGCCGTAAGCGTATAATACCGTTCATCTATTAAATAAAGCAAGCAATTAAAACCATATATGAAAGAATTAAAAGATTCAAAACTCTTTACGCCCTATCAAATGGGCCCCGTGACGCTGCGTAATCGTACGATACGCTCGGCTGCTTTTGAGTCGATGGGTAAGGATTTCGGACCCACACAGGCGTTGAAGGATTACCACGTCAGTGTGGCGCGTGGAGGGGTTGGAATGACGACGTTGGCCTACGCCTCGGTTAATCGTAGCGGAGTGTCGTTCAACTCGCAGTTGTGGTTGCGTGATGAGATTATACCTGCACTGAAGGATATCACTGATGCCGTACATCGTGAGGGTGCAGCCGTAGGTGTGCAGATAGGCCACTGTGGCAATATGACGCATTGGTCAACAGCGGGTTGTTTCCCCGTGTCGGCATCCAACGGTTTTAACCTCTATTCCCCTACATTCCATCGTCGTTTGCGCAGGAGCGAGTTGCCCGAGATGGCGCGCGATTTTGGTCGTGCAGTGGAGACCGCTTACGAGGCTGGCTTCGATAGTGTCGAGGTGCACGCTGGTCACGGTTATCTGATTTCGCAGTTCCTTTCGCCCTGGACCAATCGTCGCAGGGATGAGTTTGGAGGCTCGTTGCAGAATCGTATGCGCTTTATGAATATGTGCCTGGAGGAGGTTATGGAGCAAGCCAGCAAACGTAATATGGCCGTTTTGGTAAAGCACAATATGGAGGATGGCTTCAAGAGTGGTATTCAGATTCCCGAGTCAATCGAAATAGCCAAGCAAATAGAGTCATTTGGTGTGAATGGTATTGTCCTGTCGTCGGGATTTGTGTCACGTGCGCCTATGGCCGTTATGCGTGGTCGTATCCCTACAAAGACGATGGGTTACTATATGCCCTGGAGTCAGTGGCCACAGAAGATTGTGGTGTCGTTGTTTGGTCAGTGGATGATTAAGCAGTATGATTTTGAGGAGTGCTTCTTCCTGGAGAATGCCCGCAAGTTCCGCGCGGCACTGAAGGGCCCGCTGGTGTATGTGGGCGGTATTGTATCGCGTGAGGGTATCGAGCGAGTATTGGATGCTGGATTTGAGATGGTGCAGATTGCTCGAGCATTGGTAAACGACCCTGCTTTTGTCAATAAGATGAAGGAGGGCGATATTACGACACGCTCGGGTTGTGATAACAAGGATTACTGCATTGCTCGTATGTATTCGGTAGATATGAAGTGCTGTCACCACTGCGAAAATCTGCCCCAGGTTATCCGTAAAGAGTTAAACTTGTAATCCTATGGCAAAGAGAGGAGTAGTAGAGTCGGGTTCGAAAACCGCCCTTGTGACGGGTGCGTCGAAAGGTATAGGCCGATGCTTTGCACTGCGTTTGGCTTCAATGGGTTACAATGTGGTGATGGTATCATTGACGGCAGAAGATTTGGAGGCTACGGCTAAAGAAGTTAGTGCCGTAAATTATAAAGTTTGGGTGCGTCATCTGGTTAAGGATATGGCCGAGATGAAGGCTGCCGAGGAGTTGTTTGCGTGGACCGAAGAGCAGGGTATAAAGGTAGATGTGCTGATAAACAATGCGGGTATGTTCTCATTCTGTGATGTGCTGAATACCCCCGTAGAGCGTATCGAACGTACGATTCTACTACACGATGTGACGGCTACGAAGATGTGTCGCTTCTATGCGCAGGATATGGCTGCAAGGGGTGGGGGATATATCCTCAATATGTCGTCGTACTCTATTTGGATGCCTTATCCGGGGTTGTCGTTGTATAGTGCCAGCAAGGCCTATTTGAAGAGTTTTTCGGTGGCTTTCTCGAAGGAGGTGCGCAACAAGAAGGTGTATGTTACGGCTATCTGCCCTGCGGGTATTGCGACTGATTTGTATGGTCTTTCGCCTCGTCTGCAACGCTTGGGTTTGAAGATTGGAGCTCTGATGAGCCCCGAGAGTTGCGCCCGTCGCTCGCTGAATGGCCTGTTCAGGAAGCAACGCTGCAAGGTGCCCGATTGGTGGTTTAGATTGTTTATTCCCGTATGTCAGATGTTGGGCGGGGCGCCGATGCGTTGGTTACGCAACTTTACAATGCAATTTCAGAAATAAGTAATTTTGTTAGATATAGTTTATGGCGACGTGTTGATATGCGTCGCCATTTTCTTTGTCAGTCTGTGAAATAACTGATAAATCGGATAAAAAACCATATAAATAGGTGTTGTCTGCCAAAAAATAACTATTTTTGTGAGTTAATAGAGATTATAAACTAATAAACGATATATAATGGCTTTACAATGTGGTATAGTTGGTCTGCCCAATGTGGGTAAATCGACTCTTTTCAACTGCTTGTCTAACGCAAAGGCACAGGCGGCTAATTTCCCTTTCTGTACAATCGAACCCAACGTTGGCGTTATCACCGTACCCGATGAGCGCTTGGTGAAGTTGGCCGAGATTGATAATCCGAAGAAGGTTATTCCTACGACTATCGAGATTGTAGATATCGCTGGTTTGGTTAAGGGTGCATCAAAGGGCGAAGGCTTGGGTAACAAGTTCCTGGGTAATATCCGTAACACAAACGCTATTATCCACGTATTGCGTTGCTTTGATAATGGTAATATTACTCACGTCGATGGTACAATTGACCCCGTTCGCGATAAGGGTATTATCGATACAGAGTTGCAGTTGAAGGATTTGGAGACCGTTGAGAACAACATAGGTAAGTGCCAGAAGCAGGCCGTAGCGGGCGACAAGAACGCCAAGCGTCGATACGATTTGCTGGTGCAGTTCAAGGAGGCATTGGAGCAAGGTCGCTCGGCTCGTACCGTAGAGACAGACAAGGAGGAGCGTAAGTTGGTTGCCGACCTCAATCTGTTGACCGACAAACCTGTACTCTATGTTTGTAACGTGGATGAGGCAAGCGCAGTAAGCGGAAACGCTCACACCGAGGCTGTTAAAGCGGCTATCGCTGATGAGAATGCCGAGATGCTTATCGTGGCTGCCGCTACCGAGGCCGATATTGCCGAGTTGGAGGATTACGAGGAGCGTCAGATGTTCCTGCAGGATATGGGTCTTGAGGAGTCGGGTGTGGCTCGATTGATTAAGGCGGCATATAAGTTGCTCAACTTGCAGACATTCTTCACTACGGGTGCCGACGAGAGCCGTGCTTGGACTTTTGTTAAGGGTATGAAGGCTCCCCAGACTGCGGGTGTTATCCATACCGACTTTGAGCGTGGATTTATCCGTGCCGAGGTTATCAAGTACGACGACTACGTTGCCTATGGCTCCGAGAAGGCTTGCCGCGACGTAGGTAAGATTGGTATCGAGGGTAAGGAGTACATAGTACAGGACGGTGATATTATGCACTTCCTCTTCAATGTTTAATAATTGCCTTGTGAGTTCTTTCTGCGTTACGCTTGTTCTCGAAATGCTCATTTACCACAAGTAAACTCCGCTTTCGATAACTTCGCAAGCCTTGAAATAATCTCACAAAACAATTATTAATGAGAGTGCAATCTTCAAAACAATCTCACAAATCAAATGTTTTGTTGCGTGAGAGTTTTGCAGGCTTTGAAATAATCTCACAATGCAATCATTAAAAGTAAAAGATTGAAATTTTGAATCTTGAATCTTGAATTTTGAATTACTCTGCTCTATGAAGTCGAATTTGAAATATGTGATTATCGGTTTGGCGATAGTTTTTAGTGCGTGGCTCTTGGGCCGTGCCTATACCTACAAATATCGTTCTCTCGATACCGTTGTAGTGACGGGATTGGGCGAGACGGAGTTTGCTTCGGATTTGATTGTGTGGAGTGGCGAGATTGTCTTCGAGACACAGGATGTTGCTTCGGGTTATGCACAGTTGGAGCGCAATAAGCAGAAGGTTTTGGAGTTTATAACTTCGCGTGGTGTTGCTGCCGAGCAGATTGTATTCAAGTTCGTGAACGTATACAAGCAGAGTGAGCCTGTATATAATGCAAGTGGTAACTACGCTGGTCAGCGCTTTACGGGTTATCGTTTGAGTCAGGGATTTTCGATAGAGTCTTCTGAGGTGGATAAGGTGGAGAATATCTCTCGCGAGATTTCGGCACTTATAGCGCAGGGTGTATCTATCGAGGCCTATCAGCCATCGTATTACTATACGAAGTTGGACGATGTGAAACTCTCGCTCATCGAGCAGGCGTCGGCAGATGCACGAGCACGTGCCGAGAAGATAGCCGAGAATGCTGGTACGGCTATAGGTCGTGTGGCATCGGCAAAGATGGGTGTATTCCAGATTACGGGGGCAAATTCCAATGAGGAGTTTTCGGCTGGAGGCTCGTTCAACACTACAAGCCGCCAAAAGAAGGCTCGTATAACGATGAAAGTGGAGTATAGAGTGAAATAGGTTTTTAATACATTCCAAAGATAGAAGATTACCTCACTTAACAATTAATAACTATGGAGATTTGGAAAATATTTCAGATTGTTGCAGGCGTGTTTGCTGCAGTTGCTACGGCATTGACCGTTACAGCATTTTATTGTCCTGCAGTTGTTTATTGGGCAATGTGGATGTGGACCTTTACTATTTGGCAGATACAGTTTTTGGTGCCGATGCCTGTAATTGAGCGTAACAAAAAGGATAATAAGATTTTATACTCGTTGTCGTTTTTTGTATCTGTTTTTTTTGCGGTAGATGTTAATACTTTGTTGCAGGAGCAGTATCCCGCGACTCACGGATTTAGCAGAGGTGTGTTGATATATTCCCTTGCCTATTTAGTGGTATCGCTCTTGCTTGCAGGCTGGTTTAAGATAAAAGAGAAAAAGAAAAATAAATAAGAAATATAAAAATATAGAAAATTATGTCACAAGAGGTTAGAGTACGTTTTGCTCCGTCACCGACGGGTCCCCTGCATATGGGTGGTGTGCGTACGGCACTTTACAACTATTTGTTTGCACGCCGTCACGGCGGTAAGATGATTTTGCGTATCGAGGATACCGACTCACAGCGTTTCGTCCCTGGAGCCGAGGAGTATATCATCGAGTCGCTCAAGTGGTGTGGTATCGAGATTGACGAGGGTGTAGGTGTTGGCGGCCCTCACGCTCCCTATCGTCAGAGCGAGCGCAAGGAGATTTACCTAAAGTATGCTAAGCAACTCGTTGAGGCTGGTTGGGCTTACTATGCTTTCGATACAGCCGAGGAGTTGGATGTCTTGCGTAAGGATGCCGAGGCTGCAGGTCAGACCTTTGCCTACAACTATACAGTGCGCGAGAAGTTGCCTACATCGTTGAGCCTCTCGAAAGAGGAGGTTGAGGAGCGTATTGCGCGTGGTGATATTTGGGTTGTGCGTTTCAAGATGCCCGAAAATGAGGTTGTAGAGATGGATGACTTGATTCGTGGTCACGTTAAGGTCAATACATCGACTTTGGACGATAAGGTGCTCTACAAGAGTGCTGATGCTCTGCCTACTTATCACTTGGCAAATATCGTTGATGACCACTTGATGGAGATTTCGCACGTTATTCGTGGCGAGGAGTGGTTGCCTTCGTTGCCGTTGCACTATCTGTTGTATCGTGCCTTCGGTTGGCAGGATTCGCAGCCGCAGTTTGCTCATTTGCCCCTGCTGTTGAAGCCTACGGGTGGTGGTAAACTCTCGAAGCGCGATGGCGACAAGATGGGTTTCCCTGTATTCCCCTTGTTCTGGACTTCACCTACGGGTGAGACTGCACACGGCTATCGTGAGGATGGATATTTTGCCGAGGCATTCGTTAATATGTTGGCTCTGCTCGGTTGGAATCCTGGTACAGAGCAGGAGATTTTCTCTATGCAGGAGTTGATTGACAACTTCTCGTTGGACCGCGTGTCAAAGTCGGGTGCTCGTTTCCAGCCCGATAAGGCAAAGTGGTTTAATGCTCAATATATGCACCACAAGAGCGATGAGGAGTTGGCCGAGTTGTATCAGCCTATCTTGCGCGAGAATGGCGTAGAGACTACTGACGAGTTAGCGGGCAAGGCTGCAGGTATTATGAAGGAGCGTGCTACGTTCATCGGCGACTTGTGGGATTTGACCTCATACTTCTTTGTTGCGCCTACGACGTATGATGAGAAGCAGACCAAGAAGTATTGGAAGGGCGAGAATCCTGCGCGCTTGAAGGAGTTGCGTGAGGTGTTGGCTTCGATTGATGACTTCTCAAAGGAGAATACCGAGGCTGTAGTGGGCGCTTGGATTGCCGAGAAGGAGTATGGTATGGGCCAGATTATGAACACGTTGCGTTTGGCTTTGGTCGGCGCAGGTAAGGGCCCAGGTATGTACGACGTAACGGCCTTTATTGGCAAGGAGGAGTGCTTGAAGCGCATTGACTATATTTTGGAAAACCTAAAACCTATCGAATAATGGAGATTTTGCAACACATCTGGGGCGCAACGCCCGAAGGAGAGGCTATCGTAATCTATACGATTCGTAATGCCAATGGCTGCGAGGTGCAGTTGTGTAATATTGGAGCATCTATAGTATCAGTAAAGGCTCCCGACCGCGACGGTAATATCGACGATATCGTGTTGGGCTACAAGGATGCTATGAGTTATTTCGGCGATGGTGCGGCCAGCGGTAAGAGTGTAGGTCGTGTTGCCAATCGTATTGCTAAAGGTAAGATGACGGTTGATGGCGTGGAGTACACACTTGAAATCAACAATGGTCCTAACCACTTGCACGGTGGCTCAAAGGGTTTTGCTAATCAGTTGTGGGAGAGCCGAGTTGAGACTAATCGCATAGTCTTCTCTCGTACTTCACCCGATGGCGAGCAGAACTATCCTGGAGAGTTGTATGTCGAGGCTGGTTACTACTTCAGCGACGATAACGAGTTGGAGATTACCTATATGGCTCGTACCGATAAAACGACTGTCGTAAACCTCACGAACCACGTCTATTGGAATTTGGCTGGCGAAGGTAGCGGCAAGGATATTCTCGACCACGAGTTGCGTTTGAACTGCTCGCAGGTGCTGGAGATGGATTCAACGCAGATTCCGACAGGCAAGTATCTCGACGTGAAGGGTACACCGCAGGATTTTACTTCGTGGCGTAAGTTTGGCGATGAGATTCTCTCGGAGTTTAACTATATGAAGGATTTCAAGGGCTACGACCACTTCTTTGTGCTGGATGGCTGGAAGCCCAATATCTTGGCTGAGGTAGGCGAGTTGCGTTGTGAGGCTACAGGCCGCAAGGTAGAGGTGCTCTCATCGCAGGCAGGTGCTATGGTCTATACAGGTAACTGGTTGGAGGGTGGATGCCCCGTGACAAAGTCGGGTAGCCGATATAAGGATTATGCTGGTGTGGCTATCGAGTGCCAGAACTATCCCAATGCTGTGAATGAGCCATCATTCCCATCGGTAGTGTTGCAGCCCGAGGAGACCTATTGTCAGAAGATTGTGTTTAAGTTGTCAACATTCTAAAATGGAGCAGAAAGAACTTGA
>JAFYRX010000031.1 GCA_017546725.1 Alistipes sp. | reverse complement strand
GGGTGGGTGTCTATCCCCTCTGCCCGCTGTGCTATCAAATGTTCGTAATCCTCATCAAAGACAACAACAGCATCAGCCTTGCCACTACGTAACACCTTATCTATATCGATACTGCTATCATAGTCGATAGCCGTAAAATATGGATTGTTTGCGAGTCTTTCGACTACTTGTCTTACACCCTCCGTGCGATTAGGAGCGACTATTGCCACATTGAGGTTATTTACCTCGGTAGATATGGCAAAGCCAAAGAGTATCATCAGCACTACGGGGATAAGTAGCACAATCATCATCGTACGCACATCTCGTAGGATGTGCAACGACTCCTTTTTTACAAACGACAGAAAATTATTTCCCATAGCCTACTCTCCTCGCTTTGCGCCACGAGCCAAGATGCGGAAAACCTCATCCATAGATTCTGCGGCAAATTGTTCTTTAAGGCGTGCTGGGGTATCAAGTGCACGTACCTCGCCATCAACCATAATGGATACTCGAGAGCAGTACTCCGCCTCATCCATATAGTGTGTGGTTACAAATATCGTTGTGCCACCATCGGCAGCCTCATATATCATCTCCCAGAACTGGCGTCGTGTGATTGGGTCTACACCGCCCGTAGGTTCATCCAAAAAGACCACGTCGGGACGATGAATCGTTGCCACAGCAAACGATAACTTCTGCTTCCAGCCGAGTGGCAACGAGCCTACGAGGGTATTACGTTCCGAAGTGAAGTTGAGCCTTTCGAGGGCTTCGGCGGCACGCTTTTCGGTCTCGGCTTTTGAGAGTCCATATATACCCGCAAATAACCTGATATTCTCCCATACTGTCAGGTCGTTGTATAATGAAAACTTCTGACTCATATAGCCGATATGGCGCTTTATCTGCTCACCCTGCTGCATAACATCCCAACCTGCCACCGTACCACTTCCCGAAGTTGGATAACTCAAACCGCAGAGCATACGCATAGCTGTAGTTTTTCCCGCACCATTAGCACCCAAGAATCCGAAAATTTCGCCTCGCCTAACATCAAACGATATGCGATTGACGGCTGTAAAGTCGCCAAAGCATTTCGTTAGTTCTCTGACAGATATAATGTAGTCGTTCATTGCTTCATCAGTTTTATAAACATATCCTCAATCGTAGGCTCAGCAGGCTCTATACATAAGCCCCGAATATCTGCAAGTTCCGCCTTGAACTGCTCAATATCAAAATCTTGGTCTGCTATAAGGTGGTGTGTATCGCCAAACGGATAGCACTCCACAACACCTGCCACTTTACGAGCCGAAAGGAGTAGTTGGTACATATTATCTGCTCGCACCGAATATAGCGAAGCGTCAAAGCCCGCAACAATATCGGTTGGGGTGTCTATACCCAAGATACGACCCTCGTTGCAGAGTGCCACTCTATCGCATCGTGAAGCCTCGTCCATATATGGTGTAGATACAAGGATTGTAATGCCACGCTGTTTAAGGTCAGCGAGCATATCCCAAAACTCACTTCTCGATACAGCATCAACGCCCGTTGTAGGCTCGTCAAGAAAGAGCACACTTGGACGATGTATTATAGCACACGACAGAGCAAGTTTCTGCTTCATACCTCCCGAGAGTTTACCTGCTCTACGCTTTTTGAAAGGCTCAATTTGACGATAGATAGGTGCAACAAGGTCGTAGGAGTCCTCCATCTTTACACCAAACAGAGCAGCGAAGAAATTGAGATTCTCCTCTACGCTCAAGTCTTGGTATAGCGAGAAACGCCCAGGCATATATCCCACACGCTCACGAACGGCGTGGTAATCCTTGATAATATCGAAACCATCAACCTCTGCTCGTCCCTCATCGGGATTAAGCAGCGTAGTGAGCAGTCGGAAGAGTGTAGTCTTGCCTGCACCATCGGGACCGATAAGACCAAACAACTCGCCTTGCTCGACCTCGAAGGAGATACTATCAAGTGCCTTTACCTTGCCGAAACTCTTCGATATGTTTTCAACTTTTATTGCAAACATAGTGTGGTAGAATTATAGTCTTACCTCTCCTGCAAGACCGATTTTTAGGCGACCATCATTCTTTACAGCAATCTTTACGGCATAGACGAGATTTGCTCTCGTATCTTTGGTCTGAATACTCTTTGGAGTGAACTCACTCTCGGCAGAAATCCACGTCACACGACCCACATAATCATATCGTTCATCACCACCAAAGTCGGCTGTAACCGTTACCTCGTCGCCCAAATTAACTTTTGCCAATTGGTCGGATGTGAAGTATGCTCGTAGATATATCTCTTCGAGGTTTGCTACCTTCATAAGAGGCTTACCTGTAGTGGTAAACTCCCCTTCATCTGCATACTTAACCAATACCATTCCGCTCACCATAGGAGCAATGCGACACTTTGCAATACGGTCGTCGAGTGAAGCAATCTGTGCTTCGAGTGCTACGGCATTGTTGTTAATGGTCGATATGTTAATGTCGATTGTAGAGAGTACTGCCGATAACTGACCTTCGAGAATGGTAATCTGTGCCTCGATGTCATCACGTTGCTTTGTTGTCGCAGCACCATCTCGGAGCATATTCTCGATACGCTGCAACTCTGTGCGTTGTTTTGCTATCTGACTGCGAAGTGATGCCACCTGCTTCTCCTTGTCGGGGCGGCTGCTCAAAAGTGCTGCCTGCTGAGCCTTTAACTGCTCTCGTTGCAGATGTAGTTGGAGGCTATCAATAGCACCAACCACACTGTTAGCCTCAATCTGTTCACCCTCGGCTACATTGAAACAGAGGATACGACCCGTTCCCTCGGCTGATACTATCACCTCGGTAGCCTCAAATGTACCTTGTGCATCATAATCTGCCTCGTTGCTGCACGATACAGCAACTATC
>JAFYRX010000030.1 GCA_017546725.1 Alistipes sp. | reverse complement strand
TTCATTAGTTCTCTTCCCTGCTGCTCGGTGAAATCATCGGTGAATGTAAAGCGACTCTTAACCGCCTGTTTCTTATTGTCCCAAACATCCGACAAAACCATATACTGAGTCTCAACATAGAAGGAAATGCGCCTATCTACATTGAAACGAATATATACTTTTGTCAGCACATTCTTGCGTGTTGTTCGAGTTTTGTATGCAAAGGTTGCCATAGCCCGTAATTTTAAGTCCTGCTACAAAGATAAGAATTTTGTACGGCATTTGTACGGCAAACGTATATTTTTCTTAAATTTTTATTTTCGACGCCTTCTTATGGTCTGTCATAAAACACTGATATATAAGATAATTAAAATTAAAGAAAGTTAAATTTGATTAAAATTTATAGCGTCCGCTTCGGACCTCAAAAAAACCCTTCTACAAGCACTTGTGGAGGGGTTTTTAATTTTTACGCCATTTTTTACGCCATTTTCTACGCATAAAGTGATTCGCATTTCAGACCTCAAAATAGGGGGGGGGTAATGATGCTAAAAATAGGCAAAAGCACCTTTGTAATCGTTTCGATTGATTGACAAAGGTGCTTTCTTTTTTGAATGCGTTCTTTTTGGACGCGCTATCATTGAGCCCTACCCTGCGATGAAATCAAGGGCGGCGGCACAGGCATAACCCTCGTTATAGAGGTCAAGCAGGCGGCTGCTATCACGTTCGATTCGGCTGACGGTGATGGGTTTCAAGGGACGGAGGACAGTCAGGCGACCTTCAGACTCCAATCTCTCAACCCGCTCAATCTGCTCATTATATATCTCGTTGCGGTGGCGAATGGCCTCACGCAGGTGGGGATAGCGACGATAGAATAGGGGCGGCACAGAGGTCGGCTTCGAGGGTTTACGATAGCCCCGATTGCGGGTGAGCACCACCAGATTGTTATCAAAGCCCTGCGACTGTGCACGCAGGAGCGGGATAGAATCGGAGATACCGCCATCCAACATAGGCTCGCCATCGACATAACTGATGGGCGAAACAAATGGCAGACTACTCGAAGCACGCACGATATCGATAATGCGCTCGGGACTCTGCTTCTCCTCGAAGTAGCAGGCGCGGCCCGTTCTGCAACTCGTCGTCACCATCTCGTAACGCTCTGTACAAGCGGCATAGGCGGGGTAATCGTAAGGAATGATTCGCTGCGGAAACTCCTCGAAGAGCAGGTCGAAATCCATAATATTGCCCTTGAATATAAGGTGTTTCAGGCTGACGTAGTGATACTTGTCGAGCAGGTCGATATTGCTGTACTTGGCACGTCCACGCTGGCCCGACATATAGGACAAGCCATTGCAAGCACCTGCGCTCACGCCAATAGTATAGGGAAAACGAACGCCCCTATCCATCAGGTTGTCAAGCACTCCACACGTAAACACTCCTCGCATACCTCCGCCCTCGAGCACAAGGCCCGACTTGGGAGTAAGCATATATCTCTTGTCGCTCATAACCACACACTCTGATTAAAATATTGTCAAAGATAACCGTTTTAATTGAAATTAGCATTACAAATTTCGAGCAACAATAAAAAATCCTACCCGACAATCAACCATCGAGCAGGATTTTCTATAATCTCCTCACAAAAGAGTTACTTTGTTTCGGGGCGACGTGATGACTCATCCAAAATCTTGACAGCCTCACGAAGAATCTCGTTCCAGGGCTGTGTCTTATCCTGCGGAGTAGTTGTGCGGATACGCTCCAGAATCTTGTTCAGCGGCTCCAACTTCTCAGCCTGATTCGATACTGTATAGTCATACATCAATATCTTTGCCTTCTCATAGCACTCGATACCATCGACCAAACGCTCGAAACGGATAGACGAGCGAGCATAAGGATAGATGAAATATGTATCACCCGACGCAAACTTTGCGAAACGTGAATCGTACTGCGGATTCTCGGGCCAAGAGTTATAAGCCCAGCGCAACATACCATCGAAATCCTTTGCCAGCGAAATCCAGGGCAACAACTCGGCCTCGAAGGGCTGTGAGTAGGTCAAAGTATTGGGGAAGTGAGTACTGCAGCAAACGTAGTATGTAGTGATATACTGTGTCTTGCGGCGCATCTCCAAATCCTCAGGACCGATAGGCTGACGCAAAGCGATGCAGACGTCACGCACGTTGTTGTACTTGCGGAACGAATACTTGTTGTCGGCCATAGCGAAGTGCAACTCGGGGGCGTACTTGTTCAATACGCGGATAGCCTCATCCATATCCTCGGGCTCACGCTCGTCGGCTGCGATATTCACTGCGCTGGCAATCATCAAATCCTTGTCAAGGTGGCGATAGAAATCGGTCAGGAAGGGGCCCCACATCTGCTCGAATACGGGAGTACCGGGCTTAGCCTTAACTGTCACCTTCTCACCCTTGGCCTCGTCGAAGTAATCCAGCTCGTAGTTCCAGGGCAACATAGAGTAGCAGTTGATTTGGCGGTAGATACCCACATCCATCATAGTCTTGATTACCTTATCGAAGATAGTATAGTCATAAGACCACGAGCCATCCTTATGCTTTGTCCACTTAATCATATCCTCATAAGCGTCGTAGCACTGGTGATTCCAGGGGTCCTTGTTCAAGGTCGTAGTGATAACCTTCTGACCAGCAGCGTGCAACATACGGCAATTACGCTTGATAGCCTCGAAGTGCTCATCGCTCCACAACTCCAAACCCTCGGCACGTGCTACAGCCGCAGGGTGCTGCCACAAATCGAGGTGGAACTTCCAATCCGCTGGCTCGGGAATAGACTCATCAACAACCTCAACCTCGAAAGGCAGACGCACCTTATCGCCGTTGTTAGCCTTGATTGTCACCTCTGATTTATAGACACCTGCTTCCATCCACAAAGGCAAATATACTGTCAGCCATACAGGACGTACAGTCTGCGCCGCCATATCGAAATGTGAAAGCGAATCCAACATATCGGGAACCAACACTGCGGGGTGGTCGGTCTTACGATTACACAAGCAGTGAGCATCGCTCTTATCGGCCAATGTGTAACGCACGAAACGAGCCTGGATTCTATCTGCTGAAATATCCATTTTATCACCCTTCAACGGCTCCAACTCAACACGCACGCCATCGGCAACATCCTTTGACCACAACAGAATCTGAGCCGACAAACGCTCACCACGCCAACCCGACATACGCAAGGTCTTGGCAGGTGCTATCTGCGGTACAATACTACGAGAATAGAGCGAGTCGATAGTAGCCCACGAGCCGTTCAAACCCGACTTCATATTATCCCACTCAGCCTGCTCCTCGGCAGTCAACGGAGTAGGGTCCTCGGCCTCAGTAAAGGTCTCAACAGGGGGTAATTGCTCGGTACAACCTACCATAAAGGCTGCCAGCATCACCACGGATAAAAATCTTTTGAAAATCATATCTCTTTGCTTTTATTAAACCGATTAATCGAGCCACATCCACTGCGGCCCGATTAATCCTATATAACTCCAATATAATTATTTGCGAGAAGCCTCGTTCAACGCCTTGCGAGCCTCGGCTACAACCTGCTGCCAGGGCTCATTGTGGTCGTTAATCTTACCTGTACGAACCTTCTCCAACACAGCGTCAACCTCCTTCAAATCGACACCCTCACGACGCAACTGGCGTACCTTCTCGGCTGACTCGATACCGTCAATCAAACGCTCGAAACGGATAGATGAACGGTTGTGGGGATATACCAGGTAGGTGTCACCCGATGTCCAGCCACCGAAGCGTGAATCCATCTCGGGATTCTCGGGCCAAGAGTTGTAGGCCCAACGCAACATACCGTCGTAGTCGCAAGCCACGTTGTACCAACCGAGCAACTCCGACTCGAAGGGGTGAGAGTGGGTGAATGTATTGGGGAAAGCGGGACCACAGCAAACATAGAATGTTGTGTTGAAGCCCTGCTCACGACGCATCAGGATGTCGGCGTGGTCAGCGGGCTGGCCCTGTGCTACACATACGTCACGCATCATAGTATACTTCTTGTATGACTTGTGGTTGTCGGCCAAAGCGAAGCCCATCTCGGGAGCGCACTTCTCCAAAACCTTCACGGCTGCATCCATAGCCTCGGGAGAACGCTCGTCCATAGCGATGTTGGTGATAGCCAACCAACCCTTTGCCTCGAGGTGCTTCTTGAAATCGAGCAGGAACGGAGTCCAAATCTCGGGGAAGATGGGAGTACCAGGCTCTGCCTTAATAGTCACCTGCTCACCCTTCGCCTCATCGAAGTAGTGCAACTCGCAGTTCCAGGGCACCATAGAGTAGCAGTTAATCATCTTATTGATACCCAAGCCCATCATAGTCTCAACTACGCGGTCAAATACTTTATAGTCATAAGACCAAGTACCATCCTTCTTGAGTGTCCACTTAATCATATCCTCATAGGCGTCGTAGCACTGGTGGTTCCAGGGGTCCTTGTTCAAGGTTGTAGTGATAACCTTCTGACCAGCATTGGCCAAACGAGTCATAATGGGCTTCAAAGCCTCGAAGTGCTCGTCGCTCCACAACTCCAAGCCGTAGGCACGTGCAACAGCAGTCGGGTGCTGCCACAAGTCGAGGTGGTAAGACCACTTGTCGGGAGTAGCCAAAGTATGCTTCTGTACCTCGAGTGTCAAAGGCAACTTAACCTTGCCCATACCGTTGTAAGAAACGACAACCTCTGACTTATAGATACCCTCCTTTGCATCCTGCGGAACGGCGATTGTGAGCCATACAGGACGTACACTCTGCGCGGCCATATCGAATGTGGGCAGAGTATCGAGCATATCGGGCTGAAGAGTGGTGCCCTTCTTCACCTGGAAACGCTCATCGGCTACAGTGTAACGCACAAAGTGAGTCTCGGCGATAGATGCAGGCAGAGTAGCGTCGGCAGACTTAAACTCCTTAACCTCGCACTTCACACCGTCGGCACCCTGTGCAGTCCAAAGAACAATCTGTGCTGAAGCACGCTCGCCCTTCCACGCAACAACGGGCATAACCTCAACCTCACCCACTGCGGGCACTTCGCTACGCGAGTAACGCACATCGGCGCAACCCCACGCACCATTCAGGGCCTTTGTAACCTCACCCCACTTTGCAGTAGCCTCCTCGCTCAAAGCAACGGGGTCATCAGCCTCTGCAAAAGTCACCATAGGCTCGCTCTTGGGAGCGCAACCTACCATCATCATAACCGCAGCAGCGGCAACGAAAAATTTTCTCATTTGCTTGTAGTTTTTTATAGTTAATAATTCTAATTTTATCGTTTTCGACATTGGAACAGTCATCCAATCTATAAAATCATACAAATATAGCAAAATAATATCGATTATTAACACTCGTCGTCCACTTTTTTGACGTTTTATTCGTACCTTTGCTCGTTACAAGTGAATTAAGTAGAATTTTAACAACATTATTATTATCATTTTATGGATATTAGACAATCATACAACACCTTCGTGTTATCGATTATGTCGGGCCTGATGATTGGATTTGGAGGCATCGTATTCCTGATGTGCACCAACCGCATTGTAGGAGCAACGCTCTTCTCATTCGGACTCTTAACCATTATATGCCAAGGATTTGCGCTCTATACAGGTCGCATCGGATACTTCCGCACTTACGGTGCGCTGAGTCTGCTCATAACTATCGCGGGTAACTTCGTCGGCACATTCATTATGGCCAAAGCCTTCCAACTCACTCGCCACACGGTGGATATTGTCTCTGTCGTTACGCCCAAGTTGCAGGATTCGTCGTTGAGCGTCTTTCTGCTCTCGATAGGTTGCGGTGCTATGATGTATTTGGCGGTGGACTCTTACCGCAAATCGAAGTCGTGGTTGTTTGTGATACTCCCCATCATCATATTCATCCTGAGCGGATTGGAGCACTCCATAGCCAATATGTTCTACATCTCGCTGGCCGATGCGTGGGGCTGGGATGCATTGCGCATAACACTCATTGCACTTGTGGGCAACGGCGTGGGTAGTTGGATTATCAACGCCTCGAATTTTACTTTGACAGAAAAAACTGAAAACTAAAAAATATTAACGAAAAATTATGAAAAAACTACTTTTAACTTTTGCGGCTATGACTATCGCTTTTTCGGCTGCAGCAGATGAGGGTATGTGGCTCTTGCCCTACCTTCAGAAGATGAATATCAAGGATATGAAGGCCAAAGGTTTGCGCCTCTCGGCCGAGGATATCTATTCGATTAACAAATCATCACTCAAGGATGCTATCGTGATTTTCGGCGGTGGCTGTACTGGTGAGATTGTATCGGACAAAGGTCTTATTTTCACCAACCACCACTGCGGTTACGGCTCTATCCAGGCTCTCTCTTCAGTTGAGCACGACTACCTGAAGAACGGTTTTTGGGCTAATTCTCACGCCGAGGAGTTGCCTTGCCCCGGTTTGTCGGTACGTTTCGTACGCAAGATTGAGGATGTAACAGCACAGATTTTGGGTAACATCCCCTCAATCAGCGGTGAGCAGGAGCGCTCGGAGATGGTAAGCGCCAACATCAACGGCTTGAGCGAGGAGATGCGCAAGGATTTGGCCGAGGGCCAAACCGTACAGATTGTATCGTTCTTCGGTGGCAACCAATACTTTGCATTCGTTTATGAGGTTTACAACGATGTACGTTTGGTGGGTACTCCTCCCTCGTCAATCGGTAAGTTTGGTGGTGACACCGACAACTGGATGTGGCCCCGTCATACAGGCGATTTCTCTATCTTCCGTGTATATGCCGACAAGGACAACAAGCCCGCAGCATACTCAAAGGATAACGTACCCTACAAGGCTCCGCGTCACTTGGAGATTTCGCTTAACGGCGTTGATGAGGGCGACTTCACAATGATTATGGGCTTCCCCGGCTCGACAACACGCTATATGACCTCTTATGAGATTGACCAGATGTTGGAAGTGGACAACCCGCAGCGTATCTACATCCGAGGTGAGCGTCAGGCTATCCTTTGGGAGGCTATGGAGGCCAGCGACGAGATTCGCATCAAGTACGCATCGAAGTATGCAGGCTCATCGAACTACTGGAAGAACTCAATCGGTATGTCACGTGGCATCACAAAGTTGGGCGTGAAGGCACAGAAGCAGGCCGAGGAGGCTGCCTTCCAGAAGTGGGCCAACGAGAACACTCTGCCCGAGGAGGGATTCATCGATGCTTTGGATGAGATGAAGCAGTCGGTGGAGAAGTTGACACCCATCGAGGGTACAATCCAATACCTCAACGAGGCATTCTTGCGTGGCATCGAGATTATCTCGGCAGCACGCACCGCTACAACACGTTTGGATGGATTCTATAAGGATTATGACGCTGCTTTGGACTGCAAGGTTGCAAAGCGTATGATGACCATTGCACGCGAGAATATGGCACCCGAGGCTCTGCCCTCAATCTACACCGAGGTTATCGACAAGGAGTTTGGTGGCGACATCGAGAAATATGTAGATTGGTTGTATGCAAACTCTGCATTCTCATCTTTGGAGAAGGCAAAGGCATTGAGCGACGAGGAGCGCAAGGCTGACCCCGCAGCACAGTTGGCAGCATCGGTTGTCGAGAAGTACAACTCTTACATCCCCGCATTGCGCGAGCACTCACCCCAGCAGAACAAGGCTCACCGCTTGTACGTTGCAGGTTTGATGAAGATGCAGCCCGAGAAGGCTTGGTATTCTGACGCCAACTTCACAATCCGTTGCACTTACGGAAATGTATTGCCCTACAACCCCGCAGATGCCATCACCTACAACTATTACACCACTTTGGAGGGTGTAATCGCCAAGGAGGATACATCTAACCCGTTGGAGTTCACCGTAGAGCCTAAGTTGAAGGAGCTCTACGCCAAGAAGGACTACGGTCGCTATGCCGACAAGAATGGTCGCTTGCGTGTAGGCTTCCTCTGCAACCTCGATATCACAGGCGGCAACTCTGGTTCGCCCGTATTGGATGGCAATGGCCGCTTGGTAGGTTTGGCATTCGACGGCAACTGGGAGGCTATGTCGGGTGACGTGGCATTTGAGCCCGAGTTGCAGCGTTGCATCGCCGTAGATATCCGCTATGTATTGTTCGTTGTTGACAAGTTCGCAGGTTGCAACCACATTATGAGCGAACTCGACATAGTACAGGCCAAAGCAAAGCGCAAGTAATCACATTCGATAACTTAACAAAAGAATGAGGTTGCTAACATTGGAGTGTTTTCAACCTCATTTTTTTATACGATATTCAACCTTTTTGAGTAACTTTGTCAAGTAACGATTACACTTTATACTTTTGATGACTGTTTCGGCTGATAAACATATAACTCTTTCGCAACTGCAACAACGCATAAAGAGCGTTATAGAGCAGGGGCTGCCCCTGCCTGTGTGGGTTGTGGCCGAGATAGCCGAGTGCAAGGTGAACTATTCGGGACACTGCTACCTGGAACTTGTCGAGAAGACAGAGTCCACCGACAGCCGAGCCGCGACGGGCGTACCCAAAGCACAGGCCCGAGCCGTCATCTGGCGTTCACAATACGCTATGTTGTCAGCCTATTTCGAGAGCCAGACGGGTAGCCGACTCGCGGCGGGAATGAAGATTTTGGCCAAAGTTACGGTCTCGTTCCACGAACTATACGGGCTCTCGTTGCAGATTACCGACCTCGACCCCTCGTACACATTGGGAGAAGTGGAACGACAGAAACAATTCACCATCAACCAACTGCAAGCCGACGGAGTATGGGATTGCAACCGCGAGGTGGAGTTGCCCACGCTGGTGCAGCGTTTAGCCGTCGTGTCGAGTGCCTCGGCAGCAGGTTATCGTGATTTCTGTCAGGAGTTGCAACGTAGCCCCTACGCTTTCCGTCACACTCTGTTCGAAGCGGTGATGCAAGGTACGGCAGCCGAGGAGAGCATCTGTGTGGCTTTGAGTGCAATAGCCGAGCGAGAGGAGGAGTTCGATGCCGTCATAATCATTCGTGGCGGAGGCTCTTCGAGCGACTTGAGTTGTTTCAACTCCTACCGCATCTGCTCCTACGTGGCACAGTTTCCGCTGGCCGTAATTACGGGTATTGGTCACGATAAGGATGTAAGTGTAGCAGATATGGTGGCCCACACCCCGCTAAAGACACCGACAGCCGTTGCTGCTTGGTTAGACGAGAGGATGGCACTACTGGAGGGCAGAATCGACGAGGCTGCACAACTCCTAATCGATGCAGCCCGCACCAAAACCGCTGCCGAGCAATTGCGAGTGGAGCGTTGGGCGGGACTCATCCGAGAACTTGCCAAGCGGATGTGCGAACGAGAACTCTCACGCCTGACACTACAGCAGGAGCAACTACGCGCCGCAGCCGAGCGCACCATCGAGCGCGAAACGTCACGTCTGCAACTCGCATTAGAGTTGGTCGAGGCTCACAACCCGAAGCAAATCCTCCGCCGAGGCTTCGCCGTAGTGCGTCTCGGGGGCAAAGCTATGACACAGACCGAGGGTGTAACGTGTGGCGAGCAGATTGAGATTGAACTCGCTGGCGGCACTCTCCAGGCCGAAGTAAAGAAGATAATAACAAAACAAGAATAGAGGATGACAAAGAAGAAAATGACATACGCCGAGGCTACGGCCGAGATTGAGCAGATACTCGCCCGCCTGCGTAGCGACCAGACGGCAAGCATCGACACGCTGGCTGCCGATGTGAAGCGTGCTACAGAACTTATAGCCTATTGCCGCGAAAGATTGTACAACGTAGAGGCCGATGTAAAGTCACAATTAGAGCAAGAGTAATCAAAGAGCAATGAAAAGATTTATTAAATATATACTTAACCACATTCCTCGTCCCGTTCTGCAACGCATAGCAGAGTGGGCCGTACCCATTATGGGCCTATTATACATAGGCAAGGGCAAGGAGTGTCCGCTGTGCGGTTGCCGACGACGCAAATTTCTACCCTACGGCTATGTCACACAGCGAGAGAATGCACTTTGCCCCAACTGTTTGGCTCTGGAGCGTCACCGCACCCTGTGGCTGTGGCTGCTGCGAGAGAGCGATATAGGTCGTGGGGCTATGGCTCTGCCTCGCCTGCTACACGTCGCTCCCGAGGTGGCCCTAATGCGTAAGTTTTCTAAAATTTATGCATCGCAACCCGAGAAGTATGTTACGGCCGACCTGGAAAGTCCGCTGGCCGATATGCACTTCGACATACAACATATTCCGCTGGAGGATGAGTCGTTCGATGCCGTCATCTGCAACCACATTTTGGAGCACGTCGAGGATGACCATCAAGCAATGCGCGAGATTTTGCGCATTCTGCGCAAGGGCGGTTGGGGAGTAATACTCTCACCTATTGATATGCAACGCGAAGAGACGTTTGAGGATGACACAATAACCGACGAGGCCGAGCGCACACGCATCTTCGGGCAGTATGACCACCGCCGCATCTATGGCCGCGACTATGCCAAGCGATTGGAGAAGGCTGGATTTGAGGTTTATGAGTGCGACTATGCCAACTTTATCCCCGCCAAGGAGAAGGAGTTGTATGCCCTAACCGATGAACTGCTGTACATCGTAAGAAAACCATAAACCCCACACTAAAGAGAGTAGAAAAATGGATGCTTTAACAAGATATACTTCGTTTCGCGACTTTGTTGCCCGCACATTTTCTGAGGCTACACAGCAGGCCGTAGATAAGGCCCTGGTCTTTGCAGCCGAGAGGATGGAGCAATACGCCCGCTACAATGGCCGTCCGCTATTGGACCACGACGTTGCCGTAGGCGAGATTGTAGCACGCGAGATTGGGCTTGGCCGTAACTCTACGGTAGCCGCCATCCTGCACGACGTGATGCGCATAGCCGTCAAGGAGCAACCCGACACTGTCGATGAACTTACCCGCACCGTAAGGGCCGAGTTTGGCGAGCAGGTGTTGGGTATCATTGTCGGATTGTGCAAGATATCGAACATCAAACTCAAGGTATCGAAGGAACAGGCCGACGACTTCCGCGATATGATTGTGAGTTACTCGGAGGACCCGCGCGTGATACTCATAAAGTTGGCCGACCGACTGGAGGTGATGCGTAACCTCGAGATATTCCCGCCCGAGAAACGTCGCAAGAAGAGTTGGGAGAGCCTCAATCTCTACGCACAGATTGCACATAAATTGGGACTCTACGCACTAAAGAGCGAGTTGGAGGACTTGGCTCTGAAGTGGCTCGAGAACAAGGACTACGAATATATCTGCCGCCGACTGGAGGAGACCGAGAGCGAGCGACAGACATTCATCGCGCGCTTCCTGGTGCCCATCGAGGAGCGACTGAAGACAATACCCAACCTGAAGTATCACATCAAGAGCCGCACAAAGTCGGTATATTCGATATGGAACAAGATGCGCAAGCAGAATGTAGGCTTTGAGGGTGTTTACGACATCTTCGCTCTGCGCATCATAATCGACTGCGAGAAGGAGATGGAGAAGCAACTCTGCTGGACCATATACTCTGTAGTGAGCGACTGCTACACGCCCAACCCCAAGCGTATGCGCGACTGGGTGACCATACCAAAGAAGAACGGCTACGAGTCGTTGCACACCACCGTATCGGCAGGCGAAGGTCGCTGGGTGGAGATACAGATTCGTTCGGAGCGTATGGATGCCGTAGCCGAGCGAGGTATCGCAGCCCACTGGCGCTACAAGGGAGTAAATCAGGGTGCGCAGACTTCGGAGCAGTGGCTGGGCCGTCTGCGTGAGGCGCTGGAGGAGACTACACATTCGCTCTCGAAGCGATTCGATGCAAAGCCAACATCGGGTGAGATTTTTGTCTTCACGCCCAACGGCGACATCCGCAAACTGCCCGAGGGTGCGACGGTATTGGACTTTGCCTTTGACATCCACACCAATCTGGGAGCAACCTGCACAGGTGGCAAGGTGAACAACCGCGCAGTACCCATCCGCGAGGTGTTGCGCAATGGCGACATTGTGGAGGTGATGACGCAGAAGAACCAGACGCCCAAAGCCGACTGGCTCACGTTCTGCGTGACATCGAAGGCCCGCTCACGCATCAAATCGGTCATTCGCGAGGAGCAGATGAAGTTTGCACGTCAGGGCCGTGAGGAGTTGGAGCGCAAAATCAAGAATTGGAAGTTGAACGTCTCGATAGATGAGGCTGTGGCCTACCTCTGCAAACACTACAAGGTACGCACGGGCCGCGAGATGTATTCGATGATAGCGACGCAAAAGATTGAGTTTCTCTCTATAAAGGATATTCTGCAACGCTGGCTCTCGGGCGAGGTCGATGAGGAACGCAGAGCAGCCGCAGCCGAGGCCGACAAGCGCAAGGAGGAGAGCAAGATGCAGGAGGTGCAGCCCTCACGCTCATCGGATGCGCTGGTTATTGACGAGAAGATTAACAACATCGAATACAAATTGGCGAAGTGCTGCAACCCAATCAAGGGCGACGACATATTCGGCTTTGTGACCATATCGTCGGGCATCACCATCCACCGCACCGACTGCCCCAATGCCGCACGACTGAAGGAGAACTACCCCTATCGTGTAATGGAGGCTCGTTGGCGCAACAATGCTGACGGCTCGTTCCGCGCAACAATAGCCATCATAGCGCAAGATATGTCGGGACTGGCAAATCAGATAACCGAGATTGTGACACGCGAACTGAAACTCAACATACGAGGACTCAACTTCTCGTCTCGCGCCGATGGTACGGCCTACGGTACGGTGAGTGTCGAGGTGTCGAGCGCCACGATAGTCGATACACTTATCCACTCGCTGATGAAGGTCAAGGGCGTACAACGCGCCTATAGAGTGAATAATTAGGCAAAGGAAATTATTTAAGTATAAAAAATTCTCCCTCTAATCCAAGAGGGAGAATTTTATTTAGTTCTACACTCATTTTTATCGGAAACTAATTATTTCCTCCTCTAAGGTAGAGGAGGTGGCACTCGCAATGCGAGTGACGGAGGAGTCTGCAAATTATTATGCGCATATTCTCCCACAAACACACTCCCTCCCCCTAAAGGGTACTCCCTCTAACATAGAGGGAGAATTTTTACTAATTTACTATTACATCTAATTTAACTCCCAACATCCAAACCTAATTTTGAATTAAAAAAAGTGCTGTTCCTTTGGGACAGCACTTTTTGTTTTCTACCACTTCTTTATAGCGTCATCCATATTCTTGATACGCTCCTCAACAACTCCTGCCATCTTCTCTACGGCATCCTTGTAACTGAGTTTCTCATCGTAGTTCAAGCTTGTAGCCATAGGCCATACCGCAAAATTCTCCTTTGCAGACTCCTTAAGGAACTCTCCACGCTGACGGATATACGCTGGCATAGTCTCAAACTTGGGCTTCAACACTTCCCAACGCTCCTTGGCCAATGCCTTCATCTTGGCATTCTTGAACAAGTGAGCATACCATATACCATCCTCGAGATAGAGTTCGTAGCGCTTCACGTGTTCGGGATACCAACCAGCGTCAGTATACTCAAAGTTGAATGTTCCGTAATCGAAATCCCATACAGGACCTGCGATAAGTTTACCATCGGCAACACCGCCCTCGACATCCTTGTGAATAAATACGCTACCAGGGTTACGCAACTCGTGGTTGAGGCACACCTCGTAAATCAACCAATAATCGACAAACGAAACAGGCTCGATATACTTTGTAATATACTTCTCGTACTCCTCATCGGCGGTATCGGGATTAGTGGTGAGTCTATCGCGGATATCGACCTCCCAATCGCGCACCCATTTCTTTATATACTCATATTGTTCGGTCGATAAATCGTTCTCATCGGGATACTTGGTAACGTAGCGCACCGAAGAATTACCTCTGTTATTCCAATCAGGCTGCTGCTGGGTATTAATATAAGAGGTCCAATAGGGCTTCGATGTAGAGCCACCGTGGAAATCGTACTCCACGAGATAACCTGTATTCTTGGCAGAGGTATCGCCCTGCGGAGTCTCTGTAATGGCCACACGATTCTTATCAACACGTACGTGCTCGCACAACCAATAAGTACCTACATACGTACCATTGTAAACCAACTCCACGAAATCTCCGTGCGGAGCCCACTTGAGCGATGTAAGGCTCGAAGCGTAGTAGGCAGTCTCGTTACGCAACATCGTAGCGTCACAATAGTTGGCAATCATAACCCAACGCTTATGCTTTTTAATTCCCAACATCTTGACCTGCTTCTCAAACTTCATATTGAAAGCCTTCTTGGGCCAGCTGAGAGTGGTATTACCACGGGCACGAATCTGCAATGTAGTCTGCTCGAGGCCATCATACTGGTCATTACCCGTAATGCTGATTGTCGCATTCTTCCACTCGCTTTTAGAGGTTATATCGCCCGAGATATGGGTTTTACCATCGGTATTGACATAGACCACGGGAAGGTTAGTAAAGTGGTTGGTAACCGATACGTCGTACTCAATAACCTCACCCTTAACCGATGTGAAGACATACTTCAGGGGCTGGGTAAAGTCGTTCACCGTCACACCACTCTTCTGCTCGACACCATTTACCGTTACCGACTTGCAACCCTCGGCGATAAACGTAGCGATAAGTTTTGAATGGTCCACAGTATTGGGAGCAATCTGCTTGATGCGAGCGTGGAAACTATTTAACTCCTCGTCGTAATAGAATTCGATATCATCTGCCAACTCGGGATTCTTCTCGCGTGTAAACACGATACTTGAAATCTCGCTCACCATAGGCGTATTGCGAAGCACAAAGGGATTTGACAGATAGGTCTTATTCTGTTTAGAGGTAACCATCACACAAGCCGTCGTGCGATACTCCTCGGTTACCGTAGAACTCACAATAACGGTATAGCGACCTGCACCCTCCAACACGATGTCACCCTTATCGAACGCAACCTGCTTGATATCCTGCTTGGTTGTAGCATCGACAATTCTAACGTTAAGGCCATCCGCCGACGAGATATCTACTGTCGAAGGTACGATTTTGAATCTAAGTTCGGCTGTTTTGCCTTCGGGCACCTCAAGAGTAGAGACATCAACGATTACCTGCGTCTTATCTTGCGGTTGAGGAGCGGGTTCGGGCTCGGGAGTGATTGCATCATCTCCACCATCTGAACAACCTGCTATGCCAAAGATGGCTAATCCCGCAAACAACGCAACCAGCATTGCTCGCAATGACAATGTTTTGTTAGAAATTAGGTTCATAACATTCAGTTTTTGTTGGAAAATTCGGTGTCAAACCAAATTTTGCGTTAATAAAGTTTTAGGCCAATCGCAAATATAGTAAAAAATCGCTGTCATCAACATCTTTTTAGCGTAAAAATGTTTCAACGCTCACTTATTTGCGACAAAAAATGGCGGTTATAGTGTTTTTCAGGGGCAAGATATTGCTCAATTTTGAAATAAATTTGAAATTTCAACGGCAATTTCTTGATTTTATATGTATCTTTGCCGACAGAACAAAATTTATGATGTGATTTTATGGCAGACAATTCAATATTGATGCGCCTCGACGGCCTAAAACTCAAGTACGAGGAGACAGGACAGAAACTTACCGACCCCGAAGTGATTGCCGACGTTAAGCAGTTCGTGCAACTCACCAAAGAGTACAAGGAGTTGGAGCCCATTATCGAGACTTCGGACCGTTACCGTACGGCGTTGGCCAACCTGGCCGAGGCCAAGGATGTATTGGTGAACGACAAGGACGAGGAGATGCGCGAGATGGCGCGTATGGAGATTGCCGAGTTGGAGCCTGCATTGGAGAAGATGGAGGAGGATATCAAACTCCTGCTCATCCCCAAGGACCCGCAGGACGAGAAGAATGCTATCCTCGAGATTCGTGGTGGTACGGGTGGTGACGAGGCCGCTATATTTGCGGGCGACCTGTTGCGTATGTACACCAAGTACATCGAGTCGAAGGGCTGGCGTTATGAGATTACATCATTCTCTGACGGTACGGCTGGCGGTTACAAGGAGGTTGTGCTGAAGGTTACGGGTCAGAGCGTTTACGGCACATTGAAGTATGAGTCGGGCGTACACCGCGTGCAGCGTGTGCCCCAGACCGAGACACAGGGCCGTGTACACACATCGGCAGCATCGGTTGCTGTGTTGCCCGAGGCCGAGGAGTTTGACGTGGAGATTTCGATGAACGATATTCGCAAGGATATCTTCTGTGCATCGGGTCCTGGTGGTCAGTCGGTGAACACTACATATTCGGCAATCCGCCTTACCCACATCCCTACAGGTATCGTCGTGCAGTGTCAGGACCAGAAGTCGCAGTTGAAGAACTTCGACAAGGCATTCGAGGAGTTGCGTACACGTATCTTCAACCTCGAGTACTCGAAGTATCTGGATGAGATTGCGTCGAAGCGTAAGACTATGGTATCGACAGGTGACCGTTCGGCAAAGATTCGTACCTACAACTACCCGCAGGGACGTATCACCGACCACCGCATCAACTACACAATCTACAACCTCTCGGCATTTATGGATGGCGACATTCAGGATTGCATCGACCACCTCATCGTAGCCGAGAATGCAGAGCGTTTGAAGGAGAGCGAATTGTAGAAAACGGGAGCGATTCCGAATTTATAATATATTAAAAGTATATTGGCCTCAAGTTGCAAAACTTGAGGTTTTTTTGTGTTATTGAGTGAAAAAAGTTAAAAAAAAGTGGATTTTTCTTAAAAATAAATCTAAATTTGTAAGTCACTCGGAAATTTGCCTTTACTGATAAGGGCCCGAATGACAGCAGACAACTAACCAACCAATAAACTGAATTTTATGAAACGTCTTTTATTTGTAGTACTCGCTCTGTTCGTGGCACAAGGTTTGGCTGCACAGGCTCTCTCACCAGAAGAGTTGGCCAAGCGTGCAAAACGAAAAAACCTTACTGTCAAGGAGTGGAACACCGATTCTAACAAAAAGCAGCGCTGGCTCGACAACCTGAAGGTGTACGATGAAAAGGGACGTAAGATTGAGGAGATAGAGTACAATCAGTTTGGCCAGATTGAGCGTGAGACTTGCGAGTATGACCCCGTAAGCGACCGCGTAATCCGCGAGGTTGTTTACGATGACCGCAACAAGGTGAAACTCGTGCGCAAGTATGAGTACAACGACGACGGTACCAAACACAAACAGTACAACTATCTGCCCAACGGCAAACTCTACACCATCAAGGTGTTTGAATATGTCTTCGAGGAGTAGCGCTTCGCAATATTAACCCAACTTACATTACTCGCTATGACATACGAGCAGTTGAACACCCTACCCGTATGGCAACAGATGCCCACCATTACGCTCGACGAGATGTCGTCAATCAAGTTGATGAATCGCGTCGATACCAAGTATGTGTTGAGCAAAGAGAAGTGTATGCAACTCCTGGAGCGTGCTGTAGGCGAATATTCGGTGCAGGTTATTGACGATGTGCGCGCTTGTCGTTATTCGACGCTCTATTACGATACTCCCGATTGGGAGATGTACACCGTACACCACAACCGTCGTCTTGCACGTCAGAAGATTCGCACCCGCACCTATGTTGAGTCAAACATCACGTTCATCGAGGTCAAGAACAAGACCAACACGGGCCGCACGAAGAAGAAGCGCATAAAAATCCCTGCTGATTATTTCTACAGCGTGGCCGAGCACGACGAGGCTTTGGCCTTCTTGAAGGAGCGTGCAGCCTACGCCCCCGAGAGCATATCGCCATCACTAACCACCGAATTTACACGCATCACACTTGTCAATCACGCCCACACCGAGCGACTCACCATCGACCTGAACCTTGCGTTCCGCAATATGCGCGAGGAGGGTGCCGAGCCTACGGGCATCGACAGGATGGTGATTGTAGAGTTAAAGCAGGACGGACTGTGCTACTCGCCAATGAAGCAGATACTGCTCGACCTGCGTGTCAAGAATTTCAAGGTGAGTAAATATTGCCTGGGAATGGCGCTAAGCAACGACAAGATTAAGCGCAACCGCTTCAAACTCAAGATTCGCAAAATCAGAAAGATTATAAACGAACAAAACTAACTAACCGACAAATAATAAAAAATTAGACAATATGATTCAGCAAGACCAACAATTTCTGGAGTTTGACCCTTCGATTGCCGAAGAGTTTGGCTACGAAATAGCCAATCAGGTCAGTTTTTTGGGTGTGCCGTTGTGTGACACACAGAGCCTTATCCACCTTTTGATGCGCTTTGCATTCAACCTGCTCGTTGCGTGGCTCATCGTGAGATACTGCTACTATCGCAAGAGCCAGCGCAAGGATTATGCTTTGACCTTTATGTTGTTCTCATCTGCGATGTTCCTGCTCATCTTCCTGATGGAGAATGTGAACATACAGATTGGTATGACGCTCGGTCTGTTTGCCATCTTTGGCGTGATACGTTACCGAACGGAAACGGTGCCCGTCAGGGAGATGACCTATCTGTTTGTGATTATAGCCTCGGCGGTTATCAACGGTTTGGCGCTCAACATTTCGTACGTTGAGTTGATTGTAGCCAACGCCCTTATCATCGCAATTATAATGTTCCTCGAGGGCCGTATGCTGTTGAAGCACACATCGACCAAACTCGTTCTCTATGAGAAAATTGCGCTCATAGTACCCGAGCGCAGAGCGGAGATGATTGCCGACCTCGAGCAACGTCTGGGCCTCAAGATTGAGAAGGCAGAGGTAGGTCACGTTGATTTCTTGCGTGATGTAGCCTTCGTAAAGGTCTACTACTCGCTCAGCGAGGGTGAACTCAACACCATCGACCAACTCACCAAAGCAAAGGACTACGTGGAATAACAGAACGAATAAAACCTAAAAGATATGAAACTAAATTTACGCATCGTAACAACATTGGCAGCCCTGATGAGTTGCACAATGCTCTTTGCCCAACAATGGGAGGAAGGCGCAGGCATACCACCTACACGTGGAAATGCACAAGAGATTGACGAGGGCAATGATGTACAAGGCCGTTTCAGTGCAGGACTGCAGATTCCTCTCGGCCAGAAATGGAGCTTGACGTGGAGCGAGCAGGTGCGCACAATGGATAACTTCAAAAAGCTAGACAAGATTGTATCGACCATAGGTGTGGGTTATAAGCCCTGGGAGTTCCTAAAGTTTGATATCGATTACAGCCTCGTAAACGAGTGCCAGTACGACACCGAGGAGATGGAGGTGCAGATACCCGTATTGAATGATGATGGCAGCCAGAAAATTGATAATATGACAGGCGAGCCTATCTACAACTTCGCTATGCAGGATGTCGAGACCAAGAACTGGGGCTTGCGTCACCGCACAAATATCGACGTTACGGGTATGTATCGCATCGGCCGTCTTAAGTTATCGTTGCGTGAGCGTCTGCGTGTGCAGTATCGTACCGACTCGGTTTGCAAGTACGAGAAACCGGCAACTACATTCTCGTTGCGTTCACGTTTCAAGGCTGCTTACGACATTCGTAACAGCCGCTGGGAGCCATACGCATTTGTCGAGTTGTACACTATGCTCAACTCTCCCAAGCCCGTCGATAACTTCAAGGATTTCCCATTGCAGCACGAGGCGTACATCAACCGCATACGTCTGGCCGTAGGTACAGAGTTCAAAATCCACAACCACCACCGTATGGACATCTACTATATGGTACACTTCAACCGCACGTACAACGCCCGCTACAAAGGCAACAAGGGAGATTTGAAGGAGTGGTCGCTGGAGAAGATGTGTAACCACGTCATAGGAATTGACTACAAATTCAAACTCTAAGCGGAGCAGTAATTTGTAAAATTATACTATCAAGGCCTGTCCAATTTGCGACAGGCCTTGATTTTTTATGTCACTCCACAAAATCGCTTGTCGATTTTGATTGGAGTCTCTAATCTTAAATAAAAAAACGTCATTCCACATTTTCGCAATGTAGGCATTGCTGATACATTAATATCATCCTTGCGAAAATGATTGGAATCTACCTTTTAAGTAATTGCTTAACTGATACCAATCACAATTTAGGCAATTATATCCCTTCCATTTTTCTCTCTTTTTCACCTTTTTAGCCGTAAAAAGGTGAGAAAAAAGCGGCGCGGTGACAAGTTTTCGGGTTCTCCGCTTGCCGTCGGTAAAACGGATGCATCCGCACTTTTACTACGTGAAAAGTTCTCCGTTTTTTAACCCTCCGTCTGCGCGTCGCCCTACATCCGAAAACTTGCCTGCCGCGGATGGGCTAACGCACGGTAATTGTTTACCTAAATTCCTCCTCTAAGGCAAGAGGAGGTGGCACTCGCTTGGCGAGTGACGGAGGAGTCTGTCTATCTTTCATCTTTGAACTTTCAACCCAAGCACACTCCCTCGGCCTAAAGGCCACTCCCTCTACCTTAGAGGGAGAATTTACTTAATCTATTTTACTCATCTCTTTCCTATCCACGTCACTCACTGCAAATAGGCTTTCGGGCGGAAATGTTTTATTGTATTATATTTTCGTATATTTGCAGCGAAGATTTTTATTTACAGACAAACTTACAACGTAAAACAAGAAAGGAGAATATATATGAAACGAGTGATTCTTTCATTGATGAGTGTACTATGTGCGGGAGTTTTTACGTTAAATGCTCAAGAGATACCTTTGCAACGAACATCCGACAGCGACATACAGTCGCGCTGGCGTGTGGCTCTGGAGATTCCGTTGAGCAAGACGTTGGATTTGACCATCAGCGAGCAGTTGCGCACCAAAAATAGTTTCGAGAATCTGGATAAGATGCTCACATCGCTCACGTTGGACTACTCGCCGTGGCGACACGTAGGTTTCGAGGGCGAATATGTCTTTGTAAACGTAAACGAGAGCAACGATTGGAAGATTAAGCACCGTGTAAACCTTGCCGTTATCGGCAAATTGACGGTTGGCCGTTTCAACCTCTCGCTCCGCGAGCGATTGCGCCTGGTGATGAGGAGTTACCCGACAGACCGATACACCACGCCCGACCCGTTTGCCACACTTCGCACACGCCTGAAGGCCGATTACAGCAACAAATCGCGCTGGAAACCCTACGCCTACGTCGAGTTGTACACCACGCTCAACGCCCCTGCGGCTGTCGATAACCGCCTGACGGATGCCGTAGCACGCGACAACTACATCAATCGCCTGCGCCTCTGCGTGGGTAGTACGATGAAGATTAACGAACACAACAGTATGGATTTCTACTATATGACACACTTCAACCGCTCGTTCAGCGCAAAGTACGACGATGCATCGGGTGCACTCAACGCTCGCTCGCTTAAGCGCGTGACGGCACACGTCATAGGTGTAGATTACAAGTTTAAGTTATGATAAATATTTTTCTTCGATACGCCTTTTCGCTTATTGCAGGAGTGCTCTTTCTTGCCCTTTCTGCGCCCGACGCTGCGGCCCAGAGTCGCAAGCGTATGCCGCTATATATCGTTAACGGAGAGAAGATGACCGAGGAGCAGGTTAAGGATATTAACCCCAAAGATATTGTGGATAATCATCTGTTGCCTGCTGATGAGCAGACCATCGAGCGTTATGGCCACGAGGCGGCCAACGGCGTGGTGGTAATCACGTTGCGTTACGACACACCCGCACGATTTGAGATTGAGGGCGAAGTGACAAAGTACAGCGCATACATAGCCGACCGTGTAAAATGGGATGAGACGGACCCCGTAGCCCGCATAATCATATCGTTCAAGGTGAAGGCCGACGGCTCGGTGACTGAATTTGATGTATTGGAGGCTACCGACAAACGTCTTCTGCGTCGCATCGAGAAGGCGATGACTGAGGCTCCACGCTGGCAACCTGCACTCAAGGATGGTAAAGGAGTCGAGACCACCCACCTGCTGAAGGTCACCCTGCCCAAAGGGCGCACAATGCCCCGCGAAAGAGTTGTAAGAATACAATAATCGGAGATAATAATTAGATTTACTCCTTTGAGTCAAGAGGGTGAGATTATTCACGTCACTCCACAAAATCGGAAAGCCGATTTTGATTGGAAAGTTGCGATTAAGGCGAGAGCAAAGAACGCTTGTGCTTTTTGCCGAGCCGAAGCAACTAAAAGCCGCGTAGCGGATTAGTCTCTATAATATGTTTGTATCTGTCATTGCGAGGAGCGTAGCGACGTGGCAACGCTGCGATTAAGGCGAGAGCAGAGTATGTTTACATACTTTGCCGAGCCGTAGCAGTGAAAAGCCGCGTAGCGGATTAATCTCCCACGTTCAGGCAATATCCTATCTCTCAACTTAATCCACTTCGTGGCTTTTTCACCTTTTTAGCCGTAAAAAGGTGAGGCAACCGACGCTGCGGAGCGAGAGCAGAGTGAGTTTACTCACTTTGCCGAGCCGCGAGGAGGAAAAGCCACCCTTGTGGTGGGTTAAAAAGCGGCGCAGTGATAAATTTTAGGGGCTAACCGAACAAATTTCCTAAAACGGACGCCTTCGCG
>JAFYRX010000029.1 GCA_017546725.1 Alistipes sp. | reverse complement strand
CTCCCCCGCCTAACATTTTACATTTGTGTTAGGCTATTCAATTTCTTGACTTTTCTTACTCTCTACGCCTTATTTGTTCAATCCTTTGACGTACTACTATCGCACTATTATTTTACATCTATACATATTTACCCTTTTTTGCTCCCGTTTTGAATCTCTTTTTTGCATAACTGCATATTTATGCTACTTTCTTCGATTACTCCGTTTTTTTGTGTACAATTTGTTTGTCCTTTGCATTATGTTAAATAATAAGGTGGTGCAGAGATGGGGTGTGCGTGATGTTGTAAATATGGCGATGAAGTTGGATTTATTAGATGATATGCCACATACTTTTCTACTCATAAACAAAACCTCAAGAGTTTATACTTGTATTATAATATATATAGTGTGAACGTAGTCACATTGTATAATATCAAAGAAAGATGCGCCATAGTAGCGCAAAATGGATAAACAAAAAATCACCACCCGCAAATCGTGCTGTGAGTGGCGACAGAATATTTAAGCGATAATTATGTTAAATTTTTACAAGGTCTTTTTCTGTATGTTTTGCGACGCGAAAAAAAATCTGAGTAAACAAATCGCGCCTTTAATCGTTAACGAGAAATTTCGTAACTCTCGAAAGAGTGGTCGTCGTACAACACGATAACTCGTTTAACTCGTCCACGTGAAATTGGTAACTGCTGTTGGGGCGTGTTATTGTTAGGCGATGCCGGTTGAGTAAAAGTTGGCGCAGTCAAGTCTGATGGAGAATCGACAGGTGTCGGCGTTGATAATGGCACCTGGTCGTGTAGTGTCTCGCCAGATGATGCCATCTGTTCCTGACTCGCTGCTTCCGTCGTTGTCGTTCGATACATCTCGCCCTTGTCAATCAAAAGCCAATCGGGATTGATATTTGGGAAGCGACGCAGAATCTTCTGCACGAAATCAAAACTCGGTTTGTTACGACCACCGAGAATATGAGAGATGCTTGACGGCTGGATGCCGAGTAGTTCAGCAAGTCTACTTGAGGTTAAACCCTCATTTTTCATCAAAAGTAGCAATTTATCGCGCATATTCGTAATTTTTCACAAATATAAATCATTTTTCTTTTGTAAACAAGTAATTTTATACAAATGTAATCGCAACAATGTTGTTAATAAACTTTACAGTTGTAATATTGTAATTATGGTTAAAACGAGGAGGTTTATTTGATTAAAGTGTTACTTTATATAAAACAATATAAATCGCTGATAAATAGTATTATAATAGTTTGTATTATGGCTATATGTGACAAGTATTGATAAGTATGATGATATACGCGTGTTACATTAAACCTTTACTTTATATAATATGTGTAAAATGCTGATAATAAGTATTGTATTTGCGAGAAATATAGTTTTTTAACTCTTGCCGAAGTTATCAAAATTCAACTTTTATAACCCTGCCGGCTTTATTTACAAAGGTAAATATTAACAACGTGCAAACACACTACGCGGCGTTACATATGTATATTGCGGAATGGTTTGACAAATGTTAATACGTTACAAATGTAATTACAGATGTAAAATTGCTGATTTTATTGACAAAATTAAACTATATTTATATCTTATCAACAAATAGAATTTGGATTTATAGACGTGGTATATATTATGTTAAAAAGTATAAAAATAAGGTAGCCGTAATATACGACTACCCTATTATTATCAATTATTTACAGAGTTGTAAACAGCCTGTTTATAGCGCCAGTGATGCTGCTATTTCGTTGAACTCTTCTGGTGTTAATTTCAACTTTTCACGGCGAAAATCGACGTCATTTTCGCTATTCATAGGTATTAAATGGATGTGAGCGTGTGCTACTTCGAGTCCTAAAACAACCATTGCAACCTTTTTACATCCTGTTTGCTCCTTGATTTTGTGCGCTACGCGCTTAGCGAAAATTGTCATACCTGCCAATGTCTCGTCATCTAGGTCGAAATAATAGTCCACCTCCTGCTTGGGGATGACTAATGTGTGACCTTTGGCAAGCGGATTGATATCCAAAAATGCGAAGTACTTATCATCCTCCGCAACCTTGTAGCAAGGTATCTCCCCTGCTACTATTCGTGAAAAAATAGATGCCATAATATTTATGTTTTTTGTTAAAAGTCTATATTGCGATTAATATTCCTCAAATTTGGGTTTTAGTATCTCGGAATATATTACGGCCTTATCCATAGAGAAATCCTTTATAATCTGCCCTATTTGCTCGTTATTTGCGTTCGCGTGTGCGGGCTTTACGCTCGGACGTGCGATGCTGTTGCTTGTCGCCTTTGCTATCTGTGATTTATATTGAGCAGCAGATGGCGATTGTGTGGCATTTTTATGCTGCGCAGTGGCAGACATTGGTCGAGAGGCCAAAGTGCCGTATGTTGGCTTATTTTTGGCTTGACGAACGGTTGCCGTGGGTGCGGGGACTGCAGTTGGTGCTACGGTCGGCGTAGGAACTCTTTTCGGTTGCTGCTCGCCGAGTAATTCTCGTAGACGACGCTCCATCATCTCGTGGGGATTGACGGGTTCTTCGCCGTTATTGTCTTCTGTAGGGGCGTCACTACCCTGTCGTTTGCTCTGATTTTTCTGCGCAAACGAGAATACAGCACCTATGATGACCAAAAATATCCAAATATTATCCATTCTCTATGGTTATCTCTCCTGTTTATTGGCGTAAGTATTGTTATAAATATTTATTGTCTCTTCGACGCTTTGCCATTCATTAAACAATATATTGTGCTTGCGTACGAATTCAAACACTCTGTCGCGCGTACCATCTGCAGCAGCCTCTTGTGGCGTGCGCAACAAACGCAAGTAATCAATTTGCAGGCCAACCAAATCTACACGGAAACGAATATCCTCATCGCATTCTGCTACGGCCTTCTTGGCCTGTGTGAGGAGACTGTTAGCTTCTGTTACGAACTCATCGGTGTAAAGCGGGTTGTTTTCATCAATATATATGCCCATCACTGTGTCATCCTTAATCAGTGAGTGGCAGAGGTCAAAATATTGCTGAATGTAAGGCGCTGCATTGCCATAATAGTCGGTAATGAATTGTGCCACAAGCGCTTTGGTGTCGAGATTGGGATTCCAAAGAAGTTTTGACAATACCCACGACTTCATTTCTGAAAATTCGCCACCGATAGACTCGTATTGCGCCTCCTCTTGGATGCCTATGGCGTTGTATTTCTTGAATGTCTTGATATTTTCGGCCAAAACCCCGAAGTTGGGGAATGGAGCCACATATTGGCGATAATTGACTACATAGTCCCATATAAAGAGGTGCGGGGCAATCTTTGACCAATCCTCTATATCCGAGATGAATGGGTGGTTATGCTCGCACTCCTCCAATGGATGCGCAAAACAACACTCGATGCTACACAAACGAATGACAACGTTGTCACGCGGAGTGATGCCTACGGGTGCTTTACGTGTGTATTGATAGGCGAATGTGCCTATGTATTTGTCGGGATATAAGGGTTTTATGGCGTCAGCCACCTGATTTACAAACCATATCATAAGTCCCGAATGACCGCCGTACTGCTCCTCGATGGCGCGACACTTCTCGCACTGACAAGGGAACTGATTGTCGCTCTGTGACATACTATAAACCCAATAGAGCGGATTATCGGCTATGGCCTGCTTCATCTTCTCAATGCAAATCTGCAATACCTCGGGGTTTGACAGGCATAATTGGGTGTAAGGAGTACGCTTTCCGTCGCGCAAAGAGAAGTATTCGGGGTGTTTTGAGAAATATTCGCCCGAAGGTATGAACTGCTCAAATGTGTGCGCATTCCAGTATGCTACCAATCCTCCGTACTCGTTGTCCTGTGCTCTCCAAACCGAATTGCACTTGTTGTGTGCCAACCAATCTTTGTGGGGCTCAACGTTGAAATATTGGTCGAAACGGTACTCAATAAAAGGCGATTCGCTGTGGTTTAACTCCTTGAAACTCCACTTTTTGAGCGAAGGAACCTTGGTGTAGTCTTTGGTGTACCATCTTACGCCCAACTCGTTCTCAAGGAATGAATATACGCCATACATAGTGCCTCGCTGGCTACCGCCATAAATCCAGATGTTGTCACCTACGTTACGGTATGTGAAGCCCTCGTCGTTGTCGTCGGGGCGTTCTACGCCAAATTCAGCGCCATATTTTTTGTTGTAACCTATCAGGATATGTTTTTGTCCCTCTTCGAGTTGGTCGCGGGTGATGATAGGGAGTGCTACCCCACCAATTTGCTCCAAATAACCTTGCAACTCTTTGGCTGCTGTCTGCTCCGACGTAGATGCATTCTTGCACAGAACAATCGCATAGTCGCTTTTGCCGTTGTTGAATAATGTGGGCTTCTGCATAGCCACCGCAAAAGCAATGGCTACGGCCACCAATATAATCAGCGGAAATCGCTTCATTAAACGATTTTTTAGTATAGCATTTTTCATATTAAGTGAGTGTTAAATTTGTTGATTTATAGGTGTTTGTCTATTATCAACCCGCCTGCTCTATCCAGCGTTGGGTAATCATCTGCACAATCTCGTCGATGGTTATCTGACCGCTTATGACTTTGTTGTAGATGTCGATAAACTCTTCGACAGAGGTGTATTCATTCACAAGTACGTTGTGCTTGCGGATAAAGTCGCAGAAGCGGTCGTAAGTGCCATTCTCGCGTGCTTCCAACGGATTGCGCATAAGTTGCATATAGTCCATCTGCAAAGCAACCAAATCGACACGATGACGCACCTCGTCGCTCGACTCTGCTACCGCCTGCTTGGCTTGGTCGAGAATCTGTGTGCTCTCTGCAATGAACTCGTTGGTGTATAGAGGGTTGCGGTCATCAATGTAGATACCCAACTCTGTGTCGTTGTTAATCTGTGCGTGGCTGAGGTCGAAATATTGCTGAATGTAGGGCGCAGCCTCGCCGTAGTAGTTGTTGATGAACTCCTCCACCAACTTGCGGGTGTCAAGGTCGGGATTCCACAACAATTTGCTTATTACCCAAGACCTCATTTCGGCAAATTCACCGCCCAAACCCTTGTATTGTCCCTGCTCGTAAATACCTATGGCGTTGTATTTCTTGAAGGTCTTGATGTTTTTGGCCAAAACATTGAAGTTGGGGAATGGTGCGAGGAATTGGCGGAAATTAACCACATAGTCCCATACATAGAGGTTTGGCGCGATTTTAGACCAGTTCTCAATGTCGGTAACGAATGAACTGTTATGTTCGCACTCTTCGATTGGGTGCGCAAAACAACACTCGATGCTACAGAGGCGGATGACCACATTGTCGCGCGGTGTGATGCCTGTGGGGGCTTGACGAGAGTATTGATAAGCAAATGTACTGATGTATTTATCAGGATATAAGGGCTTTATGGCATCGGCCACCTGATTTACAAACCACACCATCAAGCCCGAGTGACCGCCATACTGCTTCTCGATGGCTTGACACTTCTCGCACTGACAAGGGAAGTGGTTGTCGTTCTGCGATACGCTATATACCCAGTGGTGGGGATTTGCTGCTATGACCTGTTTTACCTTCTCGATACAAATCTGCAACACCTCGGGATTTGACAAGCAAAGTTGCGTGTAGGGAGTACGCTTGCCGTCGCGCATTGAGAAATATTCGGGGTGCTTCTCGAAATACTCGCCCGTAGATATGAACTGGCTGAATGTGTGGCAGCCCCAATAGGCCTCTGTGCCGCCATATTTACCATAACTCACATTCCACCACAAATTGCATTTGTTGTGAATCATCAACTCGGGATGAGCCATCGAGTTGTTGTATTCATTCCCGCGATACTTTACGAATGGCTGCTCGCTGTGGTTTAACTCGTTGATACTCCATTTCTTGAGTGTGGGTACTTTGGTGTAGTCGTGGGTGTACCATCTTACGCCAAACTCGTTCTCTAAGAACGAGAATACGCCATACATCGTGCCTCGCTGCTTGCCACCATAAATCCAGATGTTGTCGCCAACGGTGCGATATGTGAAGCCCTCGTCATTGTCGTCGGGGCGCTCAACGCCCAACTCCTCGCCGAAATGTTTGTTGTAACCTATGGCTATGTGGGGCTGTCCCTCCTGCAACTCGTCGCGAGTGATGATGGGCAGCACTACCCCGCCAATCTGCTCCAGATATTGCTGTAACTCCTGCGCTGCAGTCTGCTCCGATTCCGAAGCACTCTTGCACAATACTATCGAGTAGTCACTCTTACCTTTATTAAATAAGGTAGGCTTCTGCATAGCCACCGCAAAAGCAATGGCTACGGCCACCAATATAATCAGCGGAAATCGCTTCATTAAACGATTTTTTAGTATAGCATTTTTCATATTCGGAGTGTGTTTAGGTTAGTTGTGCTTAAATTTGTTTAGTTTATCTGTCGCTTAACGGTATCCATACCCTTGATGCGACGCATACGGTCGAGTACGGCATTAAGGCTCTCTGCATCGCGCACATAGAGGCTTAATGTGCCCTCGAAAATGCCGTCGTGAGTCTGGATATTAATCTCGCGCATATTGATGCTGAAGTCGTTTGTAACCACGTTGGCCAAGTCGACCAGTACACCCATACGGTCAATTCCCTTGATTTGAATCTTCGCCAACGACGACTGTGTCTTTAATTGTGACCACTTAATCTCCTCTTTGACGATGCACTCGCCGTGCTGAGAGGCCAGACGATTGAGTTCGTCGCAAGTGGCCTTATGGACGATAATTTGGTGTGTTATAGGGTCTTTGAAACCTACGACACTATCGCCAGGTAACGGGTGGCAACACTCGGCAACAACCAGATTGTGGGAATCTTGGTTATCCTTGTGATTGTGCTTGTCGTCGGATGGATTATCATCGTCTTTGTCTTCGTTATCCTTGATAAAGAGTGTCCAAAACTTCAAAATCTTGAAGTTGGAGTTGGTGCGGATAACCTTCTCAAGGTTGTCCAACGATACGATGCCTGCGCCAACCTTTGTATATAACTCGTCCTTGTTGGAGCAATCGTAAGACTCTATCAATTTGCGGATTACGCGGTTGTTGGGGGTGATGCCCAACTTGGCCAACCTCTCGTCTAGTATCTGCATACCGCGTTGCAGGTTGTGCTCCTGCTCTCGCTTGAGGAAGTTCTTGATAGCCTGCTTGGCTTTAGTCGTAAAAGCGTGCTCCAACCATTCGGCCTTCGGGCGTGCCGACTCGGCGGTGATAATCTCCACCTGGTCACCACTGTTAAGCGGCGTGGTGATGGGCATTATCTTGTGGTTGATTTTGGCACCTATGGCCGAGTTACCAATCTTGGTGTGTATGTCGTATGCAAAGTCCAGTGCTGTAGCACCATACGGCAGACGACGTGACTCACCCTTGGGGGTAAAGACGGGAATTTCGGAGGTGTAGAGCGAGAGTTTGAAGTTGTCCAAGAAATCCACAGCATTCTGCGTCGGGCTATCCAACGCCGTGCGAATCATCTTGAGCCACTTGTCAAATTCATCCTCATCGTGCGAAATGGTGGCGTGCTTGTACTTCCAGTGGGCGGCAAAGCCTCGCTCAGCAATCTCATCCATACGCTGGGTGCGAATCTGTACCTCTACCCACACTCCATCGGGACCCATTACGGTAGAATGTAGAGCCTCGTAGCCGTTGGCTTTGGGCATACTAATCCAGTCGCGCAAGCGGTCGGGTTTGGGAGTGTAAATGTCTGTAATTGATGAATATATCTGCCAGCACTGTGTCTTTTCAGAAGGGAAATCCAACGGCTGGAACACGATACGGATGGCGAAGAGGTCGTAAATCTCCGAGAATGGAATCTGCTTCTGCACCATCTTGGTCCATATCGAGTAGGTGCTCTTTACCCTACCTGTAATCTCGTATTTGATGCCGTTCTTGTCCAGTGCTTCGATGATTGGTGCATTGAACTTGCGTATGTACTCCTCGCGGGCAGCCTGAGACTCCGAAATTTGGCGGGTAATCTCCTCGTACTCCTTCGGGAAGCGATACTTCATACACAAGTTCTCCAACTCGCTCTTGATGGCAAACAATCCCAGGCGGTAGGCAAGCGGAGCAAAGAGGTAGATGGTCTCGCCCGTAATCTTAATCTGCTTGTTCTGCGGCATAGAACCGAGTGTGCGCATATTGTGCAGGCGGTCAGCAATCTTAATCAGGATTACACGCACATCGTCTGACAATGTGAGCAGTACCTTACGAAAGTATTCGGCCTGACGCGAGGTGTCGGCGTTAAAAACACCCGACATCTTGGTCAGACCATCTACCATCGTGGCAATCTTGTGGCCGAAGATATGTTCCATATCCTCGACCGTATAGTCGGTATCCTCCACCACATCGTGCAACAACGCGGCGGCGACCGATTTGACGCCCAAGCCTATCTCATCGACGACTATCTGGGCCACTGCAATAGGATGCAGGAAGTAAGGCTCGCCGGAGCGGCGCCTTACCCCCTGATGGGCCTCTTTGGCGAGGAAGAAGGCTCGTTTAATAAAGTTCCAATCCTCCTCTTTCTTGCAAATCTTCTTACACGACTCGGCAAGTTTATCCCACGCTTGTTGGATGAGGACTTCATCCTCTGCAGTATAATTCATAGGCCTTATTTTTGCGTTTTCATTGCTTCGCGCAACTTATCTTCAATCTCTTGGCGAAGTTCATCATTGTTCTTAAGGAACTCCTTAACAGCATCGCGGCCCTGTCCAATCTTTTGCTCTCCGTAAGAGAACCACGAGCCCGCCTTGCGGATAATGCCGAAATCAACTCCTAAATCAATAATCTCGCCGATTTTAGAGATACCCTCTCCAAACATAATATCGAATTCGGCACGCTTGAACGGAGGTGCTACCTTGTTCTTTACCACCTTAACCTTGGTGCGAGTACCCAACTGCTCCTCGCCATCCTTGATGACAGATGCACGACGGATGTCGATACGCACGCTGGCGTAGAACTTAAGAGCGTTACCGCCTGTAGTAGTCTCGGGGTTGCCATAAACAACGCCAATCTTGTCGCGCAACTGGTTGATGAAGATACAAACGGTCTTCGTCTTTGAGATGCTGGCTGTGAGTTTACGCAATGCCTGTGACATCAAGCGAGCCTGAAGGCCCATCTTTGAGTCACCCATCTCGCCTTCAATCTCGGCTTTGGGGGTAAGAGCCGCTACAGAGTCGATTACGATGATGTCGATAGCGCTCGAACGGATAAGTGAGTCGGCAATTTCCAACGCCTGCTCGCCGTTGTCGGGCTGTGAAATCAAAAGATTATCAACATCTACGCCTAACTTCTGTGCATAGAACGAGTCGAATGCGTGCTCGGCATCGATAAAGGCTGCGATACCACCTGCTTTCTGTGCCTCGGCAATGGCGTGGATAGCCAATGTAGTCTTACCTGATGACTCGGGACCAAAAATCTCGATTACACGACCTTTGGGATAACCTCCTACGCCCAATGCCATATCCAATGTGACAGAGCCAGAGGGGATTACAGGTACGTTGGTAACGGCCTCGCTGCTCATACGCATAATAGAGCCCTTGCCGAAGTCCTTCTCGATTTTATCCATAACCGCGTTCAAAACCTTCAGTTTCTCGGCGTTTACTTGTACTTTTTCAGTTGCCATAGTTTTATGTTTTTTATTTTTTATCCAATTCGTTTACTATTTGCTGATAGTGTTCAGCGGTCTTTACTTTGTTGAAAATGTGGGTTATACGCCCCTTCTCATCGAGCAGGAATGTGGTACGCACTACGCCCATATATTTTCGGCCGTACATCGACTTCTCCTGCCACACTCCGAATGCCTCGCAGATGGAGTGGTCGGTATCAGCCAGCAGCGTGAAGTTGAGTTCGTGCTTGGCGCAGAAGTTTTGGTGCGAACGCTCGCTGTCGGGACTTACGCCGATGATGCGATAACCTCTCTCAGCAAGTTCAGCCTTGCCATCACGCAGACTCTTGGCCTCGAGTGTGCAACCCGAAGTGTTATCCTTCGGATAGAAGTAGAACACTGTGCGAGAGCCTTTCAAATCGGCCAGCGATAGCGTGTTGCCATCTTGTGTGCGTCCTGTAAAATCGGGGGCCATATCCCCTACTTTCAATTCTGCCATATTCCTTAATCGACAATAAAGGGTTATAATCATCCAAAGTTATGAATTTTTCTGCAAAGAATCGTGCCGTGAAGTCGATTTTTTTTGACGATACTATTTTTTTTCGGTTTTCTGTTTGCACGAAGTCTCTTTTGCAGAAAAATAATAACAGAATTCTATGATTAATCCCACATCATTACGGTCTGCACCTGTTCATTGAACTCCTCTTGTGTGGTGTTTAGTCGGTGGTTGCAAGCCGGGCAGCGTATTGGAGATTCTGTTTCGACATAACTCTCGCATCCTACGCAACGGGGCATCATACCCATTGATTCATCCTGACTGTAGTTGAACTCTGTACCGCAGTGGCGGCATTTGATTTGATAAGCGATTCCCATAGCTGTAAAGTTTTTAATTGGTTTGTTTATATTTATCTGTCTCGGTGTCCTATAATAAGGCAGAATACATCTGCCGTTATTCCTATAAATGCTAAAATGAAGAATAACATAATCTTTTCGGTCATAATCGGTTACACCTCCTGCTCGCCAGCAATAATGTTGTATATTCCTGCTGTAAGTCCTACGAATACTAAAGTTGCAAATAACATAATCTTAAAGGTTTTTAATGTTTCACAGTGCAAATGTATTGCGGGTTTGTGTCAACTTGTGACACAAAATAAAAAGTTGCAATAAAAGCGTAAAAAAACCGTAAAAAAGAGTGTAAAAAAGGCGTTTCGTGACGAAAATTGGGGATAAAGTAGTATCTTTGTTATGTTGATAGGCATAAATGATATAATAAATATATGTATGAATAGAGTAAAAAGTATTTTGCAGCGAGCACTTGGTGGAGTGTCGCTTGCATTGGTTTTGATGTTGGCATCGTGTCAGGCCGAGCCGCCTGCGCCTATGAGCGTTGTTCCCGAACAGCGTCACTTGAATTGGCACGCAATGGAGCAATATGCATTCGTGCACTTTACGATTAACACCTTTACCGATAAGGAGTGGGGATATGGTGACGAGTCTCCCGAACTGTTCAATCCTACCGATTTCGATGCAGACGCGTTGGTCAAAATTGTCAAGGATGCCAATCTTAAGGGTTTGATTCTTACGGCAAAACACCACGATGGTTTCTGCTTGTGGCCAAGCGCATATACCGAGCATTCGGTTAAGAATTCGCCCTACAAGGCGGGTAAAGGTGATATTGTGGGCGAGGTAGCCGAGGCGTGTCGCAAGGCGGGTGTGAAGTTTGGTATCTATCTTTCTCCGTGGGATAGAAACCACGCGGCGTATGGAACAGACGACTATCTGGTATATTACCGTAATCAGTTGCGTGAGTTGCTTACCAACTATGGCCCTGTGTTCGAGATGTGGTTTGATGGTGCTAATGGCGGTGACGGCTATTATGGCGGAGCCAACGAGGTGCGTCGTGTTGAGTCGGGATACCTATATTATGATTGGCCCAAGATGGTTGAAATTATCCGTGAACTCTCGCCAGAGACTGTAGTGTGGAGCAGTTCATTGCCCGATGCAAGATGGTGTAGCAACGAGCGTGGTGTTGTTTCAGAGACCTGTTGGGCTATGGCGACACCCGAGCAGATGTATCCGGGTGGAAAGGATAACAAAAAGGTGTTGGCGCACGGTATGGAGGATGGTGAGCGTTGGGCCCCTGCTGAGGCTGACGTGTCAATTCGTCCAGGATGGTTCTATCACGAAAATGAGCAGCCCAAGACACCCGAAAAACTTTTCGATATTTACCTTACATCGGTTGGTCGCGGCGGAACGTTGTTGCTTAACCTTGCTCCCGACCGTCGTGGACGTGTGCCTGAGCAGGATGTTGAGTCGTTAATGGCTTGGCGAGAAATGGTCGATAAGACATTTGCGAATGATTTGGCTGCGGAGGCAAAGGTAAGTGCATCGTCATCACGTGGCTGTGGCTATGGCGCTAAATCGGTTGTAGGTCAGGATGATAAGTATTGGGCTACGAAGGATGGCGTAACGACGGGTGATGTAACACTTGAGTGGAGCGAGCCGAAGGATGTGAAGTATGTTGTCGTTCAGGAGCATATTGCTTTAGGTCAGCGTGTTCGCAGTTTTGAGATTGACGTAATGCGTAATGGTGAATGGCAGAATGTAACGAAGGCTACGACTGTCGGTTATAAGCGAATCATACCAATCGAGGGCAATGGCGTAGACGCAGTTAAGGTGCGATTTACAGATTCTCGTGGAGAGTTGGCTATTGCTCGTGTGGCTGCTTATTAGAGAAATAGCAAGTTAAAAACGAACGAGGCTATCGCAACTGAGTGTTGGATGGCCTCGTTTGTTATGTTATGAGTGATTTACGAAAGATATTTTGCTACATAATCGGCTATGTATGCCTCTAATTCGGGAGTGTCGATAATATCAATATCCTCCTTAAGTCCTATGACAAAACGGGCAATACCAGCATAGTTGGCCACCTCGGTGTCGAGAATCCAATGCTCGTTTCCATCTTGTGATATATACATCTCGGCTAAAGGATACTCCTCGATGAGCAGGTTGTGAGACCTTAAACCCAAGCGCAGTTGTACGTGATGGCGGCTTTGGCCTGTCATTCGAAAAACGTCGATAAAACCTTGCGAGTGTTCTAAAGTGTGTTGCCACTGGGTATCAAGTAACTCGACAGACTTGATACGAGATGTCTTGAAGAGTTTGCACGAATTGCTCTCTGTATCGTAACACCAAACCTGTACATAATTGGTCGTAAAGGCAAAGGGCTCTACCCTACGGTCACGAACCGCAGAACCGTGTGCTGAACTATAATCGTGCAGAACAACCTGACGTTGCTCCTCGATGGCTTCAATCAGAGAGTGAACATTCGACGAGTTGCTGCCTTTTACTATTGTGTCGGCCAGAATCTTGTTGTCATAGACGGTATAGAGTTTGCGCTTTAGATTCTGTTTCAGCAAGTTAGTGTCGTCAATATTCTCAATCGCACGTTTCAGGATTATAGCCTCCTCTTCGGTAAAGTGTACGAGTTGCGATATATCCTTGAAGTGTTGCGACTCCTTGTCCAGGCGGATATATTTGTCACTCTTTTTTATGACAAAACCAGCCTCGCGGAATGTGTCTATATAGCGATATATCGTGCGACGTGACATATCGAGGCGTTCGGCCAAATCATCCACCGAGTAGGTGGTGTTGGCCGTCAGCATCTTCATAAGACGCAACATTCTCTCTATTTTAGGCTGGTCCATAATGCAAATATATGAAAAAAGGTTGCTTAAAACCAAGCAACCTTATAATTTATTCCCCTCGATAGGTTAATTTTCCTCTCTCCAAAACAATGTGCTATACATTAGGTTGATAACCGTCTTGTTTTATCCTGCGATAATCATCTTTTCAATCTCCTCGATTTGGCCTCGGAAGAGTTTGTCGGTGTCAAGCATATTGGTAACCTGCTTGAATGAGTGCAATACTGTGGCGTGGTTACGACCTCCGATGGCTGCTCCGATAGCCGCCAAAGGCAATTTGGTATGTTGCTTTGCAAGATACATTGCTACCTGACGTGCCTGTGCCAATTCGCGTGTACGCTTCGATGAGTTAAGACTCTGTTCATCAATATCGTAGTATTGACATACTATCTCGGCGATGCGAGCAACCGAAATCTCCTTCTGAGTCACCTGAACATAGGCCTTCAATACATCTTTTGCCAGCGAAGTTGATATGCGACGTCCCATAAAGTCGGCGTTGGCCTTCAATGAACGCAATGCACCTTCGATTTCACGGATGTTGGCCGAGATGTTATCTGCAAGATAGTGTACGACCTCTTCGGTGAGCGTGAAATTCATACTATCGGCTTTGGCGCGGATAATTTTGATTTTGGTCTCATAATCGGGAGTATCTATTTTTGCCGACAAACCCCACTTGAAACGAGTCAAAAGTCTCTGCTCGATATCGGCCAACTCTACAGGCGGCTTATCCGATGTGAGGATAAGTTGCTTGCCCGCCATCTGCAAGTGGTTGAAGATGTTGAAGAATACGTTCTGCGTACCCGGGCGGCCCGAAAGTTCCTGAATATCGTCTATAATAAGCACGTCCACCATCTGATAGAAGTGAACAAAGTCGTTGATTTCCTTATTCTTTGTAGCGGTTTGGTATTGCGCCATAAACTTGTTGGTCGATACATAAAGTACCTGCAACTCGGGATGACGCTCGCACACCTCGTTACCTATGGCCTGAGCGATGTGTGTCTTGCCCAAACCAGAACCTCCATATATATATAAGGGGTTGAAAGGAGTTGACCCTGGGGTGAGTGCTACCGTTCTACCCGCTGAGCGTGCCAGACGGTTGCACTCACCTTCGATATGGGTCGAGAAGGTGTATTTATTGTTTAGTTGCGGGTCAAACTTGATTCGTTTAAGACCCGGGAAAGTAAAAGGATTCTTGATGTTACTTGTGTTGGTCTGGTGCATATAGTTCGAGATGGCTGTAGTGTCGGCATTTACCGCTACTGAAGCCTCATCGGGTATAGCATAGATAACACGAGTCTGACGGCCGAAATACTGATAGATGATTTGGCCCAAGATGTTTTGGTATTTGTCCTCAATGTGGTCGATATAACTCTGGTTAGGTACCTTCAATCGCAAGTTTGTTCCATCGAAGGTTAGAGCCTTGATGGGTGCAAACCAACGTGCAAACTCCTCCTGCGAGGTATGCTGTTGAATACGCTCCAAGCAGGTCTGCCACACTTCTCCGTATGTATTTGAGTTTGCCATTGAGTTAAAATACTAATAATCTTATAATTGCTTTTTTCAACGAAAACGCTTATCTTTGGAGCGAGTTTTGCCCTGCCGCCTTTGTATGTTTTAGGTTGCTGATGTCGGCTTGTTATGCGGTTAGTTGCTTTGCAAATACTAATCTCATATTGCAGGCTCTAACACCGAACTCTCGAATAAACCCTATTATTATAAAGGCGGTCAAAACGTAAATCAACTTACTCGCGGATTCGTTTTCTTTGACACTGCAAAGTTGTGAATAAATTTGTTAAAATAAATATCAAAAGCGCTTGTTTTTTCACTTTTTTTATATATAGAGCAATAAGGCTTTTTTTAGGGCAATTTTTTAACTCGCTGATATTGAATAATTGAAAAAAAATTCTTAACTTTGTATATCGGAAATAAGAATAAAACGAGAATTATATATAATAAAATCTTATAGTAAAATTATGAACAATTTAGAGCAAACAGTTTTGGCAAAAGCCCAAAAATGGTTAGACGGAGATTATGATGCCGCAACTAAAGAGCAGGTTAAGTGGTTGATGGACAACGATATGAAGGAACTTACAGAGAGTTTCTATAAGGACCTTGAGTTCGGTACAGGTGGTCTGCGTGGTATTATGGGTGTGGGTAGCAACCGTATGAACAACTACACCGTAGGTAGCGCTACTCAGGGTTTGGCTAACTATCTGAAAAAGAACTTTGCAGGTGAGCAGGTACGTGTAGCGGTAGCCCACGATAGCCGCAACAATTCACGCCTGTTTGCAGAGCGTGTAGCCGATATTTTTGCCTCAAATGGCTTCCAGGTATATTTGTTCGACGCATTGCGTCCTACCCCCGAGTTGAGTTTCGCAATTCGTGAGTTGAAGTTGCATTCGGGTGTTGTTATTACAGCGAGCCACAACCCCAAGGAGTACAACGGTTACAAGGCTTATTGGACCGACGGTTCACAGGTTACTGCACCCCACGATACCAATATCATCGAGGAGGTTGGTAAGATTACCGATAACTCACAGGTGATGACGGGTGCTAACCCCGAGAATATCATCTTGCTTGGTGAGGAGTTCGACAAGATTTACCTCGACCGCATCAAGGCTGATGTGCAACTCTCGCCCGAATCGGTTGCCAAGTATCACGATATGAAGATTGTCTATACGCCTATTCACGGCTCTGGCGTGAGATTGGTGCCCGAATCGTTGAAGAACTTCGGTTTTGACAATGTTATTATGGTGGATGAGCAGTCGGTTGTTGATGGTAACTTCCCCACTGTTGAGTCGCCCAACCCCGAGGAGCGTAAGACTATGTCGATGGCTATCGACTTGGCTCGCGAGCAGGGTGCCGATTTGGTGTTGGCTACTGACCCCGACGCAGACCGTATCGGTGTTGCGTTGCGTAACGGCAAGGGCGAGTATGTATTGTTGAATGGTAATCAGACTTTGGCTCTCTTGTTGAGTTATCAACTTACCCGTTGGGCCGAGCGTGGCGAGTTGGATGGCAACCAGTATGCCGTTAAGACTATCGTGACATCGCAGATGGCTAACGCTGTTGCTGCTCACTTTGGTGTTAAGTGCTACGATTGCTTGACAGGCTTCAAGTATATTGCCAAGATTATCCGCGAGAACGAGGGTGTCGCTAAATATATAGGTGGTGGCGAGGAGAGTTTCGGCTACCTGGCTGGTGACTATGTTCGCGATAAGGATGCTGTGTCGGCTTGTGCTTTGGCTGCCGAGGCTGCTGCGTGGGCAAAGGATACTATGGGCTTGACTCTTTACGAGTGGTTGCAGCAGTTGTATGTTAAGTATGGCTTCTTCCGTGAGTCTTTGGTATCGGTTGTTCGCAAGGGCAAGGAGGGTGCCGAGGAGATTCAGCGTATGATGGTTGATTTCCGTGAGAATCCTCCCAAGGAGTTGGCTGGCTCGGAGGTATTGACCGTGCGCGATTACAAGTCGTTGGAGGAGATTAACCTCCGCAGCGGTGTTCGTACTCCTATCGAGCAGGATTCGAGCAACGTATTGCAGTGGATTACTGCTGATGGTAGCATTATTTCGGTACGTCCTTCGGGTACAGAGCCCAAAATCAAGTTCTACTTTGGTGTTAAGGAGCCCCTGCCCTCTGTTGAGCAGTATGACGAGGTGCTTGCGAAGTTGGATGCCAAGATTGAGCAGATTAAGGCTGACCTTAAGTTGTAATTTTGCTACGAGTATAAATTGTATGAGGTGTTCGGCAATCGTCGGACACCTTTTTTACTCTCGTTGATTTTTTTCATATACAAAGTATATGAACTTTTTTTATTGAAAATATAACTATAAAAATAGTTGTAAAACTAAAATATTCGTTATATATTTGTCATAGGAAAATGAACAGTTTGTAATCGGTCGATGTAATCCATTAAATAGTAGTCAGTTTTGCTGCTATTTGTAGGGCCCTTCACCCTGTGAAGCCTGAAGCCGCACCCTACCCGATTAAATGTGATTAACTCAAAAACGAATATTAACATTAAAATAGCAAAATTTATGGGAGAACGATTAAGAGAACGCTCGCAAGAACTCACGCGAGCCGAGTTGGAGATTATGCAGATTATCTGGAGTAAGGGGGCCTGCTTTGTCAATGACATCTTGGAGCAGTTGCCCGAGCCCAAGCCTGCATATAACACTGTATCAACAGTCGTGCGCATTTTGGAGAAGAAGGGTTACGTTGACCACAAGGCCTACGGCAAGACCCACCAATATTTTCCCGTTGTGGAGCGCGATGCCTATACTCAAAGTTTTATGTCGAACGTGCTGGATAACTTTTTCGGCGGCTCGGCAAGTCGTATGGTTTCGTTCCTCTCCTCTAACAAGAATATATCGGTAGAGGAGGCAAATGAGATTATGGAAATGCTTAAAAAGTAGGTAAGAATGTCTATCGTCTTGTATATTATTGAATTTCTGTTCTGCAGTGCGTTGTTTATGGCTCTCTATAAGTTGCTTTTAGAGGGACGTGTCAGTTATCGCCTTGCACGAATCTATTTGGTGTGGAGTATGGTGCTCGCTGCCGTAATACCTACGCTTGAGTTGCCACTCTACCCTGCCGAAACCATCTATTACCAAATCCCCATTGTGGAGTCTTTTGAGGCCGATGCCTTTGACTTCGTTGAGGAGACGGCATACATTGGTGAGACTGAAAGATTGAGCGAAAAGGTCGCCAGCGTCGATTGGGCGAGGGTCATTTCGACGATTTTATGGGCCATCTACGCCATTGTGGTGATGATACATTTGGCATTTGTTGCGTGGCGATTGTGGCAAATCAAACGATTGCGCGACGGAGCAGAACTCACTGTATATGAGACATACGTGCTTGCTGTGAGCGACCACGTCAAGAGTCCCTTCGCCTTTTGGCGCACGATTTTTATGAATCGTCTCTACGAGGGGCGCGAGCGCGAGCAAGTCATTCTTCACGAGTTAAGTCACGTTCGTCATAACCATACCGTTGAGCGTATGACGCTGGAGTTGCTGCGTTGCATATTCTGGTTTAATCCGTTTGTATGGTATGCGGGCTCGTCACTTGAGCAGGTGCAGGAGTGGCAGGCCGATGGCGATGTAATAAGGGAGGGTTACGATGTTACCGAATACAGACTTCTCATTTTCCAACAAATCTTCGGGTGTGACATTGATATCACCAGTGGATTGAATAATAAAGTAACCAAAAAACGTTTCCTTATGATGACAAAATTCAATAGAGGGAGATTCTCCTTCATACGCGTGTGCGCGGTTATACCTATATTAGTAGGAATGGTTTTCGCCTTTGGCTCTGTGCGTGCCGAGTCCGAGATTAATGTTGTCGAGTCCGAGCAGGCCGATAATGTAGTGCAGACGGCTGCCAATGGCAAAGAGACGACTATCGAGGAATCTAATGAAGTTCACCAACCGAATCTATCTGCCCCTACTGTAAGTGACTCTGGTAAAGTTACCGAAAAGCCAGCTATAGGCGGTATTATCGAGCAAAATACGGGTAAGTCGGTGAGTGACCAAGATGCTACCCTGCATATTGCGGCTGATAGTAAAATATCGCTCAACGGCAAAACCGTAGCGTTGGCTGATTTGGAGTCTGCGTTGCGAGAGAATAAACCTGCGATGGTGGTAATCTCGGCAGATAAGGGTGTTAATATGGGGCAGTTGGCCGACGTAAGACAGATTCTGCGTAATGCCAATGTATTGCGTGTGAAATATATCAATGGCAATAACAACCAATCGAGTCCGATTGTGTTGCCGCCCGCCCCGCAGAATGTTCCTAATGGTATCAAACTCTTGGATGAAATTACCGATGCCAAAATCCCTGCACACAATATTTGCCGTGTGTTGGTAAATAAGAATGGTAAAATCTTGTTGATGCAGGCTAAAGGATTTGGCGACAAGAGCGTAGCATCTCGAACCGATATACCACAAGACGATATGTCTATGTTGACGGGTATTATAAAAGAGAAATTCATTGGTGATGATACCCAAAAGGGTTGGGCTGATAGCAAACTTGTATTCTATACTCTATCTGATGGTCGCAAAGTGGAGTATCCTTTGAGTGAGGGAATTGTATCGATAGAGTGTGATGCTCAAGCCCCCTACGATGTGTGTGTTGCAGTGCGTGAAGCCGTAGCAAAAGCGTTCTACGATATACGCAGTCAGTTAGTTAGCAGTTGGTTTGGAGCAAACAAGACTATTGACAACCTGTCGGAAGCCGACCGCCGTGTGGTTGTGCGTGCCGTTCCAATGAAAATTTATGAGTCCGAACCGCGCGGCGGAGAAGATGCCCCCTCGCCCAGAATTCAAGTGTCAAGAGGTAAATTATATGTCAATGACAAGGAGATGACTCTCGATGAGATGAGAAGGCAATATCCCGAATATGAAAGGGTCGGTCGCTTTAATCTCTCATCTATTGATAATTGGAAGAGTGCGTTAATCCTTACATCTCCCGATACTCCAAAAATTTATGTCAGAAAATCAGGTATAGGTATTAATGAGGATGAGGGTAACTTGACTATACAACAACTCTCAAAAGCCGGTTTGGATGCAGAGGTTGCAGTCTATTTGTGTGATAAAGAGTCAGTCGCCAACGAGAGCATCGATGCTATTGTCGAGGCATTGGTGGCAAACAAGAGAGTCAAAACATTCTGTTTCCACGTTATGGTAACGGATGAACGTGTTGGTGTATGTAATTATTTGGTTGAGAAGCAGGCAGACGGAAGCGTCAGAAAGGTGGGTTTCAAGCCCAATGATGTTGTGGCTTCGCAAACTTCAAAGCGGATAAGTGCAAGTATATCATCTTGTTTGACCGATATTTCTTCGTTTGAGGAGATTGAGGATGGTAAGATAGTGATTGTAAAGGTTGAGGATGGTAAAATTTACGAGAACGATGTGCTGACTACGCTGGAGGCGTTGGAGAAAAAGTACCCCAAGTCAATGCAACTTACGCGCGAGGAGGGTGGCTTGGAGTATAGAAAATTGTTCAAGTCGGAGTTGATTGCTACAAGCAGCAATATTAACCAAATATATATGAATGGCAATAAGTTAACATATAAGCGAACAAGTTCGGGTGAGAAGGCGTCTAACTACAATATAGTTTGCTCCCTGCAACAAATAGCAACCGAAAGTTTGAGTAGCGAAGTCTCGGTATATGTTGAGTCGGCTACAGCGCAAGAGATTGAGGCGGTTATCAAGTCGTTGGAGGCAAACAAAAGCGTAAAGTGTTTCTGCATCGTGCCTCGTTCGACATCTAAAGCCATTTTGGTCGAGAAGCAGGCTGACGGTAGCATCAAGAGGTTTGCCCCCTCGCCCAAAGAGAGCAAGGCGGATAGCCCTGCCGCTTCGGATAAGGAGTCTGATTATAGGATACCATACGGAATGTATAGCCCCTCTGGTTATGATACACGCTGGGAGTGGACCAAACTTTCACAAGAGAAGATGGAAGAGGTATTTGAGGGTGTTCCTGCGATTTCGGTAATATCATCTGACGAACTTGAGGTCTATTTGAGACGTGAGGTTGATTTTATCAAGGCGGGAAAGTATAAATACAGAGTTGTTGGTGATGAACTCTTTTTGTCGAATGAAAGTGGCGAATCATATAAGTTCCCATTGACGCTGACGATAAAAGAGGGTTTGGTTGAAATGATACTTGGAATTAAAGCCAAAGTGGCTGGCGTAAAGTTGAAAGAGGTAACTATGCTTTCGGAACTGAAAAAATAATATAGTAAAAAACTCTCGACTCTATTTATTTCGTTGTCCGATGGGAAATATTCCCGTCGGACTTCTTTGTGTGCGATTATTCCGAAAAAATTGTTACCTTTGTTATAATATTCAGGGCGCACTACCCTATGGTTTGATTTTGAGGAGTAATAAAAACTTTATAACTATGCGTTTCAGACAACTCGTTATTTTGACGTTGGCGGCTGTGTTTTCGGTCGCAGCCGTAGCACAAACACCCAAAGATATGGGTTATGTGGTGGTTAAGGTTAAGAACAATGGCAAGGTCGATGTGAGCGATGCCATTCAGAAGATTATCGACAATAACCCCAACCGTACTATTTACTTCCCCGATGGCGTCTATCTTATCTCGAAGCCCATCTGCACCCCTGCCGACCCCTCGAAGAGCGTGGCGTTGGAACTCTCGAACTTTGCCGTTATCAAGGCCACAGAGGATTGGTCAAACGATGAGGCTATGATTCGCTTGGGCGGTAAGGACCCGTTCAACAATATCACCACCCCGGGCAGCAACTACTACCTTGCAGGTGGCGTTATCGATGGCAGTGGCGTGGCAAAGGGCGTTTCAATCGACAGCGGTCGTGAGACGGTCATCCGCAACACCTCAATCAAGGGCGTTTCGCTCGGTATCCACGTCAAGCACGGAGCCAACAGCGGCTCATCGGATGCCGACATACATAGCGTAAATATTGTCGGCAACTGCAAGCCCGACTGCATAGGCGTATTGGTCGAGGGTTACGACAACACCTTCACAAATATGCGTATAGGTGGCGTTCACGTCGGCTTCCTTATCCGTTCCGAGGCCAACTCACTGCGCAACATCCACCCGCTCTATTATAGTGGTAATGAGCACTATCAGACAAGTTGCGGCTTTATCGACGAGCGTCAGAATAACTGGTACGACTTCTGCTATAGCGATGAGTTTGCTGTTGCCTTCCAAATCAACGGTGGTCGCAGCCTCTATAGCAACTGCTTCGCTTTTTGGTACTCAAATCGTGGTGAGAAGCACACGCTCTTTAAGTCGAATGGCAAATTCAACTCCGATGTAATGAACGCTAACATCGGTTTTAGCCGAGGCAATGCGACAAAGGAGAATAAGGTGCTGGAGACATCAGAAGATGGAGGTACGGGTACGTTCTTCAATCTCCACGTTGGCGACGTGAGTGTGATTACCGATAATTCTCACCTCAAATATATGCGATAGACGATGTTTGAGTGCGACCTTAATTTTAACGAATTCAGTTAGCAGTGCGATACTTTATAGAACTCTCATACGACGGTGCAGCCTATTGTGGATGGCAGCGACAACCCGATGCTCTTACGGTGCAACAGACTCTGGAGCAGGGGCTCTCTACCCTTCTGCGCGAGCCTATTGAGGTTGTGGGTGCAGGGCGTACCGACACGGGCGTCAACGCCTCGTACTATGTGGCTCACTTCGATTGCGAGAAGGGTGTTGAGAATTGTGCGCAGTTGGTCTATAAACTCAATCTTATCCTGCCCCACGATGTGGCCGTAAAGTCGGTGCGCAAGGTTAAAGAGGAGGCTCACGCGCGTTTTGATGCCATCGAGAGAGAGTATACCTATTATATATCGCAGCGAAAGAACCCGTTCAGGCGTTATTCGGCGTGGCAGTATTACGTTCCGCTTGATATGGAGTGTATGAACGAGGCGGCTGCGAAGTTGCTGGAGTATGATGATTTCACATCGTTTGCTAAACTCAACTCCAACAATAAGACCAATATCTGTCGCGTTGTGCGAGCCGAGTGGCGCAGAGCCGATGACGATGCCGACCTACTGATATTCACGATTCGGGCCGACCGCTTTTTGCGTAATATGATTCGTGCCATCGTAGGTACGTTGGTAGATGTAGGACGAGGTCGTTATACGGTTGAGGACTTTGAGCGAATACTGCACAGCCGAGACCTCTCGTTGTCGAGTGCAGGTGCACCCGCTGTAGGACTTTTCTTGAGTGATGTGAAGTATGGTGATGAGGTATATGTAGTTGAGGAGAGCGAGTAGAAACAATTGGATTATTGTTGAGATAAAGTAAACAGAAAATTAATAAAACTTATTGTTAAACTTAAATAAATTTTAGAAAATGGGAACACTTCTTTATTTGGCAGGTTTAGTCTGCTCTATCTGGTGTGTAATTGACATTTTGAAGAAGCCTATCGGCCTTATCGGTAAGTTGATTACTGCAGTTGTAGTTTTGGCTACAAGTTGGGTTGGTTTGTTGCTTTACTACTTCTGGGCACGCCACAACCTTACTTCTTGGTTTAAGTAATCGGAGGTAGTAGGTTAAATATTATGATAAAGAGGTTGTCCAACAAGTTAAGTTGAGACAACCTCTTTTGCTAGGAATTGTATAACAAGAGGGATTTTTAGGCCTGCGATGCTCGAAAAAGCGCAGTTTACTTGGCGTAAATGAGCATTTTGAGAGCGAGCATAACGTAGAAATCACCTTGTTAGACAATTTCTTTTATTTGTGATGAGATGTATTTATAAATGTATCGCAGCATCCATAGCGGCCTCGGCGGCCTCCATCAAACCCTCGTACATTGTCGGGTGAGAGTGTATGGTGCGGGCGAGAATGTGTGCATTTACGCCTAAACGCTTGGCTAAAGTAGGCTCACCCAACATCTCAGTGACGTTAGCACCTACAAGGTGTGCTCCGATTAGTCTGTCTTCGCTGTCGAAAATGAGTTTTGCAAAGCCATCTCTATCGCCTGCAGCCGTTGCCTTACCCGATGCGGTGAAGGGGAATCGGCCAACCTTGTACTCTATACCCTTCTCGCGGGCACGTTGCTCGGTGATGCCGACAGACGCTACCTCGGGAGATGTAAACACGCACGAAGGTATGGTAGAATAATCAACTGCATCAGGCTCCATTCCGCAGATATGCTCTACGCAGTGTATTGCCTCCGCTGATGCGACGTGTGCCAAAGCGGGCGAAGGGATGATGTCGCCAATGGCATAGATGCCCTCGATAGAAGTCTGATAATGCTCGTCAACGATAATCTTATCGCGCTCGACATTGATGCCCAAATCCTCCAAACCTATGTTTTCGATGTTCGACTTGATGCCAACCGCTGACAATACGACATCTGCAGTAAGGCTCTCTGCGCCCTTCTTGCCCTCGATGTCGATGACGCATTTGCCATCCTCTACCCTAACCTCTTTTACCGTCGTTGAGGTCATCACCGTAGCGCGCAACTTGCGGAACGAACGCTCCATCGTCTTCGATACCTCTTCATCCTCTAAAGGCATCAACTGTGGCAGATACTCTATGATGGTAACCTTTACACCCAACGATGCGTAGAGATAGGCAAATTCGCTACCAATGGCACCTGAGCCTACTACGACCATAGATTCGGGCAATGTAGGCAACGTAAGTGCCTCTTTCGATGTTATTACGCGCTCACCATCTACGGGAATAAATGGCATTGTGCGGGGACGTGCTCCCGTAGAGAGTATAATCGCGTCTGCCTCATATGTCGTACCATCCACCTCGACCTTGCCCTTGTCGGCCAATCGACCAAAACCGTTGATTACGTCAATATTATTTTTCTTCATCAAGAATGCCACACCCTTGCTCATTGTGTCGGCTACGGTGCGTGAACGAGCGACAATCTTCTCCCAATCGGGCTTTACCTCGCCATCAATGGCTATGCCATAATGTGCAGCATTTTTGCAGTAGGTATAAACCTGTGCACTCTTGAGCAGTGCTTTGGTCGGGATACATCCCCAATTAAGGCACACACCACCCAATTCGGCCTTCTCGACGATGGCAACCTTCTTGCCCAACTGTGATGCGCGGATAGCGGCTACATAACCACCAGGGCCACTACCTATAACTATAATGTCGTATTTCATATTAAAACATTTTATTTCAAATAGTATTCCATTGTTTGCTCGTTGCCCTTCTTGTCGGTCCAAGTTATGCGATAGTTGCCCTTGAAGCCCCTAAACGCAACTCTACCCTGCTTGTCGGCTTTGGTAGTGAGGCTGGTCTTCCACTCGTTGTTAATCAAGTTGTTGAGGGCGTGATATACGGGCTTGGCCTGCATCTCGCGTGTAAAGATACCCGATGTTGTGGGCTCGCCCTTGACTCCGCAGTTATCCACTACGTTCCACCACGTTATACCCATCATATACTCCATACTGAACCACAGACGGTACAGGTTTTGCGCAATGATGGCCTGCATCATATAACCCCTTTGGTCGGTGCTTGGTGCGGCGATGGTGATTTCGCTCAAGTGCAGCGGAATCTTCAAATCCTTGAGGCTTTCGATGTAACTTCTCACCTGTTTGGGCGTTTGCAACTCTTTACCTGCGGCTATGTCGGTACACTGTTTTGGGTTAAACAGATGCATCTGCATACCCATAATGTCGATTTTGCATCCACGCTTTACCAAGCGCTCCACCTGTTGCTTGTAGGCAGCAGTGAGGTGATAATCGTTAATGTTGAGTTTCACCTCTGCAGGGAAGTATCTCTCGGCACTCTTTAACGCAGTATAGTCGTGGTCACCAGGCATAAGGCCATAACGAGTTTTGCTCACGGTGTGGTTGTCAATCAGTGCGCCGTTTTGATAATCTACAGCACTCTCGTTTACTACATCCCAACTCTCGATTTGGCCCTTATAGTGGTTGGCAATTAGTTCTATGCGCTTATCGTAGGTATAGCGAAGCGTGTCGATGTAATGCTCAAACACCTTTGCTACCTCGTCGTGCGACATCTTCTTGTACTCCTCCGACTTTGCATCTTCGTCGTTGAATCGCCCTGGCTCATTGGGGAAGAATCGGTTGTAGGCCTCTCGCTCGGCGGGTGTCATCATATCTAGCACCCAGTCGGGCTGATGCCATCTGCGATTACCCCACACCAAGACGTGGCCGTGCGCACGAATACCCTTCTCCTTGCAGAACTCCACGAGTTGGTCGGTCGAAGGGCGTCGCCAGTGCGGCTGGTCGTAAGGGTTGGGGCAGTTGTTCCAGAACTCCTCACTATCCCAATACTCCGTAGCAAAACGCACACGTCCAGGTTCGGTCTCAAACTTACGCCAATAGAACGCTATAGTGCCCGAATTGAAGAGTGTACCGTACAGTTCCTTATAGCGCTCATTGTACTCGGTCTTGCCCAATTGATTATAATTAAACAGGTGCGCACCAAACTTAAACTCGTGCGACAACTGCTCAATCTTGACCTCCGAATTCTTGGCAATGTTTTCAAGTGTAACCTCGCCGTCTGCCTTGCGGAATCGCTCAATATCCTGCTCAATGCGCTTTAGTTCCTCATCATTCCACTTTGCCCAATAAGCCTCGCTCATATAACCTTTGGTGTCCTCCTTTTGAGAATGAGGTATTGAGGTCTGCGCATTGGATAGTTGCGAAATGGTTACAGCACAAAGTGCTAGCAAAACATATCTCTTCATATCGTATCGGCTGTAAGGGTTAAATGAAATTATTTCTGCTCCAAAATCTTACCGTTGTCGGCTGCTACGGCTCTCTTCCACTTCTCGTTGTAACCTGGGAACTGAATCTTGTCGGGAATCTGCTTGCCGTTGCCATTCTCTACGAAGTGAGTAGCGTCACCGCCCTCGCCGATTACATACTTCAGTACGTCGTAGTTCTCGCTCTTTACGTTACCATCTACATACTTTATAAGCAGATACTTATCCAAACGGCTCCAGTTCTCAAACCACTCGTTTGTAGTGTTTACGCTAAAGCGAGTCACATACTTCTGCTGCGCCTTAGCAGAGAGTTTATTTGCTGATGCATCTACACGCTCAACGGCCTCCAGCATTGAATTCTCCCAGAAGTCGATGACCTTGCGAATGTCTGCCGACATCATATCGTAACGCAGGTATGCAAAGTTTGTTACGCGGTTAAACAACCAAAATGCAGATGATGTGGTGTATTCCAACATCGAGCCGTTATCCTCCTTCACGCACTCGGCTACCTCGGTAGCGTTGCAGTAGATGGGTGTAAGGCAAGATGTTGCAGCATCATCCACGCCAAACCACAAAATACCAGTCTTCTCGGGGCGAGCCTGACCTACCATCCAGAAGCCTGTCTGCTGTGTTGCGGTAGCGCGCTCGTTTACGTAAGTCTTACCATCAACCTTCCACGACATAGGACGCCAGCGATAAGGCAAGCCGTGACCGCCAGCACCGAGGTCTTTAGTCATATCCATAGGTGTACCCTCATAGTGGTCGCGCATAGCATCGAATACCTGCTTGGGTGAAATCTTCTGTGAAGGCTTAACCCACAAAGGCATACGATTATTGGCGTTGTGGCCCATAGCATAGTCCAAATATTGGTCCATACCCTCGGCAAATGTGCGGAAGAATGCCCATACACGAGCCTCGCAACCACGCATAGCGCTGAAATCCAGCGGAGCGTAAGCATCACAGAACGAGAACTCCTCATCCTTGCCAGAGAAGTATCCCTTCTCGCGCGCAAATGAAATCACGTCGGGTGCATACATACAATTTTCGGGGTCGTTCAACGGGAATGTAGCGATACGAGCCTGATTGGCGTGAGCCGAGATATATCCGTCGGGAATACGACGTGCTACCCATACGATACCCTTGTTGCCGGGGCCTTTGCCTATCAACTCCATAATCCAGGCCTCTTCCTGGTCGGCAATCGAGAAACTCTCGCCCTCAGAATAGTAGCCGTAAGTGTTAGCCAACTCAACGATAGTATTGATGGCCTCACGAGCAGTCTTCGCACGTTGCAAAGTGATGTAGATGAGTGAGCCGTAGTCAATCAAACCCTCGGGGTTGTGCAACTCCGCACGACCTCCGTAAGTGGTTTCGGTGATGATTAACGAGTGCTCGTTCATATTACTCAATGTTGAGTAGGTCTGACGTACCTGGGGAATATCGCCCAGGTATTTGCCTGTATCCCACTCATAGACGGGCATCATTGCGCCCGCCTTGTATTTTGCAGCGTGACGCTGATACAACTCGCCATAGAGTTGGTGTGAATCGGCAGCGTATGATACCAATATAGAGCCGTCGGTTGATGCTCCTCGTGTGATAATAAAGTTTGTGCAGGCGCGTGAGGGAGTCGAAACCAACCCCATCACTACGGCTATCGCAATGAATAAAAATCTTTTCATATCAGTAAATCTTTTATTTATTTTCAAAATTCTTTACCGCCTCGGCTACCGAACCGTGCAAAAGAAGAAGTTGTTGTGCCTGGTCGTAAGGGATACCCAACTCGTCAACAATCATACGAGTACCTCGGTCTACCAATTTGGCGTTAGACAACTGCATATTGACCATACGGTTACCCTTGACGCGGCCCAATCCAATCATAGCACCTGTGCTAATCATATTGAGCGTCATCTTCTGCGCTGTACCTGCCTTCATACGTGAACTACCAGTCACGAACTCAGGGCCTACAATCACCTCGATGGCAATCTCTGCTGCCTCGGCCATAGGTGATGAGGGGTTGCACGATACAGATGCTGTCAAAAGTCCCTGCTTGCGAGCCTCCTTCAATGCTGCTACAACGTAGGGAGTTGTACCAGATGCCGCTACGCCGACCAATGTGTCGCTGGAGTTGATGTTGTATTTCATCAAATCCTTCCAACCCTGCTCGGTGTCATCCTCGGCACCCTCGACGGGGTTACGCAAAGCGGTCTCACCGCCCGCGATGACGCCTATTACTACTGTGGGTGGCATACCGAATGTAGGAGGAATCTCCGATGCATCCAATACACCCAAGCGACCACTTGTACCTGCTCCGATGTAGAACAATCTACCACCCTTGCGCATACGCTCTGTGAGGCGCTCAATGAGTTCTGTAATCTGCGGCAAGGCCTTGCCTACTGCTTCGGCTACCTTCTTGTCTTCTGTGTTGATAGAGGTTACTATTTCGGCAACGCTCATCTTGTCGAGGTTGTCATAGAGCGACGAGCGCTCGGTTATTTTCTCAAATGTCATAATGTTGTGTGATATTTTACCATTCCACCAATTGGGGAACGTTCGATTTTACCTAATGTTAATGAGTGGCGGCTCAAGGCCTCGGTTAATTCCTGCTCGAATACGGCTGCGATGCTACCGACAAAGTTTATTGGCATATGCTCCACATCGGGATATTGCAACAAGTTGCGCTCAATAAAGTTATCAAATGCAATGTCGATGCAACGACGCACTTCGGTTACGTCACGATGACGAGCCATAAACGGAACAAACGATGCCAAATAACGGTTGGCGTTGGGTTTGCGATAGACCGATTCAATGATTTGGGCATACGATGTCTGACACTCCTCGTACATCAAATCTACAATTTCGCTTGGCATCAATCCTTTCAAGGCATTGCTTACAAATGTTTTACCCAAGTTGGCGCCACCACCCTCATCGCCTAAGATATAACCGAGTGGCGGTACATTCTTTGTTAGTTGCTCACCATCATAAAATGCCGAGTTAGAGCCTGTGCCGAGTATGCAGACAATTCCTTTTTCGTTGCCACACAGAGCGTGTGCTGCACCCAACATATCTGTTGCAACCACAACGGTTGTAGCCTGCGGGAAAATCTCCTGCAAGGTGCGTTGTAACTCCAGTGTGGCTGGTGCATTGGCTATGCATCCTGCACCATAGAAGTATATGCCTTCGACCTCGGTAGCCTTAATTTGCGGTAACAAACCCTCGGCGATAATCTCCTTTACCTGTTCCGAAGAACACGTTACGGGGTTAATTCCGCGAGTCTCGATTATCGTTGGCTCGTTGCCGATGTTTGCGCTCTCGACCAATGCCCAATGGCACTTCGTAGAGCCTGAATCTGCTGTAAGTATCATTATTCCTTCTCTTGTTTAAGCGATAATAACCACATTCCTATAGCCGTAAATGCTGCGTTGAATAGCAATATTTCGTAACTGAACTTATATCCTCCAAACCACTTTTCTGAATTCATCTGCAACAACAGACTCAATCCCACGCCAATGATGGCTGCAAAAGGAACATATCTGTCAGCAGTATGACGTTTGCAGAAGATACCGAATGCGAACATACCGAGTATCGGGCCGTAGGTATAACTTGCCAACGTATAGACCATATCGATAAGACTTGTGTTCTTGCAGGCGTTGAAAACCAGGATGAAGAGTCCCATTATGATAGCCATAGCGATGTGGATGCGCTTGCGTACTACGGTCAGTCGCTGCTCATCGTAGCGCTTTGTACCGTGCATAATATCCACGGTGAACGATGTTGTCAGAGCCGTCATTGCTGAACCCGCAGCCGAGTAGGTTGATGACACCAAACCCAATACGAACAGGATGCCGACGATTAGCGGAAGACCACTCTTTGTTGCGACGTATGAGAATACCTGGTCGCTATCGGCAATGATAGTGTTGCCAGCGGCATCCACCATCGGGAAGAAACTCTCTGCTCCGCCAGCGATACCCTTGCCAGCCAAATAGATGTAGAACAATACACCCAGGAATAGGAACATTGAGATGACGGCAGCCTGCAGGAATATCGAAATGACGAGATTCTTCTGCGAGTCGCGCGGGCTCTTGCACGAAAGGGTGCGTTGCATCATATCTTGGTCAAGACCAGTTGTGGCGATTGACATAAATATACCAGCCAGGAACTGTTTCCAGAAGAAACGCTTGTCGGTTCCGTCATCAAAGAAGAAGAGTTGTGAGTAGTCGTGTGACGACACCTGCGATACAGCCTCTCCGAACCCAAATCCCAACTCCTTAATCATAAATATAATGCAGAGTACAACGCTACCAATCAAGCAGGCTGTCTTCAGTAGGTCTGTTCCGATAACCGAACTTACACCGCCCACACGTGTGTACAACCATACCGACGTCATCATAACTATCACATTTACGATAAACGGCACTCCGTAGGTCTCGAACAAGAGTGTCTGCAACACTGCGCAGATAAGGAATGCGCGCAACGATGCGCCCGTTACCTTCGATATAAAGAAGAACCACGCTCCTGTAGCGTATGATTTTGAGCCGAAGCGGTCATCGAGGTATTGGTAAAGTGAAATTACATTCAGTTTGTAGAATAATGGGATAAGCACAAATGCAATAAGGCAGTTACCGACGATAAATCCCATTACCATCTGCAAATATGAGAATCCGCTTTGCGCTACCCAACCTGGAACAGAGATAAATGTAACGCCCGAGATGGCTGCGCCGACCATAGCCACAGTAGTAATAATCCACGAATTGCTACGGCCTCCCGTAAAGAACGACGAGTTGTCGCTTCCGCGTGATGTACGCCACGCAACATAGAATAGTATGGCCAAATATGCGACCACAGTAATAAGTACGATTGTAGGTGTCATAGTTTATGTAAGTTTATAATCAAACAAAGATAGGAAAAATGGACTTAATTTGAAATATTTTCACCAATAATAATGCGT
>JAFYRX010000003.1 GCA_017546725.1 Alistipes sp. | reverse complement strand
TTATCGGAGTAACCATCTTTATAGACCTCTCTTAACACCTCGTCGGTCTGTTGTGTGAGATCTTGACTAGAAGTGCTTACTCGGCTTAATACTATAACCTTTTTCAAAACGCTGATTATGTGTTATTTATTCTAATAAATAACAAAGCAACGGAGAAACTTTAATGTATTTTGAATGTTATTTTATTAATCTTTATAACTGGTTGATATAGACATTGTTATAAGAATTAATAAATCAAGCTTGAAATACATCGGGGTAGTGGTTTTTATATATTATAATATATATACTAACCTATATAGGTCGCCAATTCGAATATAAATTATTAATCCTTGTATCGCATTGATATAGACACTGTTACGCAAATTAATAAATCAAGACACAAAATGCTGAGTGGGATCTTTTCTGCACAATAAAAACAACTTATTTAACAGTGTAGTATATTGACTAATAGATAGTTGAAAGACTTATAAATCTCATTATATTTTCATTGATTGTATATTAAAATCGTCACTATATAAGAAATCATTAAGTTCTTTTGCGTTGCATTTATATCGCCTCATCTTTGTGTATATAGTTGAGTCAATATCGTAATCATATTCCTCCAACGCTAAAAACCATTCGTTGCTGCCAATGGGCTGTCTGGCAGTTTTTATCATAATAGTTCTATGTTCATCATCATAGAACTCTATTGTATAATTCGGTCCATTAACCAGGTCGGTAGATTTTTCAATTCTGGCGTTGCCTTCATCGTCATATTCATACCACGAGGAACAGATGCTGTCGTGGCTTTCAATAATTCGGCCTCCGTCATATATTAGTTTGAAACCATTATCTTCCAGATCAGACTCCACTTCTTCAACTCTATGTCCATTCTCGTCATAATATATTGATAATTTTTCCTCGCCGAAGTCTCCTTTGCAGAAGGCAGAAACGAGACAACCGTCATTGTCATATTTGTATTCTTTCCGATGAACATCAGATTGTTCCCATATGATTCGCCCATCTTCGTAGCGACGCTCTCTCGAAATTTCGCAATCATCATAATGCTCATATATATTAGTGATATTGCCACTTTTATCATATATGAAACTTTTGGTGTTGATATCTTGAATGGGGATAAATAGATTCTCTTCAACTTCATTCGCAAGATACGTCTTTGATGTATTTCTCTTTAGGATGTTTGTTATAGTTTCGTTCATCGCGTTTTTGATTGGAGATTACTTTATATATTATATATGCGTCTATGAGTGTGTTTTTACTACTACAAAGAAAACAAAAATGAACGACAAATGAAAGAGAAATATATGTATAAATGTTTTGTATTCTCTTGGATTTGCGCTAAAAGCAAATGAGTGTGGGGTTACATAAATGATATTGCTACCTCATCAATCGGCACAAGTTTTGCCATACGGGATTAAACTAAATCTATTCTGTGATGGCGACTCCTAAGACTGCGTATATTCATCTTGCGCTAATATTTTGCAACGTTATATGGGCGTGTGATTATCCGTTCTATAATCTCGTTCTTGGTAAATATATATCGCCATTGGCTATGGTCTCGGCTTCGTTGGTTATTGCAGCGGTGTGGTCGCTGCTTCCTCTGTTATGGGAGAAGCCTGAACGTATAGAGCCCAATGATAGGCTCAAAATCTTTGGTGCTGCGATGTTGATGGGTGTAGCGCGTAAGATGTGTATGATGTTTGGTCTTTCGCATACTTCTCCCATTGATGGCTCTATTATTAGTACAACAACTCCATTGCTTGTATTGTTGTTATCAGTTTTTATCGGCTTGGAAAGATTTACCCCAAAGAGGACTTTAGGAGTGTTGCTTGGTATGGCGGGTACGGTGGCTGTAATCGTAACGAGCAATAGTGGCCTTCACGAAAAATCGGATATGATTGGCAATCTGTTGATTTTTACCTCCGCTTGCGTTTCTGCTGCATATATGGTTTGGTTTAAGCGCTTGTTGTCTAAGTATCGTATTACGACTATCCTTATGTGGATATATTGTTTGTCTGCTATTGTGATGTTGCCTTTTGGCTTGAACGATATTCTCAAGACTGATGTGTCTAATATGAGTACCAAGATTATGCTAGCGGTGTTGTTTGTGCTTATCGTGCCAACATATTTGCCTAATCTGTTGTTAAACTATTCGTTGCGTATTGTCGCTCCGACCATATCGAGCATCTATGCTTATATTCAACCCGTTGTGGCTGTAGCACTTGCTGTGGCTATGGGTTTGGATAAACCGCATCTCGATACGATATTTTTTGCGCTGATAATATTTGTCGGCGTAGGAATTGTGGTTGGCTCGTATGGCAAAAAATCATCTGTACCTACTGCTGATAAAGGCTGATACAACGGTTTTACTGCGATGTGATTGCTACTCCACGATAATCTGATGATTCACTATGCGGAGTGAGTAATCGCCGTTGAAATATTCGATAATGCCGCGCAAGGTGCATTGGCTCTGTGGCAGCGTTTCGTTGCGGTAGGCGCACTCGGCTATGGTGCGGACCGAGAATTCGTTGTCTGATGAGTCTGTAATCTTACGCTCTGTTGTTATGTAGTCGCCCTCTTCGTCTTTGTCGCACCACTCGGCTGTGCCGCCATCTGTAAAACTCACCTTCCTGAATTCTACGTAGTTTCCGATGTGAGAAGTGTTTATTTCGCTGATTTTTACAACCTGCGGAATTATCTCTTTAGGCTTTGATGCGTCTATTAGAAAATAACGACTGAAATCCCATTCTGCAATTCTTCCTACACTATAATCATCGCTTGCCGATGAACCCAATATTATTCTGCCACCATAGTCGCCCAATGCCAGCGAGGTGCAACTCACAACCAATCGGGCGCCTACGAAAAATACCTCGGCCGTAGATTCGCAATCCACGCTTATCTCTATGCAGCCGCTTTCGTCGGCAACGATTATGCTTTTTATAAATTCACCGTATAGGTCATTCGCTATGACGTGGCCCTCGATTGATATGTCATCTGTAATGATTGTTCTGTCTGCCCTGCACAATGCTTTTAGGTGAGCAATGGATATCCTGCTATTAGGAGTGTCAGGATACTCTACCGCAGGGCTGTCGTCGCTCTCTTCTGTGGCGATTGTGCAACCTTGCAAAAGCCCTCCTGCGAAGATAACGAGTGTGGCGGCAAACGTACAACTAATTAACTGTCGAACAATCCTTTTCATCTCGCATTTTTATCATATAATACTCCTTGCTATCCATCTTGCCTCGCTGCAAAATGCCCGTTATGGCTATCTCCGATGATGGTATCTGTTGCTTTGCATAATCAGCATAATCTGATGTGTATACAATAATCCGCTCTCCTTGTCTATCCTCAAATATATTATATCCGCCCCAGCATCCGTTTTCGTTACCATCCCACAATGTTGCTGACTCCTTTCGCAGATGACGTAGAGGTCCAATATTTACCAGCATCCCACATAGCGAAGGTTTAAGTGTTGCGATTTCGAGTGGTTGTGGCGCTATTTTGCGTGTTATGTCGTAACGACGTATGTGTTTGTCTAAAAGCACTTGTGATGCGAAATATTCGGTAGGGTATGCACTATATGCGGCGGCTTTTAATCCTATCTGCATAACTCCATAGTGTTCGCCTATCGAACACCCGTTGAGGCGTATGGTAAGATACGTTCCGATAGGGTATATGTTATAGGTGTCAAATACTCCCGCCATAATCTCCGCTCCACCCGTTGCATCCTCAATTGTGAACGACTTGTAGAAATTCTCGGCCTTGTCGCTCGATGTGACGTAGCCTCCAATTATAATATCCTCGTTGATATCAATCGTGCGTGAACCGCATAATTGGTGCAGGTCGCCTATTGTGATGTTTGTTGCTTCGGGCGTGGCGCTCTCCAGCGGAGGTGCATCGTAGTTGTTACATCCCGCAATGAAAATAGAGGTTAATATGATTAACAATTGTCGCATCAATTCCCGAAAGTCATAAATATTTTCTGTAAAGTTAATAAAAATGCAGTTTTCTACGTAAAAGATTCCCATAAATTGGCAAATAGATGCGCAAGTAGTCCGTTTTTTTGATGAAAAATAGTAACTTTGTGCGGAATATGGACTTTTGTAAGGCGCAGAGTCTGTAGCATAGAGTGAAAAATATTAAAAGAGTAGATAAATAATGAACGCAGAAAATTTTGTTTTACAAGCCGTGACAGCCTCTGTTGAGGCTTTGTATGGCGCTGTCGATAAGTCGCAGTTGCAGTTGCAGAAGACTCGTAAGGAGTTTGAGGGTGATTTTACGTTGGTAACGTTCCCGTTGCTTAAGTTGAGCCGCAAATCTCCCGAGGCGACAGCCAACGAGATAGGTGAGCATATCGTAGTCAATACTCCCCAAATCAGTTCTTTCAACGTAATCAAGGGATTTTTGAATTTGGTTCTTGCTCCTGCATTTTGGGCAGAGTGCTTTAAGGAGATTGCCGCTGCTGAGAATTATGGCGATGCTGCACCTTCTGGCCGCACAATTATGATTGAGTATTCATCACCCAATACCAATAAGCCGTTGCACCTGGGCCATATCCGCAATAACCTGCTCGGTTATTCTGTGGCACAGATTCTCAAGGCTAATGGTCATAACGTAATCAAAGTAAATTTGGTTAATGACCGTGGTATCCACATCTGTAAGTCTATGCTCGCTTGGCAGTTGTATGGTCAGGGTGAGACTCCCGCATCATCGGGTATGAAGGGCGACCATTTGGTTGGTAAGTATTATGTAGAGTTCGACAAGCACTATAAGGCTCAAGTTAAGGAACTCGTAGCCGAGGGTATGAGCGAGGATGAGGCCAAGAAGAAGGCCCCCATTATGTTGCAGGCGCAGGAGATGTTGCGCAAGTGGGAGGCCAAGGATAAGGAGGTTTATGACCTTTGGCTGACTATGAACGGCTGGGTTTATGATGGCTTCGATGTAACTTATAAGGCATTGGGCGTAGATTTCGATAAGGTTTATTACGAGTCACAGACCTATCTTTTGGGTAAGAGCCTTGTTCAGGATGGTTTGGATAAGGGCGTATTCTTCCGCAAGGAGGATAACTCTGTATGGATTGACCTTGCGGCTGATGGTTTGGACCAAAAGTTATTGTTGCGTGGTGACGGCACATCAGTCTATATGACACAGGATTTGGGTACAGCGTTGAGCCGTTTCGAGGAGAATAAGTTGGATGATATGATATATGTCGTTGGTAACGAGCAGAATTACCACTTCCAGGTGTTGAAACTAGTCCTCAAGAAGTTGGGTTACGAGTGGAGCGACAATATCTACCACCTCTCTTACGGTATGGTCGAGTTGCCCGAGGGTAAGATGAAGTCTCGTGAGGGTACAGTTGTCGATGCTGACGACTTGATTGCCGATATGGTTTCTACGGCTCGTGAGATGTCTGATGAGTTGGGTAAGTTGGATGGTTGCAGCGAGGAGGAGGCAGCCAACGTATGCCGTATGGTAGGTTTGGGTGCATTGAAGTACTTTATCTTGAAGGTGGACCCTAAGAAGACTATGTTGTTTGACCCGCGTGAGTCTATCGACTTCAACGGTAACACAGGCCCCTTCATCCAGTACACACACGCTCGTATCTGCTCTGTATTGCGTAAGGCTGAGGAGGCTGGTATCGACTACTCATCGTGTGGCGATGTGGAGTTGCTCGCAGAGGAGATTGAACTCATCAAGTCACTTGCTGAGTTGCCAGCGGTAGTTGCTGCAGCGGGTGAGAACTTCGCACCTTCAATGATTGCGGCTTATGCTTATGAGTTGGCTAAGACCTTCAATGGTTATTATCACGACCACTCAATCCTTCGTGAGGAGGATGCTGCTAAGCGTGCTATGCGTTTGCAGTTGGCAGCGGCTGTTGCACAGGTTATCCGTAAGTCAATGTCGTTGCTTGGCATTGAGGTGCCTGAGCGTATGTAATAAATTAGCATAAACAAAAGATTATGAAACGCTTACTCATAGCAATCTCTCTGTTCTCTGCACTCGCTAGCGTAGTTGCCTGCTCTGGCGTAAATGGAGCAGACGAGATTAAAACCTATATAAACCCTGTCATCGACCGTGACGCTCCCGACCCTACGGTTATTCGTGACAAGGATGGTATGTTCTATGCCTACGCTACTTGGCGCGACGGTAATGTTCCCGTATACAAATCTGCGGATATGGTTAATTGGGAGTACGTAGGTGGCGTTTTCGAGAAGGGCAAGGTGCCTATGTATGTCAAGGGTGGTGCTATCTGGGCTCCCGATATCAACTATATCGAAGGTCAGTATGTCCTCTACTTCTCTATGTCCACCTGGGGCGGTGAATGGGAGGCTTGCATCGGTCGAGCTGTGTCGGATTCGCCTACAGGCCCGTTCCATAGCGATAAGATGCTTATCCGTAGCCGCGAAATAGGTGTGCAGAACTCTATCGACCCTGTTGTTTTTCAGGAGGATGGACGTAAGTTCTTGGCGTGGGGTAGTTTTCACGGTATCTATCTTACAGAGTTGACCGACGACGGTTTGGAGATTATCGACAAGCGTGATATTATGCGTATTGCAGGCTCGGCCTACGAGGGTACATACATCCACAAGCATAAGGGTTATTACTACCTCTTTGCTTCAGTCGGCTCGTGCTGTGCAGGCGAGAAGAGTACCTATCAGACGGTTGTAGGTCGCAGTAAGTCAATCTATGGCCCTTATGTCGATAAGCAGGGCCGTAAGATGTTGGATAACCATCACGAGGTGTTGCTTTCGGGTAATGACAAAGTGAAGGGTCCAGGCCACGACTCGCAGATTATTACTGATGATAAGGGACAGGATTGGATGTACTATCACGGTTACGATATGTCATCTATCAAGGCTGGCCGTAAGATGTTCCTCGAGCAGGTGCGCTGGGTTGATGGTTGGCCAGTATTGAGCGAGGATGGTCATCCGTCAGTTAAGGCTGCGGCTCCTTATATCAAGCAACGATAATTTGCAGTGTAAATAAATGTAAGAAAACTAAAAATTAAGATATGAAAAAGAGTTCATTTTGGAGCGATGCGTCGCGTTGTGGTGCGGTGGTCGGTGCAGTTAATGTTTTGACTACCTTGATAGGTATGTTGATGCCGTCAATAGCCTTTGTAACAGGCTTGGTGAATTTTGTCGCTACGGTTTATTTGCTCTTCTATTTTACCCGTAAGCGTGCTAACTTGTTTATTGAAGATGGTTTTACCTATTCTCAAAGTTTGGGCTTTATCGTAGCATCAGCTCTGTTTGTAGGTGTTGTATGCGCAGTTTATCAGATTTTGGCCAGCAACTTCCTCTTTACCGAGCAGATGGAGCAGCAGCTTTCTACTGCTATTGCCGAGTTGCAGAAGACGGGAGTTTATCAGGGTGATATGATTAAGCAGATGGCCTCTATGATGCGTTCATATATGTTTAATCCTATCTCAATACTTTGGTCGCAGATATTGGGCAATGTCCTCTATTTGGGATTCTTGGGCTTGTTCATCTCTGTTGGCACTAAACGTGAGCCTGTGTTGTTCGAGATTCAGGGCGCCGAGGAACCGAGTGACGAGTCAGAGGAGTAGTCTTTGGTTATGGATAAAAGATTAGATATATCGGTTGTCGTACCTCTCTACAACGAGGTTGAGTCGCTTGCCGAACTCTCGGCGTGGATTGATAGGGTAGCACGCGAGAATCATCTGACCTATGAAATCATTATGGTCGATGATGGCTCGTCGGATGGCTCTTGGGCTGAGGTAGAGCGTCTAAAGGGTGAATATCCCGCCATTCGAGGTATCCGCTTTGGCCGTAATTATGGCAAGTCGGCTGCGTTGTATTGTGGCTTTGAGGCGGCCGAAGGCGAGGTGGTATTTACTATGGATGCCGATTTGCAGGACTCTCCCGATGAAATTCCCGAGATGCGTCGAATGATTCTTGAGGATGGCTACGATTTGGTCTCAGGCTGGAAGAAGAAGCGTTACGACCCTGCGGGTAAGCGCTTCCCGAGCAAGTTCTTTAACTTTACGGCTCGTGTTGTGTCGGGTATCAAACTTCACGATTTTAATTGCGGTCTGAAGGCGTATCGCCGTCGCGTTATCAAATCTATCGAGGTTTATGGTGAGATGCACCGTTATATCCCCATCTTGGCCAAGCACGCTGGTTTCAAGCGCATAGGCGAGAAGGTTGTTCAGCATCAGGAGCGTAAGTATGGCGTTTCGAAGTTTGGTATGGAACGTATGGTTAAGGGATATTTGGACCTTATCACCGTGTCGTTTATGTCGCACTTTGGCCGTTCTCCGATGTATTTCTTTGGCTCGTTGGGTACGATTATGTTCCTGCTCGGTGGTATTACTACGGTTTGGATTATTGCCGATAAACTCTATAAGCAGTTTAACTCTATGCCTTTGCGTGGAGTGACCGAACAGCCCCTGTTCTTTGTCGCTATATTGGCGATAATTTTAGGTGTGCAACTCTTCTTGGCGGGATTTTTGGGAGAACTCATCAATCGTAATTCGTCAGACAGAAATATTTATTTAATTGATAAAAAGATATAAGATTAAAATGATACAACGTATTCAAACTCTCTATTTGTTGGGTGTAGTCGCATTGATTGTAGCAGCCTTGTTCACTCCGCTTGCATATTTCGTGGCGGGTACCGAAGTTTATGAATTGACAGCCTTCTCGTTGCAGCACGAAAGCGGTCAGCAGGAGGGACAATCTACTATGTATATGGGTATTATCGTTGCTCTTGCCGCTATTGTTCCGTTGGTTGCAATTTTCTGCTTTAAGAATCGTATGTTGCAGATTCGCTTGTGTGCCGTTGAGTTGGTGCTGTTGGCTGGTGCCGAGATTTTTATGGCAATATATTATTACCTGAGCAACAGAATGTTCTCGATGATGGAGTTCCATACTCAAGGTTTCCGTATTGCTATCATTTTCCCCATTGTCGCATTGATTTTGGATTATTTGGCTCTGCGTGCAATCTTTAAGGATGAGATGCTAGTTCGCTCGCTTGACAGAATACGCTAATTTTTAGGCCTAAATTATACTCTGCTGTAGGTGCAGATTGGTATGAAAATTGACTTTTGGTTATCCGAAAGTCAATTTTTTTATTCTATGTGCAGACCAAATATCATTTTATTCATTGCACTCGGTGTGTCGCTCTTGTTTTCGGCCTGCGGTAAGGGTCGAGGCAAGGGTGATGTTAAGCCACGCTATGTTCGGGCAACACGAGTTAGTGCAGTCGATTATATCGACCGTGATTTTGCGGGAATGGCTACAGCCGATGATGCTGTAAACTTAGCCTTCAAACTCTCGGGCCAAGTGATGAGTGTAGATGTAGCCAAAGGCGACTATGTCAAAAAGGGGGAACTGCTCTCGCGTTTGGACCCGAGTGATGTGGAGTTGCAAGTGGCTAGCGACCTCTCGCAGTACGAAAGAGCGCGTGCGCAAGAGGAACGAATGAAACGCTTGCTGAGTCACGAGGCTGTATCGCAACAGGAGTATGAGGCGGCCTATGCCGCTTTTGTACAGGCGCGTTCTATTTATGAAAACTCTCAATCGTTGTTGGCTGATACTCGCCTTCGTGCCCCTTTTGCGGGTGTTGTCGAACGTACCTATGTCGATACCTATCAACGAGTGCAGTCGGGTCAGACCATCGTGCGATTGGTAAATCCAATGAGTACCACAGTCGAGTTCACTATGCCCGAAAAGAGCCTCTATTTGCTTTCGGACTCTACAACTCGCTATTATGTGCGCTTCGATAATTTCCCTGACGAGGCTTTTTCTGCTCGTCTTGATACCTATGCCAAAACGGCTAGTGATGCATCTGGTTTTCCGGTTGCTCTCAAAATCAGCAAGGCCGAGAGCGAACAATATGGCATATCGCCTGGTATGACCTGTCAGGTTACATTACAAGTGTCGGATTCTGCAAAGCACGATTTAGCCATCCCCCTGTCGGCTGTATATTCTCCTGCCGAGGGTGGTACTTATGTTTGGGTAATTACTTCGGCCAACATTGTCGAACAACGTCGTGTGGAGTTGGGTAATATCTTTGGCCGCGATATGGTTAGTGTCCGGCAAGGTTTGTCCGCTGGCGAACAGGTTGTAACTGCAGGCGTCTATCGTCTGCAAGAGGGGCAACAAGTGAAAATCTTAAATCCGTAATCTTATGTCTATACCCGAATATGTGCTACGCAATCGCAGTGTTGTGTGGTTTATCTTGGCTCTATTCATAGTTGGAGGAGTGTGGGCTTTTTTGCAGATGGGCAAAAAGGAGGATTCGACCTTTGTACTTAAGAGTGCCGTTGTTACGTGCCAATATGATGGTGCAACGCCTTACGAGGTCGAACGACTCATCTCGGAGCCTTTGGCGCGCGAGATGCAATCAATGCGCAATATAAAGAAAGTAACGTCTGAATCCTATTATGGCCTTTCGAAAGTCGTTGTCGAGTTGGAATCATCTACCCGTGCTAAAGAGATTCCGCAACTATGGGATGAGTTGCGCCGTAAGGTGATGAATATGCAACCGCAACTACCCGCAGGTGCTGGTCCTATTGTTGTGAATGACGATTTCGGCGATGTCTATGGCCTGTATTATGGCCTGGCTGCTGATGAAGGTTTTGCGTGGCAGGATTTACGCGATTGGGCGCAGGAGATTAAACGTAGGGTAGTGACCGTTGCAGGTGTTGAGAAGGTTGTGTTGTTTGGTGAGCAAAAACCTGTAATTAACCTCTATATTACCCGTTCGACGCTCGCCAACTTCTCTATCACGCCCGATATGATTGTGTCGATGATGTCACAACAAAATGCCGTCGTTAATAGCGGACAGATTGCCGCTGGTGAACTCTCGGTGCGTGTCCTCGAAACGGGAGCCTATGCGACTAAAGATGATATTGCCAATCAACTTCTTACAGCCCCAGATGGTCGCCAATTTCGTTTGGGTGATATAGCCCGCATAGAGTGGGATTATCTCACTCCGCCCTCTGCCTTGATGTATGTCGATGGACAACCTGCCATAGGCATAGGTATCTCGACCTCCTCGCAGGCTGATGTTGTGGCCGTTGGTCAACAAGTGCGTGAGGTGTTGAATGCGCTTTCGCAGGATATGCCCGTTGGTATTGAGTTGGTTTCGCTCTATCCCGAAGATGAAATTGCACAGCAAGCCAACCTCTCGTTTATGCTCAATCTGGCCGAGTCGCTCATTATTGTTATTCTTGTCATAATGTTGGCTATGGGGTTGCGTAGTGGCTCGCTTATAGGTTCTTCGTTGCTATTTACCATAGGTGGCACGATGCTGTTGATGTATCTGTTCGGTGAGGGTATCAATCGTACCTCTCTTGCGGGATTCATTATTGCTATGGGTATGTTGGTTGATAATGCTATCGTTGTAACCGATAATGCCCAAAAGTCATTATTTGCGGGTGTCTCTTTGCGTGATGGGTTTATTCGTGGAGCCGATGGTCCGAAGTGGGGTTTGTTGGGTGCAACTTTAATCGCTATTCTCTCCTTCCTTCCCTTGTATCTTGCTCCGTCGGCTGTGGCCGAGATTATAAAGCCGCTGTTTGTTGTTATTGCCCTGTCGCTTCTGCTTAGTTGGGTATTGGCGATGACTCAAGTGCCGTTATTTGGAATCTATATGCTCTCTTCGCAGCCTACTATACGTCTGCAACAACATCTTGGATGGTTTGAGGGTGTCTTGCGCCGAATGTTGGCTCATCGTTGGACGGTGGTATGTTGTTCTGTGGTGCTGCTTCTGGTATCCATTGCTGCTATGCGCTATATGCCGCATAACTTCTTTCCACAGTTGGATAAACCATATTTCCGTGCAGATGTGATTCTGCCTGAAGGCTACGATATCGGAGCGACACAGCAGAACCTCGATACTATGAGCCGTTGGTTGCTTCAGCATCCCGATGTAAAACGTGTCTCTACCACAGCGGGTGCTACACCTCCACGCTATTACCTTGCCAGCAGTAGTTATGCTTCACGCCCCAACTATGGTAATATATTGGTCGAGGTGAAAAACAAGCGCCTGACCGAAGATGTCAAGTCGCAATTCGATAAATTCGTAGCCGATTCGTGCCCCGATGTGTGGTTGCGCTCGTCTCTATTCAAACTATCGCCTGTGCCCGATGCGACTATCGAGTTCGGATTCCTTGGCGATAATGTTGATACCCTGCTCAATCTTACGCAGCAGGTCGAACACTTGATGCGACAAGATAATAGGGCGACTAATATACGCAACTCCTGGGGTAATCTTATTCCGACGTGGATGCCTGTGTATTCTCAAATCAAAGGTCAACGCATCGGCGTGAGCCGTAGTCGGATGGTGGAGTGGCTGACGCTCGCTACGCAGGGCTATCGTATGGGTGAGTTGCGTCGTGGTGATGAATTTGTACCCATATTACTCAAGGATGATGATGTTGCAGGGCGCAATCTCTCCAATCTGCAATCTATGCCTATCTTTTCGCAGAGCGGTAAGGTATATTCCATTGAGCAGGCAAGCACCCGTTTCGATTTTGACTATTCGACGGCTGTTGTCGAGCAATATAATCGCCAACGAGTAATGAAAGCACAATGTGACCCAGTGGAAGGTGTAAATACGCAACTTTTGTTCGATGATTTATTGCGTAAGGTCAAGTCTGAAGTTCGTATTCCTGATGGTTATGCCTTGAAGGTCTTTGGTGAGCAGGAGTCGCAGGCTGAATCCAATGCTGCTTTGGCCGCAAATATGCCTTTGGCTCTGGTGCTGATATTTATAGTGCTGTTGCTCCTGTTTGGCAATTATCGTGACCCGATAGTAATTCTGCTTATGACACCGCTAATTTTCATCGGTGTTGCGGGAGGCTTGATTTTTACGGGTAATAGTTTTGATTTCTTCTCATTGTTGGGACTTATTGGCCTTGTCGGTATGAATATCAAAAATGCCGTTATTCTGCTCTCGTCAATCAATGATTTGCGAACACTTGGAGTTCCTCCTATTGAGGCTGTTGTCGAGGCTGCCAAGCAACGCATTGTGCCTGTAGTTTTGGCCTCTATGACCACAATATTGGCACTTATACCTCTGCTTTTTGATTCGCTTTTTGCGGGTATGGCTGCAACTATTATGGGCGGATTGTTGGTTGCTACAATATTGACTATTGGCGTGTTGCCTGTTGTCTATGCACTGTTTTATAAGATTAAAATTACAGTTAAAGATTAAATGCTATGAAATGTTCGTTACATATAACTCTGCTCCGAGTTGCGCTACTCATATCAGCGGTTTTCGGTACTCATTCTGCTCGCTCGCAAATCACCTTGTCTGAGTATCGCCAAAGTGTCTATGATACAAGTCCCGAATTGGCAAATGCTGTGGCTCTAAAGGAACAATCTTATTCTGCTATGCGCCAGGAACGCACCTCTTTCTTGCCAAAACTTTCTGCCTCTGGAACAGTGAAAACTGCACTCAGACGCTCGGCTGCGGGAGATAAGTTTTGGGGCTTTGCTATGCAGCCAAGCATTAATCAAACCATATATGGCGGTGGGGCGGTGCGTGCTGCATTTAATCAGGCTATGACAGGATATGAATCATCGCAATATAACGAGCAGGCCGTTATGCTCTATATGCGTTATGCTGCCGACTATGCCTATTGGAATCTCTCGGCCCAGCAACTCTATAAGGCTGCGACTGACGAGTATGTTGCAATTATCAAATCTCTATATCGAGTTGTTCAGGAACGTTTCTCTGAGGGCTATGTCGCCAAAAGCGATATGTTACAGGTTGAGGCTCGTTTAAGTGATGCCGAATATTCGCAAATTGCGTTGCAGAATAATTACGATGTTGCTCTGCATAGTTTCAATAATCTGCGTAGTGCCGCCCAAACGAGCGATGTTATTCTTTTAGAATCTATCATCGACTCCATTCATATGCCCCGCAGAATCTCTGCCGAGGAGTTGGCCGCTCGTCGGCCCGATATTCAGATGGCTGAACTTGCCATACGTTCAGCGCAGTGGGGTACTAAAATCACACGCTCGGCCTACAATCCGCAGATAAACGCAGGAATAAGCGGTTCGTGGCATACGTTTACTCCTAATGTGTCGAATAAAACCTATGTCGATGGTGCGGCTACCATATCGCTCTCGGTACCCATCTTTCATTGGGGTGAGAGACGCTATGCAGTAGCCCGTGCGCGTGCAGATGAACGTATTGCCGAAAATAATTTGGAAAATGCTTTGGATGATATGTTGCAGGAGGAGGCCGACGGCTGGAGCGCTCTGCAAAATAGTTACTCGCAGATGCAGTCGTCGCTGAAAAATCTTCAGATAGCGGGCGAGAATCTATCAATCAGTACCTACTCCTATCAAGAGGGGCAAGCGACCGTTTTGGATGTGTTGCAGGCTCAAATCAGTTGGATACAAATCTACACCAACGCCATCACCGCACGATTCAACTATGCGGTGGCGGTGTCGGCGTATATGCGTTTGACAGCAGAGGATTAAATCTTTACCGTCTCGGTGCTTACGATTGCAATGTCGTGACTGACGGGTGCTATACGGCGCAACATTGCGATTACCCCGCACTGATACTCCTGTGCTTGTCTTACTGCGCTACTGACGGCGTTCTGGTCTGCCAAACTCTTGCAGTCGATGTTGTAGCGCACGTTGAATCCTACATATTGGCTTTCGGGCGCTAGCATAGGAGTGTCGAGTGTACCTTCGACAGTAATCTCCATACTCTTCAGGATTACATTGTCTTTGCGTAGGATGTGCATTATAGTGTATCCTGCGCACTCTGCTGCCGCACAAATAATCAATGCCTTTGGATTCAAATCTTCGATTTTTGCGGCGTTTGCAAGCATAAATTTTCCGTTCTTCAGTTCGACGGAAACTTTCTGTGTGTTGTTCATAAATAATAGTTTTGATTGTTTATTAAGGCGGGTGCCTCCAAAATCTTCAGGAGTTGCACCCTAATGTACAATATTAGTGCGACAATAATCGTTCCGTTATTGTGCAAATACATTAAATTTCTTATCTTTGTAAATTAATAGAATGTAATATAACGCTATTGAAAATTTGAATAATATGCGTAGAAAGATATTGATATTGGCGACGTTGTTTGTGGTGGGTGGAGTAGGCTCATCTTGGGCACAGACGCGTGGCGCAGAGAAGCAGATTAGCCGAGGCGTGTCGCTGTATAATTTTGGCCATTGGTCGGAGGCCAGGAGCGAATTGAGTGAGGCTCGTAAATCACTCTCTACGGTTCGTGACCGTATTGCGATTGAGCAGATTGATTACTATCTCGCACTGTGTGATGTCGAACTCAAACGTAAGGATATGGAGTCGCGCCTAAAGCGCTATCTTGCCGAGTATCACGGCTCGCATCGTGCTAACGATGTGCAGTTTGCTCTGGGAGCCTATTACTGTATGTTGCAGGATGACGATGCTGCTAGCGAGCAACTCTCGAAGGTGCATTATGAGCGTCTGGACCCCCAACAAAAGGATAAGTACAATCTGCGTATGGGCTATATGGCCTTCAAACAGAGCGATTACCCCAAGGCTGAGGAGTATTTGAGTAAGATTGTCGGTGAAGGTGATTATGCCAACCACGCCACATACTACAAATCCTATATGGCTTATGCCGATGGACGTTTGGATGAAGCCCGCAATGGATTTAATTCTCTGCTCAATAGCGCTATGTATCGTGATTTGATGCCTTTCTATGTTATGCAGATTGATTTCAAGGCTGGCGACTATCAAGCCGTTGTCAGCAAGGGTGATGAGTTGTTGCGCCAGACTACCGATGAGCAGGCTATGCAGATTGAGCGTATTATGTCGGAGTCGTGGTTCCAACTCGATGATTATAACTCTGCCGTCAAGTATATGAATGCCTATAAGGCTCGCGGTGGCGAGATGGGGCGTGTCGAGAACTATATCTTGGGTTATTCGCTCTATCGTTTGGCCCAATATGCCGATGCTACAGAGTGCTTGCGCGCTGTGGCTGGTGCTGATGATATGTTGACGCAGAATGCTTCATATCACTTGGCTGATTGTTATCTGCGTTCGGGAGATAAGCAGAATGCCTTGTACTCGTTTGCTATGGCATCGAGCGACGGTTACGATGCTGATATTGCGGAGGATGCTCTCTTCAATTACGGTAAGTTGCAGTATGAGTTGGGCGGTGGTGTCTTTAATGAGGCTATCAATGTCTTGACTCGTTATATCGACAAATACCCTTCATCGGAGCGTGTCGGCGAGGCTCGCACTCTGTTGATTGCCGCATATTACAACTCTAATAATTATGCGGAGGCCTACGATGCTATTAAGAGTATCACATCTCCCAATAACGAGGAGTTGCTTGCTTTGCAGAAGATAGCCTATTTTAATGGCTTGCAGTCTTATTCTTTGGGTGATTTGGATGCGGCTGAGGCTTCGCTCAAGGAGTCGTTGTCGGCAAGTTCTAATGCCAAGTATAGTGCGCTGGCCTCTTTCTGGCTGGGTGAAATTGCCTATGCACGTGGCGATAGCCGTTCTGCATTGCAGCGTTACCGCAATTTCCTCACTCGTGCTCCGCGCGGCAGCGAGGAGGCTTCGATGGCACAATATAATGTCGGTTATTGCTATTTCAATAATGAGGAGTTGGAGGCTGCAGGTGAGTCGTTCCTCAAATTCCTCAATACTCGTTCACATCGTGACTCATATCGTGCCGATGCCTTGAACCGTGTTGGCGATGTGCATTATTCGGCACGTCGTTTCAACGAGGCTGTAAAGTGCTACGATGATGCTATCGCTCTGAATACTGCAGAAAAGTATTATGCCGAGTATCAGCGCGCCATTACGCTTGGCGTACAGAATAAACGAGACGATAAGATTAACTCACTTCAACGTATTGTCCGCGCTGACAGAGGTGATTATGTCGATGCCGCTACCTATGAGTTAGGCCGTACCTATATCGCCGACGAGCAATACGATAAGGGTGTTAAGGTTTTGGAGCAGTTTATCGGTCAATATCCCAATTCTACATACCATTCTCAGGCGCTTTCGGATTTGGGTTTGGCGTATATGAATTTGGGCCAGAAGGATAGGGCTTTGCAGTATTACGATATGGTTGTCAAGGCCTCACCTCAATCTACCGAGTCAAAGAGTGCTATGCAGGGTATCCGCGAGATTTATATCGAGCAAGGTAATGCCGATGCCTATTTCGACTATGCACAACAATATGGTCTTGAAGGCAATGTCTCGCAGATGGAACGTGACTCGATGTCGTATGTAGCCGCGCAGAAACTCTATCTCGATAGTAAGATTCAGGAGGCATCAACCGCCTTCTCTAACTATCTTAACAACTATCCCAAAGGCTATTATCGCAACGATGCCCTGTTCTTCTTAAGCGACTGCTATGTTCGAGAGAAGAAGAACGATGAGGCTATCGAGAGCCTTTCTCAACTTGCCGCACAAGGCCAGAATCAATACTCCGAGCGTACATTGGAAAAACTCTCTTCTCTCTGTTACGATGCCGAGCGTTGGGAGCAGGCTGCTACGGCTTTCCGTTCGTTGTACGATGTTACGAAAGCATCGAAGACCAAGACAAATGCCGCATCGGGATATGTCTCTTCTACGCTTAAATATGCCGATGATGAGAAGATTATGGCTATGGCTGATGATGCCGAGAAGATGACCGCAATCAACGATGTTGCCCGCCGTAAGGCTCGCTATGCCAAAGCACAGGTGTTGCAGCGTGCAGGTAAGGATAGCGAGGCTTTGCAGGTCTTTGAACTCTTGAGCAAGGAGGTCAAGAGTGCCGAGGGTGCCGAGGGCCGTTATCGCCTTATCGAGGCGGAGTTCAAGGCTAAGCGCTATGATAAGGCCGAGAAGATGATTTACGACTTCTCGGATAGCAAGACACCCCATAACTATTGGCTTGCCAAGTCTTTTATCCTTTTGGGAGATATCTATGTAGCCCGCAACGATGCGTTCCAGGCACGTGCTACATACCAGAGTGTTGTTGATGGTTACTCGCCTGCCGATGATGGCATAGTTGCAGAGGCCAAGGAGAAAATCGCTAAAATGAATTAACCTATGAGAAAGTTTTTATATAGTTGCCTTTTGCTTTGCCTGCCCGCTGTTGTTTCGGCGCAGGTAGCCAAGCAGGTTGAAGTATCGAAAGATTATACCCCGACGGTCAAGTCTGCGCAGAAATTGGCTATCGTACCCGATATGACCGATACAGTCAAGATGCGTCCCGATATCGACTATTCTATTATGCCTCGTTCCTACGAGACCTCATTGATGGTTGAGAATTTCAAGCCTGCGACCATCACCTATTGGGATTATTCTCGTCGCAAGACGCTCTATACCAAGGCTGCTGTAGGCGCGCCTTTGGCAAGTGAGGCCGATGTTTATCTATCGACCTATAATAAGGACAAGGGTTACGCTATGGCTTACGTTAATCATCAGGGTGATTACCGTAACCGCTATGCGCTTAATGGTGTCGACCGAATTACAGAAAACACTACAGAGATGAGCAACCGTGTAGGTGGTCGTGCAGGACTTTTCTGGGGCCAGCGAGTAGTGGAGGTTGATATTGCTTATGATGATGAGCTGCGCCACCGTTATCCCACTACAGGCCAGAAGATTCATTTCGGAGAGTTGGAGGGCCGTGTTCGTTTAGGGGATGATTTTACCAATCTTGAGCGTTGGAACTTCAATGTCGAATTGGGAGGAGGAATGTTTGTTGACGGAACTGATAAGGTCAATGTTGGCGATTATGGTCAATCCTCTCTCTCTGCCTCTGCCGCATTGGGCAAGATGTTGGGTGTGCATATCCTCCGCTTTAATGTCGCCTTCGATGGCGCGTATGGCAGTAAGGCATTTGCTCCCTATAAGAATAATACTTTGACAGCAGGTGCCCGTTATGGATTTAGTCGTGAGCGTTTTGAATTCTTGTTGGGAGCCAACTATTGTTACGACAATGTAGTCAATTCGACAGATAACCCTCACCACATCTTCCCCTATATGCGTATGACGTGGAAGAATACACGTGAAGGCTTTGTGCCCTTCTTGGAGGTTGATGGAGGTATCAAGCGTCACGACTTTGCTTCGCTTATCTATGCCAATCCCTACCTTCAGGGCGATGATGCCGATTTGACCGAAAAAATCTGTGCTATGCCCAACGAATCTTCTTATAATGGCCGTGCAGGTTTTGGTGGTACATTAGGTAAGGGAGTATTCTCATATAGCCTATCTGCTGAAATGGAGTTGGCTGATAATCATATCTATTGGTATAATCGCGATGCCGACTATTACTTTACTCAGGCCTATCAGCATAGCCTGCGTATCGATGGTAGTATGAATCTTCGCCCCGTAGGTTGGCTTGAGGCAAAGATGGAGGCTGGCTTCTATGTATGGGAGAACTATGATTCGCATTATGCATCACGCCCCAATTTCAAGTGGAATATGGATGTTCGCTATCTTGGCCGCAAGATTACCGCAGGTCTAAACTTGGGCTATCAAAGCGCTATAAAGTGGATGACGCAGGATGCTCAAGGTGAGTTCTCTTATGTCAAAACACCTGGTACATTTACTTTGGGCCTTGAGGCAGAGTGGCGTATTAACGAGCGTTGGGCTGTATTTGCCGAGGGCCGCAATTTGGCAGGTAGTGCAATATATGAGTGGTTGCACTATTATAGTGACTCTCCCGAGGGCTTGTTGGGCGTAAAATTGTCATTCTAATCTTTTTAGGAACTAATTATTCAACCTTTACAAAAAAGATATGAAGTCAAAAGTCTTTTTTACCGATTTCCGCACTAAGGCTCACGGTGATGGCCTGCCTACTAAACTCAAGAAGTTAATTCTTAAAGCGGGTATCAAGGATTTAGATATGGAGGGCAAGTTCGTAGCCATTAAACTCCATTTTGGCGAGTTGGGTAACATCAGTTATCTGCGTCCCAACTATGCTCGTGCCGTAGTGGATGTTGTCAAGGAGTTGGGTGGTAAACCCTTCCTGACAGACTGTAACACTATGTATCCTGGTAGTCGAAAGAATGCCCTAGAACACCTCTATTGTGCGTGGGAGAATGGCTTTACGCCATTGACCGTAGGTTGCCCCATCTTGATTGGTGACGGATTGAAGGGTACCGACGATGTAGATATTCCCGTTGAGGGTGGTGAGTATGTAAAGTCTGCCAAGATTGGCCGAGCCGTTATGGATGCCGATATATTTATCAGTCTTAACCACTTCAAGGGCCACGAGATGACAGGCTTTGGTGGTGCTATCAAGAACATTGGTATGGGCTGTGGCTCTCGCGCGGGCAAGACCGAGCAACACATCAGCGGACAACCCATCATTAAAGCAAAGAAGTGTCGAGGCTGCAAGAAGTGTCTGGCTCAATGTGCCAACGATGGCCTTGTGTTCGATGAGCAGACTCGCAAGATGTCAGTAGATAAGAGTAATTGTGTAGGCTGTGGTCGCTGTCTGGGTGCTTGTAATTTCGATGCTATCAACTTCGAGGATTTCCACGCTCCCAAATTGCTTAACTGTAAGATGGCCGAGTATGCAAAGGCTGTTGTTGCGGGACGTCCTCACTTCCATATCTCGCTTGTTGTTGATGTCTCGCCTAACTGCGATTGTCACGCCGAGAATGATGCTCCAATTCTCCCCAATATAGGAATGTTTGCTTCGGCTGACCCATTGGCTTTGGACCAGGCTTGTGTGGATGCCTGCTTGGCTGCTACGCCTATGCCGGGTAGCCAACTCTACGACCGTATGCACTCGCATAACTTCTGCGACCATCACGACCATTTCAAGAACTCTACTCCCGAGTCGGAGTGGCAGTCGTGTCTGGAGCACGCTGAGAAGATAGGTCTCGGTAGCCGCCAATATGAGTTGATTAAGTAATTGATAGAATATTATAAAACCTCGTATAGCCTTATGAAAATCGTAATTTTAGGCCCCGCATATCCTTATCGTGGCGGTTTGGCGTCGATAATGCATACTATGGCCCGCGAATATCAGCAACGAGGCCACGAGGTTAAAATCTATACATTCAGCGTTCAGTATCCGTCGTTGCTCTTCCCTGGTAAGACGCAATATGTCGATGGCCCTGCCCCCGAGGATTTGCATATTGAGCGTGTGATGAATACTGTCAATCCCTTTAATTGGGTTGCGCTCGGTTTGCGCCTTAAGCGGGAGAGGCCCGATATGGTGCTGATGAAGTATTGGACTCCTTTTATGGCGCCTTGCTTTGGTACTGTGGCTCGTATTGCCCGCACAAATGGTGTTACGAAATTCGTTTGTCAGATTGATAATGTCGAGCCTCACGAGAGCCATATAATCGACAAGCCTTGCAATCATTACTATTTGGGTGCAGTTGATGGTTTTGTCTATATGTCGGAGCAGGTGCATCGTGAACTTGAGGCTTATACCTCTGCTCCTGCTATCTTCTCGCCTCACCCTATGTTTGAGAATTTTGGCTCTGTTGTTGACCGTGACGAGGCGTGCCAACGCATTGGTCTTGATGCCGAGCAGCAATATACGCTCTTCTTTGGCCTTATCCGCGATTATAAGGGACTTGATATGTTGCTTCGCGCGTGGGCTAAGTGGATGCCCGAAGGTCGCAAATTACTTATTGCTGGAGAGTTCTACACCTCGCGCGAGAGTTATCTCGCACTGATTGACGAACTCGGCCTAAAGGATAGGGTAGTGCTGCACGATAGATTTATTCCCGATGAGGATGTCCGCTACTACTTCTCTGCGGCCGATTGTCTTGTATTGCCTTACCGTTCTGCTACGCAGAGTGGTGTCACTCAGATAGCCTATAACTTCTCGTTGCCTATGCTAGTGACTAATGTTGGCGGCCTGCCCGAAATAGTGCCCGATGGCAAGGTGGGCTTGGTTTGCGAGCCTACGGTTGACGATATTCTGCAGGGCCTGCAACGCATCTATGCCGAAGGTGTGTTACAAAAACTACAAGCGAATTTCGCCGAAGAGCGCAAACGCTTCTCGTGGTCGGCTATGTGTGATAAATTGTTAGAGGTATATCAGATGTGTAAATAGTAGATATGCAAAAAGGTGGCTACAAGGCCACCTTTTCTATTGCTTTAATAAGTCATTATCGCTTGAGTCGTATCATCTCGCCCCATACAGGTAGATAAACACCCTCGCGCTCCAACTTTTCGCACTCATTTATTCCATACTCATACGACCAGCGCCACTTTGTAATCGAGTGTCCCAATTCCAGGATATGTGACATCAGTACCTCTTTTGGCGCAATCTTCTCTACGGCCTTTGTCATATTCAAGCCAACGGCCAAGTGCGGCACAAAGAGATTGATTTTGCCCGTAGGATTCAATTGCTCGTAATTGTGAGCATCGCCCGAGAACATAATCACATAATCCTTGCCTTTGGCATCGTAGCAATTCACTTCATAGACATTCACAAAGTTCTTGAGTGTTGCGTTGTGGTCCACCGTAGTAACCTTGATGCTGATATTACCTACAGTAAAGTTGTCACCCGTTTTTACCTTGTAGCCATTGTCGAGGAAGTTGGAATATACAGCCTTATCTTGACGCGCCAACTCCTCTACCATCACTTTCGAATAGTGGTCACCGTGTTTGTGTGTGATGAGCATAAAGTCAATCAGCGGTGCTAACTTCTCGACGTGCTTATGATATAGGTCAATGCCAAAGCACTGCTTGTCGGTCTTAACGACATAGCCCATATTGTATAGTTGCCACATCACAACCTGCCCCTTCTTGACCTTTGTTGCGGGAATCTCTTGCAGCAACTTCTCCAATGCCATATTGTAGAATCGCATCAATCCCCAACCCTCCAAAGCCTGCTCCTTGTCTGTGCCAGCTGTTGTGTCGAGGTATTCTTCAAAGAGCGTGTGAGTAAACGAGTCTGCGTATTTCTGCATCTCATTCATTGCAGCACGACGCTCTGCGGTAATCTCCTTGTAAGAGGTTTGATACCACATTACATCAGCCAACTCCTCTACGTTCTGCGCAACACCACGCATTGGTAGAAACGCGGAGGCTACCAAAACTATTGAAAGTAATATCCTTTTCATAGCATTGTCTCTATTTTGGGGGTGTTATTTCTTGATGTTAGGCTCCTCCAAACCGTAACCCTCTTTCTTGTCGATATGCTTCAAGAGTAGTGCTACACCAACAGCCACAATGCCAAATACAGCAAAGATTGTCATCGGGATAGTATAATCATAAGTTACACCCTCTGCAGTCTCGATTGTAGCGTAGTTCTGAATCACCGAGCCAATCAATACGGGTACCATCGAAAGACCGATGTTCTGAATGTAGAATATGATAGCATAAGCCGAACCCAATTGCTTCATCGGGATAATCTTTGGTACTGCGGGCCACATAGCCGAAGGAACAAGTGAGAATGCGATACCAAGAATTACCATAATGCTAATAGCGAACCACCACTCATTGAGAATAGGCAATGCAAAGAGAACGTGTACCAAAGTAAGCATCAACGAGCCGCTAATCATCAGCGTTGCACCCTTACCCAAACGGTCATACAATGAGCCGAATACAGGTGTAAGCAAAATAGTACCAAAGGGCAACATTGCAGGAATCAAACCTGCTAATTCAGGCTCTACACCATACTTGTAAATCATCAACTTAGTAGCAAACTTCAAGAATGGGAATACGCCCGAATAGAACAATACGCACAAAACTGCAATCAACCAGAATCCCTTGTTTGTGAAGATTACCTTCAAGTCGCTGAAGTGGAAACCCTCCTCGGCCTCCTGCTCCTCGGCAGCAGCCAACGATGCATCCATCTTCTTGTCCATCACGCAATAAACCAAGAATGATACAACACCTACGCACAACAATGCAGCGCCCAACAATACGGGAGCCGATGCTGCACCCATCTTATTTGCAATAGGCAGACTGCAGGCCAAAGCCGCGGCAGTACCAATACGTGCCATTGCCACCTGCAAACCCATAGCCAACGCCAACTCGTGGCCAGTAAACCACTTCGCAATAATCTTTGTTACGGTAATACCCGTAATCTCGGCGCCCATACCAAAGATGGCAAATCCCAAAGCCGCCAAAGCAACCTGCACGGGGTAGCCGAAAATCTGAGCATCACCAAATGAGTTGTCCAATGCATACCACTTCAATAATGCACCAACCAACATCAACGAACTACTCATAGTACCAGTAAAACGAACGCCGCACTTGTCGAGGATGATACCTCCGAAGAACAACATCAACAGGAATACGTTGATGTAACCGTATGCGCCCGAGAAGAAGCCATACTCATCACTTGTCCAACCCAAGCCACCCTCTGCAGGACTCTTTGTAAGCAAATCCTCCAGCGGAGCCATTACATCGGTAATAAAATAGCCGCACATCATCGTAAACGAAACGATGAGCAGCGCAGTCCAACGAGCCGCAGGCGAGTCGTTGAGTCTCTTGTAAATTTCTGTCATAATCTTATTTAAGTTTTATTAGTAATTTTTTTCTATACTATGCTGTTAAGCCCTTGCGGACTACGTTGATGAGGAGGCAAGCGTTAAAGGTTATTTGTCAATGTAAAACTTCAATGCCTCATACGCATCCTCTATACCCAACTCGCCAGCCTTTGACAGGTCCAAACAGCCCTTGTGTGTATCCTTCATATAAATCTGGACCAAACCTCTGTTGTAGTATGCCTCACCAAAATTGGGGTGCAACTCTATGGCCTTCGAATAGTCCTCAAAGGCTTCGGGATATTTTCCTGAAATGGCATACAAACCCGCACGGTTGTAATAACTATACGCAAAATCGGGATACAACTTTATGGCCTTGTTTATATCCTCTATGGCATCATCGTAGTTGTATGTGCGTGAACTGCGATTGTTAAGGCGCTTTGCGGGGTCCGAATCAATCGTTATTCGTTGGAACGAATTATCAATCGACGAGATAAAGTCAATCATCTCGGCTCGTGTGGTCGAACGATTGATGTAGAGGAACGGATTCGACGGATTTGCCGTAATAGCAAACGTAAGCGTACCTACGGCATTCGTATATTGCTTTATCAGTGATTGTGTAACTCCTCGTTTGAAAAGCAAAATCCAATTCTCCTTACGGTGCAGTTGCTCGGCTATCTGCCTATCCAACGCTACCAACGAGTCGGGTTGAATGTTGCTGCCGTCACGCGATAGATGCAACCTATCATCCCCAATCTTTGCAATAAAATCCTCCAGACGTTGTGCATGATACAACTCTTGACGCGCCAGCATTGTAGAGTCGGCAATGGTAATCGTAAATTTAAACAGAGGAATCAAGTTTATGTCGTTATTTTGTGCTGTAGTATGTTCGACGCTACTCTCAAAACTACTTCCTTTTACATCAGCATCAAACGACAATAGTTTGTCAAATTTCTGCGTAGTATCCGAGTAAATCGAGTATGTTGAATCTGCCAAACGCGACTTATGGTCAGCAATCTTACGCTCGGCAATCTGTCTGTCGGATTGTGCTCCCTTCATATCTCCCTTAATCATTCGCATATAACTTCTGTTTAGGAATGCGTTTGCAAAGTCGGGGTAGAGATTTATGGCGCGTGAATAATCCTCTATGGCCTTGTCAATATTGCCAATCTGCGAGTGCAAACCAGCACGGTTGTAATAGACCAACACATTCTCAGGCGAATACTCCGCTACACGGTTATAATCCTCCATAGCACGGTTGTAATCGCCAATCTGTGTTCTTACAATTGCACGATTAAAGTATGTTAGCGAACTCGTTGAATCCAATTTGATTACGTGGTCAAAATCACTCAGTGCCAACATCGGACGATTGGTGTTAGAATAAACCAACGCACGATTAAAGAACGAAAGTAGATATGTAGAGTCGTGCTTTATGGCTATATCGAGGTCCGCTTCGGCCTCTTTGTGCCTGTTTTGTTGCATATAAAGCACGCTACGGTGGTTATATCCGTTAGGGTCTTCGCGGTTGGTGCGAATAGCACGCTCATAGTCCTCGTATGCACGCACCGTATCTTTCAGGTGCTGATAACACAATCCGCGATTCACGTACGCATCTGCAACCTTCTTCTCGTGGCGGATAAACATATCGAAATCCTCAATCGCCTCCTTGAATTGCTGATTGAGCAGTCGTGTCACACCTCGGCTGTAATATGGGTCTGGCAGGTCTGGACGTAAATCGATAGCCTCGTGAAAATCCTTTAGTGCATCATCATAATTGCCCAATCGTGAACGAGTGATAGCACGGTAGGTATAAGCAATAGTATATACTGGATTCTTCTCCAGAGCCGACGAGAAGTCGCTGTCGGCACCTAACAAATCGTCAAGATTATATTTCGCAATTCCGCGCAAGAAATAGCCTTCATAGTCGTCCTCGTCAAAGCGCAACAATACATTCAGAGTCTTTATCGCCTGCTGGTAGTCGTTGTTCATCATTGCCTGACGACCCATATAGTGAAAATACTCTTTGTTGTATTGAGTGCTGGCGCACCAAGCGCCAAGCAGTATGGCTATGGTCAAAACCGTTTTAAGTAAGCCTTTGCGCATCTTCTGAATTTGCTACTATCTGTTCTTTTGCTATATAAACGCAAGATGTGAATAATTATTGCTGGTCATAACCGAATCTGCGCAACTGTCGCTCGTTGTTGCGCCAATCCTCCTGTACCTTGACAAACAACTGCAAGAATACCTTCTTACCCAAGAATCGCTCCATATCCTCTCTTGCTTGCTGGCCTACACGCTTCAGGCGCTCGCCCTTATGACCGATGACGATTCCCTTCTGCGATGAGCGTGCGACGTAGATGTTTGCCGCTATGCGGTCAATTGTCGGCTCCTCCTTGTAGGTGTCAATCTCAATCTCGCAGCAGTAGGGTATCTCCTTGTCGTAGTTAAGGAGTATCTTCTCGCGTATAATCTCCGATGCAAAGAAACGCAGAGTTTTGTCAGTTAATGTATCCTTCGGGTAAAATGCCTCACCTTCGGGCAGACGCTCCAATATGGCATCCAATACGCCTGTCATTCCGACCTTTTCTTTGGCCGATACGGGGATAATCACAGCCTGCGGCATCTTCTCCTGCCACTGTGCAGCCAATACCTCCAATGCCTCGGGTGTCGAAAGGTCAATCTTGTTGATTACAACAATCGTTGGTATTCCGCTACGGTTGATGCGTTCAACGATAGCCTCCGAGCGGTCGCTCTGCTCTACGGTGTCAGTGACGTACAAAATAACATCGGCATCATCCACTGCACCCTGCACGAAGTTCATCATCGACTCCTGCAATTTGTATGCGGGTTTCAAGATTCCTGGAGTATCAGAATATACAATCTGGAAATCCTCGCCATTTACAATACCCATAATACGGTGACGAGTCGTTTGAGCCTTTGATGTGATAATCGAAAGTTTTTCGCCTACGAGGGCGTTCATAAGTGTCGATTGACCCACATTCGGGTTACCGATAATATTTACAAAACCTGCGCGATGAGCCATTTTATCTATAAATTAGTCTAAAACTACATTACAACCGACAAATATAGCCATAAAAAAATACCCATACAAATGTATGGGTAAAAATCTAGGTTTGCAGGGGTGTTTATCCCCAGATGCTTTAGACTCTATCTGCTAAAACTTGGCACTGTAATTATCGGTGCTGTCTGACTCTATTTTAATATCCTCATCTGTTTTGGTGAGATAGAGTTCAAGGCTGTCAACGTCTGATGTAAGATAGAGATATTCGTGCCCCTTGTCGTGTCTTGCCATTTGCCCTCTTAACCTATTATTCACAAAATCCTTGGGCATAAGAGTAATGTTGGGCGAGTTGTAGGTGTAGTGGTATTCGATTTTTTGCTTTAATCGCTCTGTGCCATCCACGTTTTCGATAATAGTGTATATGGCATTCTCCGAATCGGTAAACTCTACAAAAGCCTCCTCTTGGTAGCCGTTTCTGCCGCTACTCCATACACTATTGGCAAGGGTAGTGCTAATCTGCTCATTGCTGCCTTTGCCTGCAAGGGCTTCAGCATCCTGTTCGTCGTTATCCTTTTGGCACGATATAAATGTGGCAAGGGCGATAACTCCCAATGTGAAAATTAGAATCCGTTTCATCTTTTTGTTTAATTTTTTTTTGTTTAACAATTTGTAAGGTTTGTGTACACATCTATTAAACGCAAAATTACAAAAATATTGTGCGGATTTTTGTTGATTTTTAACACATTACCACATATTGACCAATAAAACTTTGTTTATCTACCCCCCCCCGAAAAACGTGTACTTTTTGACCAAAAAAAATATAATAAAAGTTATTTGCCTTCTATTTTCTTCCTCCGCCAATCGCTACTCCTAAAGAGAACATAATATAGGCTTGCGAGAAATTGTATGTGTGTAGTGCTACGGTAAATCTCGCGTGCTGAAATAGTTCCACTCCTGCTCTGGGCATAAAGTGAAATTTTGTCGATTTTTCAGCAGGGCCATCTTCAGCATAACTTAAAGGAACTTTCCCAACCTCGCTGACATCCCCCGCGCCCATACCTGCACCGACAAAGAACATAACATTCTTATTCGGCCTTATGAAGTTATAATCCGACACCACGTCGGCTGTTGTGCCATAGAAATCCATCCCTGCTCGCGGGCCTATATCCCAACGAGGATTGATATTGTTGCGTACCTCTAACGCAAGCGATACTCCGCCAGTGCCGATGCCGATGCTCGGCTCAACCTCGATTCGTCTAACGGTTATATCCTCGCTCTGCGCGAACGATGTAGTAGCGCATACGATGGTGATTATCATGATTGCAAGTCTTTTCATAATAGTAGGGGTAAATGGTTGTTGGTGAGTCTGCTTTGCTTGTGTGGGTTTTATCGCACCTTTCCGTTTTTCTTTGCCTTTGTACCGCCGCCAAATGCATATCCAATTGATATGCAGAGGTCGTTAGGCTTGAAGTTGTAGGTGTTCAATAGTAATGTGAAACGCAGATGGCGAAACATCTCTATACCCACGCGTGGCATCAGGTGAAAAGCGTCGTATTCCGTTTTTACTCCCATATAATCTATGTTTGATACACACTCCAAACCTGCTCCCGCCCCGAAGAAGAACGCGAGGTCTGCACCTCGTGAAAGGTTGTAGTCCGCCGTTATGTCAAACGCCGAGCCATACCAATCCATATATGCCCTTGCTCCTATATCCCAGGGCTTGGCAAAATTGTATCGTGCCTCGACGGCTCCTGCGAAAAATCCATTCCAGCAAAAACCTGGCTCAATCTCAAATCGTCTTACGGGTGTATGCTCCTTTTGTGCAAAAACCTCTGTAGCACAAACGATAGCGATTATCAAAATTACGAGTCTTTTCATAGTTTGTGGATGTTAAATTTAACGTTTGCTTATACAAATATACTTTTTTGCATCCGAATTTGCAACTTGTCAGCCACTATATAGCCCATATTGACCACAATATCAGTTGTAATTTACCCCCCCCCGAAAAACGTGTACTTTTTGACCAGAAAAATATAATAAAAGTTATTTGCCTTCTATTTTCTTCCTCCGCCAATCGCTACTCCTAATGAGAGAATGAACTCGGCTTCTTTGAAGTTGTATGTGTTGACCGTAGCAGTTAAGCGTAAGTGCCTAAAGAGTTCTAATCCAATTCGTGGCGAAACGCAAAGACAATCTTGTGATGAGGCGCAACAAGAATCGCCATATTGTTCTATCGCTTCATCAATATTCATTATGGTGGTGTTTGCCCAACCAGCACCTACGCCAACAAAAAATGAACAATTTTTATTGCGTGCAAAATTGTAATCCCCCACAGCAATAATTCTTCCTCCATTGAAATCAAAGGCGCTATTCAGACCTACATCCCACGGGCGTTGGTTAAAGTTGTAACGATACTCAATGCCCATAGTTAAAAAACTTGTTGAAGCAATGCCAATGTGTGGTTCAACTTCAAAGCGGCGTACCTCTCTTTCCTTGGTTTGCGCATAGGCTGTTCCAGCGAGCAGGAGTAGGGTGAGTGATAAGATAAATTTTCTCATAGTTGAATGGTATTTGTATAAAAATATTTCAAATATAATAAAATTTGGTCGGAATATCAAAATTAGTGAAATGTAAGTAGAAATTATTCTTAAAATAAATGTGTTGTGGTGGGCGATAAAAAAAGAGTTGCCAATCACAAGTGAAAGACAACTCCTAACCTAATATAATTTGTATTTCGATGACTATCTGCGGAATCCGCCACGGCCCATACGGGGCATCTTGATGCCACCACCTGCAACCATCTTCATCATCTTGCGAGTCTCCTCAAACTGCTTCATCAAGCGGTTTACATCGGCAAGCGTAGTTCCCGAACCCTTTGCAATGCGCTCGCGACGCTTTGCATTGATAATCTCGGGCTTCTCGCGCTCAGCGGGTGTCATTGACGAGATAATAGCCTCGGTCTGCTTGAAAGCATCGTCAGGAATATCTACATCCTTCAACATCTTGCCCATACCAGGAATCATCGATGCGATATCCTTCAGGTTACCCATCTTCTTAATCTGGTTAATCTGCTCGATAAAGTCGTTGAAGTTGAATTGGTCCTTCACCAACTTCTTCTTCAATTTGCGGGTAGCCTCCTCGTCGTATTGCTCCTGTGCGCGCTCAACAAGTGATACTACATCACCCATACCCAAGATACGGTCAGCCATACGCTCAGGGTGGAACACCTGCAATGCATCCATCTTCTCGCCGCTTGAGATGAACTTCAACGGCTTGTTTACTACCGAACGAATCGAAATGGCAGCACCACCTCGTGTGTCACCATCCAACTTTGTGAGCACCACGCCGTCAAAGTCCAAACGGTCATTGAACTCCTTGGCTGTATTTACTGCATCCTGACCAGTCATTGAATCTACAACGAACAATGTCTCGCTCGGATTAACAGCAGCCTTTATAGCGGTAATCTCCACCATCATCGCCTCATCCACAGCCAAACGACCAGCCGTATCGACGATTACGGTATTGTATGATTTCTGACGTGCATACTTGATTGCGTTCTCGGCAATCTCTACAGGATTCTGGTTGCCCTCCTCGGTGTAAACTTCAACGCCAATCTGACCGCCCAAAACCTTCAACTGGTCGATAGCGGCAGGACGATATACGTCACCTGCTACGAGCAATACCTGACGCCCCTTCTTCGACTTGAGCATCGACGCCAACTTGCCCGAGAATGTAGTCTTACCCGAACCCTGCAAACCTGCGATAAGAATAACAGCGGGGTTGCCCTCCAACTTGATGTCGGTTGCTGTACCTCCCATCAACTGAGCCAACTCGTCACGCACGATTTTGGTCATCATCTGACCAGGCTTCACTGACTTCAATACATCCTGACCCAAAGCTTTCTGTTTAACCTCGTCGGTAAACGATTTTGCCACCTTGTAGTTTACGTCGGCATCAATCAACGCACGACGAATCTCCTTAAGTGTCTCGGCTACGTTGATTTCGGTGATTCGACCCTCACCCTTCAATATTTTGAACGAGCGTTCTAATTTGTCTGTTAAATTCTCAAACATCGCTATGCGGTTTAATTTTTGTTTTACGTTTTCGTTTTAATTCCGCAAAGATAATAAATCTTTGTTATTTTGGCGGTAAAGTGGGCCAAATAATTGTTTTTTGTCCTCGAAACTGCTCTTTGTTGTATTCGACCTATCAAAAATGATAGTTACAAATAGCGAGAAATAGGGTATCTTTGTTGCAAAATATTTTGACTTATGTATTTCACAGGACTAATTATTGGCGTTGCCACATTTCTTATTATTGGATTGTTTCATCCGCTCGTAATCAAGGGTGAGTATTACTTTGGTACACGCATTTGGTGGGTGTTTGCATTGATGGGCGTAGTGGCCGTTTCGGCTTCTTTGATGATTGAGAATGTTTTGTGGTCCACATTGCTGGCAGTGTGGGGTGCTTCATCATTTTGGTCTATTGGTGAACTTTTCGAGCAACGCAAACGTGTCGAAAAAGGTTGGTTTCCTAAACGTGAGAAGTGATAGAGTGTCAACTCCAACGGGTTATTGTTCGTCTTGAAAATAAAAAGGCCACCAGGAAATATTCTCGGTGGCCTAAATTATTTAGCTCTTACTCTTTTGTGGCATTCTCTACCGCCCACGCATAATCACTTTCGGTGAATGTATAGGTCGATAGGTAAATGTTTTCTCCACTTTCTGCATCTTTTTTCTGTGTCCAGTTGCTCTCTTTCATCAATTGACGATTGGCAGGCAGATGTTTTGCATCTACGCACACTCCATCTCCATATTCGATAATCACGGGTTTATCTCCAGCATCAAACGGAAACCAATTGTAATAATATTTTGGTGTATTATTAACCCATTTGTACGACTTGCCGTTTTCAATCGTGAACAGATTGGGTAAATTTCCAAACTTGTCGGTTATGCTAATCGTAATATCACAACCGCTCGCGTTTGCAAGTTCGTAAATGTATTTGGGATTCTCGTAAAAATCCTCATTTGTAGAGTCGCAACCTACGAAAAACAATATGCCTAAAATGCAAAATAGTTTTAATATCTCCTTTTTCATCTTTATTGTTTGTGAAACTACTTTTTCTTTGTTGTCTTCTCCAATAATCTCTCGGGGTTATCGGTTGTGATGTAGTCGAAGTTGTGCTTCAAAAACCAATCCATCTCCTCTTCCGAGTCGATAATCCAAGCGTTGAGGTGGATGCCGTTGCGCTGGAATACCTCTACCCATTCGGGGTGTGCGATGTAGTGCAGACCCTGATAGTCAAGGAACTTAATCTGACGTCGTAGGATAGTGTCAGGATGCATCTCTGGTAGTTCATACTTCCAGCGTCCCAAATATGCTACGGGGCAATCTGTTATGGCACGTAATTCATCTACTGCGGGCAGATAACCTACAAGATACTCTATGCTCTTCTCAAAATTCATTGCCTTTACAACCTTCGCAGCCGCCAACGCAATGCGTGTGGCGCGTGCCGCCTCCTTGGGAGTCTTAACGTCGATGATAAGTTTTGTGTGAGGATACTGCTTTGCGCGAATGATGTATTCGTGCAGGGTAGGAATCTTCTCGCTATTCTTCAAAGGGACTTTTACGAGGTCTGCATATTTTGTCTTCTCGATAAGCATACCTGCGTGACTTAAATCGTGATATACTACCAGCGAGTCATCCAGCGTCAAATGCACATCACACTCCGAGCCGTGACAACCCATCTCGGCTGCTGCACGGAACGAAGCGAGCGAGTTCTGTGGATGTCCTGTGTTCTTCCACGCACCACGGTGCGAAATCACCGTATTATCATTGAATTGTGGCTCTTGTGCAGTTGCTGTCAATGCGCATATTACTGCGGCTAATAAAAATGTAAGTTTTTTCATATCAGTTAGTTTTTATTATTTGTCTAAAGTTTTTGTTTAGTTGGTGTGTTCGTTATGTTTGATTTATAATTGTTTGTGCTGTTTTGTGTAAAGTAACACTTTAGCTTTTAATCCAGCAAACTGCGTCTAATAATTTTACAAAACAAAATTTACCTAGGTCAAAGGTAATAAGAAAAATTGTATTACGCCAATACTATATTCGTTTTTGTGTAGATATTCAGGGCGTTTTTATCTTTGATGAAATTCAGTTTTATCGGAATTATTTAGTTATATTTGTAGCAAAATGACTAATTAATACTATTTCCTATGTTTTACTTGAATCTAAATCGCCGATTTATTGGAGTGGCCCTTGTCTGTGCTTGTGCGGGCATTGCTGTGGCTGCGTGTAGTGGTGAAGATGTCTCTAACACTAAAGTTGAGGAGTCTTTAACCCAAATCCCATTTAATCAAGTTACGCTTACCGACAACTTTTGGTTGCCGCGTTTGCAGATACAAAAGAAAACCCTCGTTCCATTCTCATTGGAGAAGACCGAGCCAGCGGTTGAGAATCTGCGCCGAGTGGGTGCCTATCTGCGAGGCGAGAAGGTGACCGAACAATTCACAGGCCCTTATTATGTCGCCTCTGACCTGTTCAAGGTTATGGAGGGCGCGGCTTGCTTGCTTACATTGGAGAAGGATGCCGAGTTGGAGAAGCAGATGGACGAGATTATCGATGTTATTGCGGCGGCACAGGCTCCTGATGGTTATCTTTATGAGCATCATATCCTGCCCAAGCATCTGCGTAACCCTCGCAATTATGCGGGTGATACTCCCTATTCGTATGTTGTGCATAGTCACGAACTCTACAATATGGGCCATATGTATGAGGCTGCTATTGCATACTATCGAGCAACGGGCAAGCGCAAGTGGTTGGATGTTGCCGAGAAGAATGCTCGTCACATAAATAAAGTATTTTTTGAGGGTGACCCCAACTACAATGGTGGCAAACCCGTTATGCAGGCTCCAGGCCATCAGGAGATTGAGTTGGCATTGGTAAAGATGTATCAGGCTACGGGTGAGCAACTCTATTTGGATATGGCCAAGAAGTTTATCGATATTCGTGGCGTGACCTACAACCCCAATGGCGAAGGCGTTTTGAGTTACGACTATGCCCAGCAGCACAATCCCGTACGTGAGCAGCGTGTTGCAGTTGGACACGCCGTACGAGCAACCTACCTCTATTCGGGTATGGCCGACATCGTAGCAATGACGGGCGATACTACTCTTCTTCCTGCATTGGATGCTATCTGGCACGATATAGTTGACAAGAAGATGCACATCACTGGCGGTTTGGGCGCAGTCCCTGGTATCGAGGGATTTGGTCCTGATTATGTTTTGCCCAATAAGGAGACTTATAACGAAACTTGTTCGGCTGTAGGTAATGTGCTGTTCAACTACCGTATGTATCTTATGTCGGGTGATGCCAAATATGTCGATGTGGCCGAGGTGTCGCTCTATAACAACGTTTTGGCGGGTGTAAACCTCGAGGGTAATCGCTTCTTCTATGTCAACCCATTGGAGGCTGATGGCCGTAAGACATTTAATCACGGACGTGCTGGTCGCTCGCCTTGGTTTGGTACGGCTTGTTGCCCATCGAACTTGGCTCGTTTGATACCCCAAATTTCAGGTATGATATATTCTCATACCGATGACGATATTTTCTGCTCTTTGTACGCAGGTAGTAGCGTTGAGGTGCCATTGAAGGCCGGTGCTGTTAAGTTGAATCAGCAGACTGATTATCCGTTCGATGGTAAGGTGGAGATTACTGTTGCCCCTGCTAACGAAGGCGAGGAGTTCACTTTGTGGATGCGTATCCCATCGTGGTTGAATGATAAGTTCGTGCCGGGAGAATTGTACTCTTATGCCGATGGCATCGAGTCAAAGTACACGCTTAAAGTAAATGGCAGGCGCGTGAAGAGCGAAGTTGTTGATGGCTTTGTTCCTGTACGCCGTGCTTGGAAATCGGGTGATGTCGTTGAGTTGAATATGCCTATGGAGGTGCGTTTCAGCGTTGCCGACGAGCGAGTTAAGGCCGATAGCAATCGTTTGTGTATTACTCGTGGTCCGCTTGTATATTGTGCCGAGGAGGAGGATAATGAGCAGCAGGTATCAAGTTATTTTATCTCTGCACAGAAGCCTGAGGCCAAAGTTGGTGAGTTCGCAGAGGGTATAATGCAGGGTATTGGTACTATTTCTATGCAGGCCGTAGCCGCAACAACAGCAGAAGATGAGACAAATGCTACTTTGACTCTCATTCCTTATTATGCGTGGAACAATCGTGGTGATAACGAGGCGATGAACGTGTGGTTTGCACGTGATGCAGCGACGGTACGTGGTGCTATGACTTTCCCCGTAGGTAACATTGCCGATATTAAGGCAACATATACCTACTCTAATGACGATGTGATGGCTCCCGTTGATGGCAAACGTCCTACTAACTCTTTCGATAGAACTATTCCTCGCTGGACTGCGTGGCCAAAGGTTGGTGAAAAGCAGAGCGTAGAGGTTAAACTCAAGAAGAAGCAGCCCGTCGAGAGTGTATCTGTATATTGGTACGATGATAAGGGTGGTGTTCAGCGTCCCGTAGAGTGGAGTATGGAATACTTTGTCGATGGAAAGTGGAACGAATTTAAGCCGTATATCACAGACAGATTCGGTATCGAGTTAGACCAATTCAATATGGTACACCCCGATGCTCCTATCGAGGCTGAGGCTTTGCGTCTTAATATTACTCCCAAGAAGGAGTCTTCAGTTGGTATTTTGGAACTTGTAGTAGAATAAATTATGTTGGAAGTTGGATTAAAATATGAGAGCCGTTTGACGGTTGGTGCCGAAAATACGGCTTTGGCACTTGGCTCAGGTGATATGGAGGTATTGGCTACGCCCGCTATGGTAGCACTTATGGAGAATGCGGCAATGATGGCGGTGGCTGATTGCCTGCCCGAAGGCTCTACAACCGTGGGTATCGAGATTTCGACATCTCACCTCAAGGCCTCTGCTGTAGGTGCAAATGTTGTGGCCGAGGCTACATTGCAGGAGGTTGACGGCCGCCGTTTGGTCTTCTCGCTTAAAGCGTGGGATGATGCGGGCGTGATAGGCGAGGGAAAGCATACACGCTTTATAGTGGATAGAGAGCGCTTCTTGAGCAAATTGAAATAACAAGTAAATTTATAGGATATGAAAAGAATCTTATTTTCATTGTTGTTGTCGCTATTTGTTGCTACATCGGTGACAGCACAGACAACGTGGTATGACCCGATGCAGAATGAGTACGACGTAATCCAGAATCAAGCCTTTACATCGGAGATTAAGGGCTATATGCGTCTGCCAAAACGTGCCGAGGGTAAAGTGCGTACTCCGGTTTGGGGCCTTGCACGTCAGTCGGCAGGTCTGTCGATTACGTTTTTTAGTAATTCGCCAAAGATTGAGGTGCGATATACAACCCTCGACAAGAATTATGCTATGAATCATATGCCTGCAACAGGTAAGTCGGGTGTTGATTTGTACCGCATAGACCAGGATGGTGTGTGGGATTATGTAGCCCCGTCGAGATATTCGTTTGGCGAGAGTGTGTCGTATCGCTATAACGATATGCCCAATTCGTCGCGTCAACTCGGATATGAGTATCGCCTCTATTTGCCGTTGTATAATGGCGTGGAGAAGTTGGAGATTGGTGTAGATGAGGGTAGTTATTTCCGTTTTGTACCTACATCGGTGGAGAAACCTATTATCCTCTACGGTACATCTATCGCACAGGGTGGTTGTGCATCGCGTCCTGCTATGGCGTGGGGTACAATTATGCAGCGTTCGTTGGATTTGCCCGTTGTGAATCTCGGTTTTTCGGGTAACGGCCCTATGGAGACCGAGGTGTTGGATTTTATCGTTGAGACCGATGCTCGACTCTTTATCCTCGATTGTTATCCCAATATGACGGGTATGTTGCAGAATGTCTATCCTCGTACACTTGCCGCTGTTAAGCAGATTCGTGCTAAGCACGATGAGCCTATCCTGATTGTTGAGCACGCAGGTTATAGCGACGATGTGGTGCATTCTGGTAAGCGTGCTATTGTTGATTCTGTTAATATGGCAGCAAAGCGTGCATACAAAGAGTTGAAGGATGGTGGCGTAAAGAATCTCTACTATCTTACTCGCGAGGAACTTGCCCTGACGCAGGATATGACCGTTGATGGAACTCACCCGACAGATTTGGGTATGCAGCAGCAGGCTGTTGCTGTAGAGAAGAAGGTGCGTGAGATATTGAAGATGCCCGTAGGTAATCGTTTGACGACGAAACCCGTAACACAGCGTCGTGAGCCCAACCTCTATGAGTGGGATGAGCGTCATCGTACAATCATCAGCGAGGCACGCGAGCGTCAGCCCGAGGCCGTAATCATCGGTAACTCTATCACTCACTATTGGGGTGGCGCACATCGCCAGCAGAATGGTGAGCAGGTATGGCATTCTAAGATGACCAAATTCGTAAATATGGGTTGCGGTTGGGACCGTGTTGAGAACGCATTGTGGCGTATATATCACGGTGAATTGGATGGTTTCGAGGCAAAAAAGGTTGTCGTAATGATTGGTACAAACAATCTTGGACGCGATAGCGATGCTGACATTGTAGAGGGTGTGCGACTCGTATTGGAGGCCGCTAAGGCTCGCCAGCCGAAAGCAGAGATTGTATATGTGGGTATTTTGCCACGCCGAGGTCAGGAACAGCGTGTGAAGGAACTTAATCTGTGGTTAGGCTCAATGGTTCAGCAAAAGGGCTTTAAGTTCATTAACCCTGGCGTTAAGATGTTGGGTGAGGATGGTAAGATTGTCGAGAGTTTGTTTACCGATGGCTTACATCCTAATAATGATGGATATTCTCTTATCGTTGACGAGATTATAAAGTAGAATCCATCCGAAATTTTATGCTTTAGGCTTGTAATCAATGTGATTGCAAGCCTAAAGTTTATTTGCTCAAAAATATTGCTGATAAAATTAGCGTAAAATTTTGCCGATTGATTTTTTTGCATTACTTTTGTGTCGCTTACGAGCAACGATTGAGCTATGGTGTAACGGTAACACAGCAGATTTTGGTTCTGTTATTCTGAGTTCGAATCTCGGTAGCTCAACCAAAAAGGAGGTCAGCGATGACCTCCTTTTTTTGTGGTATGATGTGAATGTTACTCGCTTTGGGGCGTGTCGTACTTGCCGTCGATGATTACGTCGCGGACAGCCTCCAAATAACCGAATCCGTATTTACGGTCAGGTAATAGATAACTGCCCTCTACCCACTCGTTCCACGCATTAATCATAATGAATGGCGGCTGCTCGGGGTGGCTGTCGGCATACTCTTTGGCGGCTTGCAGGAATGTCGCAAAGGCCTGTGGCGATACGTTGTAACGTGTAGTCTCGTCGCCACCCTTTGCGGGGAATCGTGGCGTGTCATCCCAACCGATTGATACCGTCGGGAAGATGGTAATTGGCAACTCCTTGTCGTATTGTTTGCGAATCTCGATGGCGTTCTTTCCGTATGTAAGGTAATCCTTGTCCCATCCTCCCATATTGTAAAATGCGATGCTGTTTACACCGAGTTTTTCAATGTACTCGCGTGTGTAGGCTGCTCGCTCTTCAGTTAGGAATCCGCCACCTCCAGCACTCTCCTGAATGTGCAGGCCCTTGAATCCCGCCTTCACAACCTCATCGCGGAAATATTGTACAGCCTTTGCGGCCTCCTCCATCGAGCCGAAACTTGCCAGAAAACGTCCCATATCGAAGATTGAGAATACCGGGCATCCGTCGATTTTGACATAGTTTGGTCGCTTGAAGTATTGGTTGATTACGCGGTCCACTATGGTCTTGAATTGTTCCCAATTAACCGTTGCATCAAACAGTAGCGAACTATCGCCGCCATAGCGGTGGCAATTCCAATAATTCTTTGGTACATTGTGGTTGGCCCACATAATGTAGAAATTCATCTTCTCGTTGTTCTTGGCTTTGAGGAATCCATCGTTGAGCGCACCTTCGAGGTAGGGGTAATCCATATACCAATACCAATCGTAAATAAAAGTGTTTACACCGTGTGCCAACGCCGTGTCAATCCAACGCTCTACGACCTTCGGGTCATCATCGTGCTCATAACCCCAAAGAGGTTGTTTGGGCTGGTAGTGGCCGTCGTAACGAGGGGTTCCCTTCTTGATTATCTCCCATTCGCCTTCTCCATCACCCCACAGATGTGCTTGAGCCAATGAGTCATTGTGGCACGAAGGCCAGATAAATGCCGCTACATAATATTCGGGTGTGTTGGCCTTTGGCGTCTGGCTTGTACAGGATATTGAGCACAGTAGGAGTGCAACGCACGCTACAATCTCCAAAAAGTAAAATAACTTCTTCATATTAATTAGTTTTAGAGTTAGTTTTGCCTTTCTACAAAGATAACCTTTTTTCTTTAGATAAGCGTAATTCGATAAAAAAGTTTAACTTTGTAGTGTATACTATAATGCGTATTACCAATTAACTCAAACTTTATTTAAGCAATGGAATTGTTGGAGTATGAAATAACAGTCGGTAATAAGTCTGACATAGCGGCTATAGTGCAATTTCAGGTTGATATGGCGTTGGAGTCGGAGGGCACTGTGCTCGATAGTGATAAGGTGTTGCGTGGCGTTACTGCCGCGATGAATGATAGCGAGAAGGGTACTTATCTTGTTGCCCGAAATGAGGGTGAGACGGTTGCCAGCCTGATGATAACACGTGAATGGAGCGATTGGAATGCCGAGTGGTATTGGTGGGTGCAGAGTGTATATGTAAAGCCCGCACATCGTGGCCGAGGCCTGTTTAGAACAATGTACTCCAAAGTAAAAGATATGGCTACGCAGAAAGGTGTGTCGCAAGTGCGCCTGTATGTCGATAAAACCAATCTCTCGGCCCGCCAGGTCTATGAAAAGGTAGGTATGCAGGAGTGTCACTACCTGATGTATGAGGATGTCGCGAAATAAAAGATGGACGATTGAAAGGCAAGTTTCAAGAAAAATCTGTAACTTTGTATTTTAGTATAGTAGTAAATTGATTTTACGGTTAAAGCCAAATTGTTGTGATTTTCCGAAAGGCAAAAATAGAGGACATCAATACCGTCGAGCAAATTATGCTTGCGGCAAGTGGCCGTTTGGGTGCTGCGGGCATTGACCAATGGCAGCGTGGCTATCCCAATCGCACAAGCGTGGAGCGTGATGTGGCTGATGGCGTGGGCTATGTGGCAAAAGATGGCGAGCAGATTGTGGCCTATGGCGCCGTAATCTTTACGGGTGAGGTGGCATACAATGATTTGACGGGTGGCGAGTGGCTCACTGCGGGCGATTATGCCGTTGTCCATAGGTTGTGCGTTGCGGCCGACAGAGTGGGGCAGGGCTGGAGCCGATGCTTTATGCAATGTGCCGAGCAGTTGGCGCGTGATAACTCTCTGCCAAGTATTCGCATAGATACTCACCCTGATAATCGGATTATGCAGAGCCTTATCGCCTCGTTGGGATTCACCTATTGTGGTGATGTCATAATCGAGAGTCGCCGATTGGCTTATGAGAAGATTTTATAGAGATAAAACTATTAAATAAATAATGTATGAAGAGACTTTTTATCTGTGCTGCAATGTTGTTTGCGGGCGCAATGTGCGCCGAGGCACAAACCAAAGATGGCGGAATCGACAGCGATATGCTTTCGCGTATCCGTCAGGGCTATACAGCCACTCCCGAGCAGAAGGCTGCAAAGAATGCCCTCGCATCGAACTCAATCGCCACTTTGGCTATCAATTCCGACAACTTGACAATGTGTGATACCCACTTCTCGCACCGTGTTCCGACGAGTGGTATCACCGACCAGAAGTCTTCGGGCCGTTGTTGGTTGTTTACGGGCTTGAATGTATTGCGTGCCAAGATGATTGCGAAGCACGACTTGCCCTCGTTTGAGTTCTCGCAGAACTATTGTTCGTTCTACGATTTGTTGGAGAAGTCAAACCTCTTTTTGCAGGCCATAATCGACACCCGTGACCTGCCTATGGATGACCGTAAGGTTGATTGGTTGTTGCGTAACCCGATTGGCGACGGAGGCCAGTTTACGGGTGTGTCGAACTTGATTATGAAGTATGGTGTTGTGCCCAAGTCGGCTATGCCCGAGACATATCAGAGCAACAACACAGGCAATATGGCGACAATCCTCAAACTCAAGTTGCGTCAGTATGCTTTGGAATTGCGTGAGTTGAAACCAGCAAAGGCAGCCGAGCGCAAGGAGGCTATGCTTACCGAAATTTACCGTATCTTGGTTGAGTGTTTGGGTGTTCCTCCTACCGAGTTCGAGTGGGCTCGTTACGATAAGTCTGGCAACTTGGTGAGCAAGAAGACCTATACTCCGAAGTCATTCTATGAGGAGTATATCAATGAGGATTTGGAGAAGAACTATGTGATGATTATGAACGACCCATCGCGTGAGTACGGCAAGGTGTATGAGATTGAGTATGACCGTCACGTCTATGATGGCGAGAATTGGCTCTATATCAATCTTCCTATCGAGCGCGTAAAGGCGATGGCTATCGCTTCAATTAAGGATAATACTGCGATGTACTTCTCTTGTGACGTAGGTAAGTTCCTCGACCGCACAAAGGGTACTTTGGATATTGCCAACCTCGATTATGAGTCGTTGTTCGCAACTGATTTCCCGATGGATAAGAAACAGCGTATCCAGACCTATGCCAGCGGCTCGTCACACGCTATGACACTTATTGCCGTTGACCTTGACGATGAGGGCAAACCCAAGAAGTGGATGGTCGAGAATAGTTGGGGTGCTGCGTCAGGATGGCAGGGTAACTTGATTATGACCGACGAGTGGTTCGAGGAGTATATGTTCCGCGTAGTAGTCGAGAAGCAGTATGTTCCCGCCGATGTGCTTAAGATGTTGGAGCAAGAGCCTATCTTGTTGCCTGCTTGGGACCCGATGTTCGCCCCCGAGGAGTAACTCACTATATGAAACAGAAAAGCGGCTTTTTGGCCGCTTTTTTTGTTGAGTTGTAATCTTATGCTGATTAGAATATCGACTCTTTGGTCTCGGTGGTGAGCAACTCGAGTGCCTTGATGCCCATCACCGAGTTGCCCTTTGGGTTAAGACGCGGCGACCATACTGCAACCGAGTATTGCAACGGATAAATCGCCACGATGCCTCCGCCCACGCCACTCTTGCCGGGTAGTCCCACGAGGTAGGCAAACTCGCCCGCCTCGTCGTAGAATCCGCAGGTCTGCATAATGGCGTTCATACGTTTCACCTGTGACGATGTGAGTGTGAAACCTGCGTAGTCAAACTTGCGTCGGTGGTTGGCAAACGCGAGGAAGACAAGCGAGAGCTCGCGGCAGCTCATCTCAATCGAGCACATCATAAAGTAGAAGTGCAACACCTCCTCGATGTCATTTTCGATAGTGCCGTGATACTTCAGCAGATTGACGATTGCGGCATTGAGATAGCCGTTTTCACGCTCCGATATCGCTACCTCCTTGTTGTAATCGATGGTGTCGTTACCCGCTACTGCACGCACAAAATTGAGGAAGTCAGCTTCGGGGTTGGCAAGATTCGAGAGCAGAATGTCTGCCATCACAATAGCACCAGAGTTGATAAAAGGATTGCGAGGTATGCCCTTCTCGACCTCGAGCTGAATGAGCGAGTTGAAAGCTGTGCCCGAAGGCTCTTTGCCTACACGTTTCCAGAGGTCGTCGCCCTTGATTGACAGGCACATCGCCAGCGAAAAGACCTTTGCGATACTCTGTATCGAGAATCGTGTATCGGCCTGCTCAATCGCAGCGGTCTCGCCATAAATCGTGTGTATGCACATACCGAACTGGTCGGGGTTGACCTTTGCCAACTCGGGGATATAATCGGCCTGCTTACCCTCTTTGGCGTACGGCAAAATCGCCTGATATATATTCTCTAATAATTGCTGATAATCCATAACCCAACTACATTTTAGTGAGTCCATCACAGGTAGATTACTTTTAATATCTACAACGTGATTTTACTTTGTGTCAATAATATACAAAAACAGCAAATTTGAGTAACTTTGGTTATTCAAATCTGCTGTTTACATAGTTGATAATCAATGGATTATAGACTAATATTCCTCCTCGTTAAAAAAGAAATCGTCCTTTGAGGGGTAGTCGGGCCAGATATCCTCGATTGACTCGTAGATGTCGCCTTCGTCCTCAATCTCCTGCAAATTCTCCAATACCTCAAGCGGTGAGCCCGAACGGATAGCATAGTCAATCAACTCCTCCTTAGTTGCGGGCCAGGGAGCATCCTCCAATTTTGATGCTAACTCTAAAGTCCAATACATAGTTTCGCGGTTTTATAGTTTTTAATAATATTTATGCGTTGAAAATGAGCAATTAAGCATAATTGCCATTAAATCGGGCGCAAAGATACTGAAAAAAAGTAAATTGCAAACTTTTCTTGCGATAATCTTATGACCTATTTATATCTTATTGTGGCAGGTTTGTGCTTTGGGGTTAATTGGGTTACAATCAAATCGTTATTAGGTGTAAACAGAAGCCACATTTTGCGATTTCTACCTATGTTGTGATTCTGCTTCGAAATCCCTCTTTACGGTATCCATAAAATCTCCTCCACATTGCTGCGGTGGGTAATGCTGCGGCCCAAGAGATAGAAATAATCTGACAGACGGTTCAAATATACGATAACTTGCTCCTCGATATTACAATTCTCAGCGGCTCTAAGGGCCTGACGTTCGGCGCGACGACATATGGTACGGCAGACGTGTGCAAGTGATAAACGCTCGTCGCCTCCAGGAATGGTGAACTTTGTAATTTGCGGCAATGCCTCTTGCATCGAATCAATAGCCTGCTCCATCTCTTCTATTGTGGCACTTTGCAGTTTACCAACCTTATCCTCGCCACCTTCGCCCACAGCCAATAGCGCAGCAACGGTCATCAGCTGAGACTCTATGCGGCGCAAAAAAGCGACTTCTGCGGTATATGCCTCATCGCTCTGCAACTTGTCAGCCAATAGGGCAGTGAAGGCCGTCAATTCATCGACCGTGCCGTAAGCCTCTACTCTGCAATCGCATTTGGCAACTCTTTCGCCTCCGATAAGCGACGTGGTGCCTTTATCTCCCGTTTTGGTATATACTTTCATAATCTGAACTTTTGCTTTGGCAAGTGGTTGTTAAACAACAATAAGTATCCTCTATTATCGACACTCGTGCAACGATGCTCCTCGACTATATGTTTGCACGCTTGGTCGCGCTCGCTATCAAGCATAGGCCTTGTGATACATAGGGTAATGCCCGCTTGTGTGGCGGCATTGGCCATACGGCTTAACTCGGTGGCTGCAATCTCTGTAGTGGCGATGACTATGTCGTACTGACTGAAACCCTCTGTAGCACAGTCGATGCCAAATCTATTGTAGCCGCAATGTGCCATCAGGTTTTGTAACTCTCTGGCTCGACGTACAGGGGCACCAATCGCTATTAATGCATCATATAAATCGCGCCTCTCGTCAATGAATGTCGAGCGCATAAAGACCTGTCTTACTATAGCATAGACAAAGGGCGAGTGTACGCCGTGACCACGAAAATAACGCGCGCGTTTGATGTTGCTACCCAAGTTGCGCAGCCCATATAAACGTCGTTTTATGTTACGTCCCGTTATCTTCATTGTTTCAGAGGTTATTTTGTTACTTCTTTAATTGTCCCGCCAAACGACCTGTCGAGAATGCTATTTGTAGGTTATATCCGCCCGTATTGGCATCGAGGTCCAATACCTCGCCAGCGAAGTATAGTCCCTTAACCTTTAGCGATTCCATAGTGTATTTGTTCACCTCGTCACACTTTACGCCGCCAGCCGTCACTACAGCGTATTCAAACGGGGCATAGTCGGTAATCGGGAATACAAAACCCTTTAGAATCTTTACCAATCGGTTAATCTCGGCATCGGTTACTTTGCGTATATAGTTCTTTGAGTGTACATCCATCTCGTGCGCAATGGGCATAACTAGGTGCTTTGGTACCAACTTGCGCAACAATTCCGAGAAGAACTCGTCGGGTTGCATCTCCTCAATCTCGCGATGTATGCGTTCCTGCAACATCTCTTCGGTAAGAGCAGGCTTCATATCAATGACGAGTTTTACGCGCTTATCGTCAATCAGCGCATCTACAGCATCACGACTTACTCGCAATGCAACAGCACCCTCGATGCCTCGGTCCGAGAAACTAATCTCGCCGAACTCCTCCTTTACGACCTCATCTTCGACAATAAGTCGAGCCTGAATGTTTTTCAAGAGTAGGCCGTCAAGATATTTTCGTTGCGGGTGCGAGGTGCGCAGGGGTGTAAGTGAGGGACGCACCTCCTCGATGGTATGGCCCACTTGGTCGGCAAATATATATCCGTCACCCGTAGAGCCCGTGCCGGGATAACTCACGCCACCTGTAGCGATGATGACATTCTCGGCCTCCTCCTTACGCTCGAAACCTCGCTTGTTGATGTACGTCACGCCATATATCTTGCCGTCTAACGTCAGGATGTTGTTTACGCGAGTGTTGTATGCTATCTCGACCTCATTGTCCAAACAATAGTCAACCAATGCGTTTGCTATATCCCACGCCTTTCCGCTCTTGGGGAATACGCGCTGACCTCGCTCGATGTCGAGTTTTACACCCAAACGCTCAAACAGGCGGATTGTAGCCTTGTTGTTGAACTCGGCAAAAGCCACCTCAAAGAAGTCGGCGTTAGTGCGAATCGACTCCTTGAACTCCTCGGGTGGTCGGGCGTTTGTTACATTACATCGTCCCTTGCCGGATATTCTGATTTTACGGCCCGCTTTCTCCATCTTCTCCATCAGGAGCACCTTCTTGCCGTTGCGTGCGGCTGTTGCGGCAGCCATCAATCCTGCTGCACCTGCGCCTATAACTATAACGTCGTACATTGTAACTCTAAATTTTCCACAAATGTACAAAAATGTTGTGAGATTTGTCCTTTTTTGCGAGCGAATAGAGTCGATTACATCAAATTTAGTATCTTTGTATATAAATTTAAGCAAAAAGAATAGTGTTATGAGTCAGAAAATAGTATATCCCACGTCGGGCGTTTGCTCGCAGGCTATCGTCATAGAGTTGGACGGTGAGGTGATAAAGAGTGTAGAGTTTATCGGAGGTTGTCAGGGTAATACCAAAGGTGTGGCGGCTTTGGCTGCAGGGATGAAAGTAGATGAGGTTATTGCACGCTTGAAAGGTATAGACTGTGGCCGTAAGGGCACATCTTGCCCCGACCAGTTGGCCCGAGCCCTGCGAAAGATTTCCAATCAAGAGTAAATATCCAAAACAAATTAAGAATTATGCGTTTATGCTCTAATTTTAAGAGGGTAATTTACATCTCTTTATTCTTGTTGTTTGTGTCGGCAGATGTGTTAGCGCAAAATAATGAAGTCGCTCCCATTGTGCCTTCGGCAACAGTGCTGAATCGAGAGTTCGGTTCACACGATAGAGAACTATTCCTTTCGCCCGACAAAGTCTTTTACCCCGAAACGTGGTTCCATTTTATTGGCGGCAATGTCTCTTATGAGGGTATTACTGCCGATTTGGAGGCTATCGCAGAGGCGGGTATCTCGGGTGTGCACTTCTTCCACGGCCAACAGGGTGGTAAGTGGCCTGCTACGGGCGAGGATATCGAGTGTATGAGCGAGAAGTGGGAGGAAGCCGTAAGGTTTGTTGCCGAGGAGTGTAAACGCCTCAATCTCCGTTTTACAATACAGAATTGTCCTGGCTGGGCAATGTCGGGAGGTCCGTGGATTAAGCCCGAAAATGCAATGCGCCTGCTTGTTTCAAGTGCAACAATCGTGAATGTCTCAGAAAAAGTTAAATTATCGCTCCCGCAACCGCAGCCAAGCAGTGAGGAGTGGCGAGATTATCGTGATATTGCAGTACTCGCTTTCCCTACGCCTGCGGGTGAAAAGTATGCTCGTCCACAGCCGATGAAAGTAGTAGGCGGAGGCTCGTATGATTGGCAGAGGCCTGTTGTGAATAATCAAGGAATTACGCTTGCCCCATCGCTCAATGATGCAAATTGGGTGGAAATTAGTTATGATAAGCCTACAGTTGTTAGAACTTTGCAACTATCATCTGTGCAGGGTTTTAATCATAATATGTGCTACGATCCAGGAGTGATAATTCGTCTTTATGCCTATGATAAGAGTGGCAATCGTACGCAGGTACTTGATGTGCCTATGCCTCAAGCAAGTTGGCAGGATGATGCTACGATAAGTCTTGCGTGCAAAGAGGTTGATGGCGCCGTAAAGTATCGCATCGAGATTGAGAATCAATACAATATGAATCTCAATTGTCTCAATATGCTCTCTGTGGCTCTAAAAAATAGTTGGGAATCTGAAGCTGGTTGGACACTTCGAAGCCCCGAGCGCGAGGGGGATGATTTGGTACAAGCCGATGAGGCATATATAAAGTTGGGTGATGTAATTGATGTTACTCAATACTTCTCTGCGGATGGTAATTTCGAATGGAAGGCCCCATCGTCAGGCGATTGGACCATACTACGTCTGGGTCATATCAATGCAGGGCGAAAGAATGCCCCTGCGCCTCCGTCAGGAACAGGCTGGGAGTGCGATAAACTCTCTACCGAAGGCCCTGAAGCCCATTTTGCGGGTTATGTCGGGATGTTGGCCGATGGAGCATTAAAGGGTGGTTTGTTGGGTGGTCTGCTATTGGATAGTTGGGAGTGCAAAACCCAAACTTGGACTGCAAAGATGGAGCAGGAGTTTGAAAGAGTGTCGGGATATGAATTGCGTAAATGGTTGCCAGCCGTGCAAGGTTATGTGATTGAGGACCCTGAAACGACCTCTCGTTTCTTGCTTGATTGGCGTACGACCATAGGTGATTTGTTTGCAAATAAATTCTATCGTCGTATGGCTGAACTCGGTCACGAAAAGGGCCTTTCGGTTATGTATGAAACAGCAGCGGGAGATGTATTCCCTGCCGATATATTGGAGTATTTCAAGTATGCCGATGTGCCGATGTGCGAGTTCTGGCATCCGTTCAGTAATGGATATGTCGGAGATTTGAATTTTAAACCAATTCGGCCAACGGCTTCGGCTGCTCGTATCTATGGCAAACCGAGAGTCAATGCCGAGTCATTTACGTCGTTTAACCTCACTTGGGATGAGCATTGGCAGATGTTGAAGGAGGTTGCCGACTTTAATGCCGTAGAGGGTGTAACGCATAATGTATTCCATACCTATACCCACAATCCGCAGGTCGACTATCTCAAGCCTGGAACATCGTTTGGTGCGACTATCGGTACTCCATTCTTGCGTGGTCAGACTTGGTGGAAACATATGAATGAGTTTACGACCTATCTTGCTCGTTGTAGTTATATGTTGGAGCGTGGTCGTGCTGTGTCGGATGTGCTTTGGTATTTGGGTGATGAGATTGCTCACAAACCGAGTCAGAAAGAGCTATTCCCCGCAGGGTATAGGTTTGACTATTGTAATCCCGATGTTTTGCTCAATCGTTTGACGGTAGTGGATGGTAAGTTGGTCACCCCCGAGGGTTACTCTTATCGCTTGATATGGATTCCTGATACAAAACGTATGTTGCCCGAGACGTTGGAGAAGTTACTCTCGTTGATTAAACAGGGCGCAGTAGTGGTAGCCGATGCTCCTAAATCGTTGGCTACATTGCGCGATGCCAAGAGGTCGCAAAAACGTTTCGATAGTGCAGTTCGTGCTATTTGGGGTAAGAGCAAGGCGGGCGAGATTAAGCGTATCGGCAAGGGTGCTATACTTTCGGGTGTTGAACTCGATGAGGCATTAAAGATGTTTGGCCTCAAGCCCGATGTTGTTGGTGATGTGCGCTGGTTGCACCGCCAAGTAGAGGGCGCAGATTGGTATTTCGTTACTCCCGAGCAGGGTGTGGTCTTTGATGGCGAGGTGAAATTCCACGCTCTCGGTAATGTCGAGATTTGGGACCCTGTAACAGGCGAAAGTCGTTCAGTAGCATCGCAGGCTGAAGGTGAATATACTGCCATAAATCTTAATTTGCCGCAGGCTGGCTCTTGCTTTGTCGTGATTCATAACGGAGAGGCGACCCAAAAAGAAAAGCCATTTGATGTGGCGGAAGTGAAGCCTGTTGATGGCGAATGGACTCTCTCATTCCCTGATGGTTGGGGCTTGCCGTCTCAAGTAAAGGTTGAAGAGTTAAAAGCGTGGAAAGACCTCAATCTCTCGGCCGAAGGCAAGGCTTTCTCGGGCAGTGTTAAATACTCTACCAAGTTCGTTGCTGCGAAGGCGTCGGGCAGGGTAGAGCTTGACTTAGGCAAGGTCGATATGATTGCAACCGTTAAACTCAACGGTAAGCCGTTGCGAACTCTTTGGTGCGCTCCATATACGCTTGATGTTACAGACGCTATTGTCGAGGGTGAAAATGTGCTGGAGGTCGAGGTTACAAGCACTTGGTTTAATCGTTTGGTTTACGATGCATCATTACCCGAGGCCGAGCGCAAGACGTGGACTATATCAGGTCCATCGGCCGATAATGCTCTGCGAGAGAGTGGTTTGATGGGACCTGTGAAATTGGTATTTGGTAAGAATTAATCGAGATATGAAGAAGATAGTAAATCCGTGGGCGGGAGAGCCGACATACCATTGCTATGGTTGCGACCCCAACTCCGAGCAGGGTCTGCGTATGGAGTTCTTTGAGGATGGTGACTACATTGTCAGCCATTGGCATCCGCGTCCAGAGTTTCAAGGTTGGCGCAATACGTTGCACGGAGGTATTCAGGCTACGCTGGCAGATGAGATTGCAAGTTGGGTGGTCTTTCGTAAGTTTCAGACGAGCGGAGTCACATCGCGTATGGAGGTCAAATACCATAAGCCTGTCCATACAACTGACGGCCATATTACTCTGCGAGCAAAGGTTGTAAAGCAGATGCGTAATGTGATTACTATAGAGGTGGAGATTTTTAATGCCGCCGATGAGTTATCTACAACCGCCACCTGCATCTACTTTCTCTTCCCGCAGCAGCGTGCCCGTGAGGAGTTTGGCTTTATGGAGTTTAAGACCGAGGATGAAATTGAAAAATAGTTGAGGCGATGAAATATAGAGTTTTTTTGTCGGCATTGTTTGCCGTTGCGTTGTGTAATCTTGCAGTTGCACAAGGTGTTAAAGAGTTAGAGCGTTGGGTTGAGCAGAATCCCGCAAGTTTGGAGTTGGCTGATGAGCCGTTTGCAGACAAGGCGTTGAGCGCAAAGGATGCGCAGACTGTTTCGTCGATACTTGATTCGCAGTGGCGCTCACAGATGCAACAGCGTCATAAGGAGGCGTTGGAGAAAGAGACTTTCAAGCGTGGACGTTTGCAGATGAAGTTCAAGGCTATCACCTATGGTGAGAAACCTGCCGATGGTCGTAGCCTTTATATCTCGATGCACGGCGGTGGTGCTACCCATAAGCGTGTAAATGACCAGCAGTGGGATAATCAAATCCGCCTTTATAAGCCAGAGGAGGGTGTTTATGTTGCACCTCGTGCTCCGTGGGATGATTGGAATATGTGGTTTAAGCCAGGTATGGATGAGTTCTTCGAGATGTTGATTCAAGTGGCTGTTGCTTCTTTGGATGTCAATCCCGATAAGGTCTATCTGATGGGTTACTCGGCAGGTGGCGATGGCGTGTGGCGTATGGCTCCGCGTATGGCCGACAGATGGGCGGCTGCCTCGATGATGGCTGGTCACCCTGGCGAAGCGTCGCAGGTCAATCTGCGTAATACACCTTATATGATTTGGATGGGTGAGAACGATAGCGCCTACGATAGAAACAAACTTGCAGTAAAGCACGGTGCTATAATGGATTCATTGCAGCAGGCTGACAAAGAGGGATATATCCACGAAACACACATTATCAAGGGTAAAGGTCATTGGATGGAAAGGGTAGATGCTGCGGCAGTTCCCTGGATGGCTCAATACAAACGCAACCCCTATCCCGAAAAGATTGTATGGCGTCAGGAGGAGGTGACTCGCAGTGCATTCTATTGGCTGTCAGTGCCCGAAAAGGAGTGTCGCCATAAAGCAACCGTAGTGGCGGAGATAAATAAAAATGTTATTGATATCAGTGAGTCTGATTATTCTCGTTTGACAATCTATCTCAATGACGAGATGGTCGATTTGGATAAACCTATCACTATTAACTATAAGGGTAAGAAGATATTCAAGGGTAAGTTGCCTCGCACAATAGGCAGTATGGCCCGCACACTCAACGAGCGAGGTGATTTGCGCTATATGTTCCCCGCAATGGTCGAGGTTGAGTTGAAGTAGGCGAGTGCACTTGCTCTCGAAATACAACGCAGGGTGTCCAACTATCATCGGACACCCTGCGTTTTTCTATTGCAATAATATTACTTCTGCAACTGTGAGTTGTCGGCTACTACCATATTCTTGTCGATACGCAATGTTACGTTGCCATCAACCTCGATAAGGAGTGTTGTCTCCTTAATCTCCTTAACTACGCCGTAGATACCGCCAGCAGTGATAATCTTATCGCCCTTCTTTAAATTTGCACGGAAGTTTGCCATCTCCTTGCGACGCTTAGACTCGGGACGCCACATAAAGAAGTACATTACCGCTACCATAAGCAGCATCATAATCCAGAAACTGCCCATACCCGGCTGCTGTGCAGCCGCTGCCTGAAGAAAATTAATCATAATTTATTGTTTTTTAGTTTGTTTTCTGCAAAAATGCTTGGCAAAGATACTATTTATTTGCCAAAAAGCAACTATTCTACCTCGGCCTCGATGTAAATCTTCAGCGGAGTGTCCTTTTCGGCGAAATAAAACTCCATAAGTTTCATTTGCCAACCTACTTCGCCTCGTGAATTGAACTCAAAATCGATTGTTGTGCTCTCGCCTGCGGCTATCGGACGGCGGTCATAATTTACTGTCGTGCAACCACACGATGTTATATGGCGCAGAATGACCATCGGGTTGTCGCTCTCGTTCTGGATGCGCAACTGCTTTCGGATTATCTCGCCTTGACGCATCTTGCCAAAATGTAAGGTGTCGCACAGACCCCCCTTTAATTTTGCGTTGCTAACGGCTACGGTCTGTATATTTGTTACTACAATGCTTTGCTGCTCTGTTGTCGGTGTGCTTTGCCTATTGCCACACGCCCCAAAGCATAGTGTCGCTATTGCTACTATACAATACTTTCTGCCGCCCATCCTCCGAGTCAGAGTTAAATCAGTCCGCGTCCGCTCTTGTTGATGCGGCCCTCTTCGGTCAAAGTAGTCACGACCTTGTCAAGCACACCATTAATAAATGTGCTGCTGCTTGCCGTAGAGTAGTACTTTGCAATTTCGATGTACTCATCGAGGGTAACCTTAACGGGAATAGAGGGGAATGATACCAACTCAGCCATTGCGGTAACCATAATCACATTATCCATAAATGCTATACGCTCGATATCCCAATTGCGTGTGAATTGCTCAATAACCTCCAGATTGCTATCGTAATTTACGGCAGCCTTCTCAAACAACTCCATTGCGAAATCCAAATCCTCATCGCTTTTGAACTTGGGCAATACCTTTACATCGCGGTGTGAAGGACGCATATTAGAGAGTGTGCGAGTGACCATAATCAGGGCAAAGCCCAAATCATCATTCCAAAGTATTGACTGCTCATCCAATACCTCTTCCAGCATCTCTGACGACTCCAATTCGTTGGCGTAGAAATCTGTTACCAAAGCCAAATCCTCGCGGAATGAACGCTCCTGTGACGTCATATATTTCTTATAGTAGTCGCTCTGCTCCAACTGCAAATAGAGAGCCTTGATAAGTTCGGGGTAACGAGCCCAAGAGAGTTTGTGTGCTGCCAAATAGTCGTTTACCGAATCACTCTCGGCGATAAGATGTACTACGGCGTTCTCGACAAACTTGCGGTTGGGATTCAAATCTTCGTAAGTGGGAAGTTTCTTCTGCATAGCGGCCTGCTGGCGCTCATTAGCATAACGAGCCACCTCTACAATGAGTGACAACATCTGAAAATAGAGGTCGTAGGTCTTATTGATTGATGCAACGAGTGTTTTCTCCGAGGCCATCAATGAATCTGACTCCGACTTAAGATGTGCATACAAGGCTTTCAGAGCCTTAATTCTGAGCAATCTTCTGCTTATCATAAAAATGAACTTTATTTTGCCTGCAAAGATAATATAACCTTGCGTAGAATGCAAGTTTATTGCGGATTTGTTCAGAATTATATATCGAAATAATGTGTTGTTATGGCTGTAAAAAGTCGATTTTTCGTGATGAATTTTGAATTATCTTTCCCTATCTTCCTCCTGTTATCAAACTCATTAGTCGAGGCAGATAACGCGCTATAAGGTAATAGAGCGTAAAGCCTATGCACAATACAACCAGCGGACAGAGGAAATAGAGTCCCAAAATAGCCATATCACTCTGTGGTGCAAAATATTTGAACGCGAGTTTTGTGGTCAGCGTCAGCGGCATTCCGTGAAAAGCATACATAAAGAATCCTATACCCGCTAAGTGAGGCAAAGCCTGCCATCTGTTACTCTCTACAAAGCGGGCCGATAGTCCGATGGTCGTGATGATGCCTGCTGGTATTGCAGCACGATTAATATACCAATGCCACGGTTCCTCCAGGAATATTACGTCAGCTAATGCCATAAATATATAGATAATCAATGCTGGCCATACAATATGCTTTGCTATTGCAACGAAATCTTGTTTCGTAATTCCAAAATATGCTCCCGCGGAGAAATAGAGTAGAGCGGTGGTGCTAAGTGCATCAATATGCAGACTCCAACCCGTAAGCCACAATGCGCAAACGATAATCAAAAAATAGTGTTTCATTGCTCGCAGCGCCCAATATATCATAGGTGAGAGAACCATTATGACCATCAAGTCGCGTATAAACCACAACTGATAACATATTGGGAAGCCATCATTAAGATTCCAAAATGCCTGCACAATTTCGCCTAACGAATAGTCGCTTACAAGTTTACGGCTCTCTAATACCAACCCTTTGGTGAATGGTTCCGAAATGAGGAATAGCGCCATTACTGCCAAATTCCATAGTATGTATGGTAGTAATATCGTGCGAGAGCGTTTAATGAGTTTTTCTTGATATGATGCAGGCGTAAATGCGCCTCCATTTCGAAAAAAGAAATATCCCGAAAAAATGAAAAAGCAGGGTACAGCTACGCGAGCCAAAATATTGGAGATAATGTGCGATACAGTGCTATATATCGGAAGACTTCCTTCGGCAATATATGATGTTCCGACGCGAGAATGTATCAATACTACACCTATGATTAGTGGTAGGCGCAGGAAACTGATTGTTTTAGATAGTAGTTCGTTGTTGTTCATTGGGCAGTAATATTTCTATCTGCCCATATCCCATTTGGGATGTGTACACTCCAAATAATATATTCAACAGCACCCCTCGTAAGTAAGGAGCGTTGTCTGTATATTAAATAATAATGTGAGTGAAAAACACTCAAGGGCAGTAGTTTAACACAAATATAATAAAAAATTTTTGATGTGCAAAATGTTATTTGTGGTATATGGATGAGTTTTGTGCTGTAGTGCTATAATTTTATTAAAAAAAAGATATATTCTTATCTGTTATTTTATATATTCTGTTGCTCGAATGGCGATTTTTTGTGCGATTAATTTCTTTGTTAGCGTATAATAGATAGTTCCGATATTTTTAGTATCTTTGCGCCATTACAAAAACTAAGATTATGAAAGTAGGTCGCATACAGACTCTTAAAGTTAATCGCATATCTGATTATGGACTCTATCTCGTCGATGAGGAGGGTACGGAAGTGTTGCTTCCCAATCGCTATGTGTCGTTGGATAATGCCGTAGGTGATGAATTAAGCGTGTTTGTATATCACGATTCGGAGGACCGCCTGGTTGCTACAACTGAGACTCCGCTTATTACTGAGGGTACGGCTGCTGCATTGAAAGTGGTAGATAAGAGTATTCACGGAGCCTTCCTCGATTGGGGTTTGGCAGGTAAGGACCTTTTTTTGCCGAATCGTAACCAGCAGGGTGGTGTTTTAGCGGGCCATAGTTATGTTGTGTGGATGTATGTCGATAACATTACAGGTCGCTGCGTCGCTACGATGAAACTCAAACCTTATATCGATAATGATGTAATCACTGTAGAGGCTCGTCAGACCGTCGATATATTGGTAGCATCGGAGAGCCCTATTGGTTATCGTTGTATTATCAATTCTCGCCATTGGGGGATGCTCTACAAGAATCAGATTTTTAAGCCTGTGCGTGTTGGTGACCGTCTGGAGGGTTATGTTTGCCGAATTACCGATGATAATCGTATCGACCTTACTCTTCGTCGTGAGGGTTATGATGGCGTTGCAGTGTCGGCTGATACGTTGCTTAAACTCCTGCAAGATAATGGAGGTGTATTGCCCGTTGGAGATGACTCTTCGCCTGAGGAGGTGCATCGCCTAACGCAGATGAGCAAGAAAGTCTTTAAACGTGCTGTAGGTATGTTGCTCAAGAGTGGCAAGATTGTGGCTTCGGGCGAAAGTATCAAAATTAAATAGTAGCGACTATGGCAAAACTTCATACAGCCGAGCGAGTATCAAACCGCGATGCCTCCGATAATTTTGTTTTCCAGCGCTCCATTCTTGCCTATTATAAGGCGGCCGAGATTGTCTCAGGCGATGTGCTGGAGATAGGTACGGGTGTAGGCTATGGCGTTGATGTTGTTGCACCTGCGACTGTAAAGTTTACGACAATAGATAAGACTACGCCCAAGTTTGATAATCCTCTGCCCGAAAATGTTGTCTTCCGCCAGATGGCCGTGCCGCCTTTGGATTTTGCGGATGAAAGTTTTGACTATGTAATCTCGTTTCAGGTAATTGAGCATATAGAGGACGATGCCGAGTTTGTGCGCGAAGTGAGCCGAGTATTGCGTAAAGGTGGTAAGTTTATTGTTTCAACTCCCAATGCACCGATGTCGCTCACGCGTAATCCGTGGCACGTTAGAGAGTATCGTATCGAGGAGTTGAAGGCTTTGCTCAAGCGCTCATTTTCGAAGGTTGAGTGTCAGGGTGTTGCAGGTAATGAGCGTGTTATGGAGTATTATGAGCAGAATCGCCGAGGTGTGGAGCGTATTACACGTTTCGATGTGTTCGACTTTCAGCACCGTTTGCCGCGTTGGATGTTGCAGATTCCGTATGATATTCTCAATAGGCTGAATCGCCGTCGCCTGCTGAACGACAATCAAGACCTTACGACCTCTATCAGTCGTGACGATTATAGTATTGGCCCTGTTGGTGAGCAATGTTTTGATTTGTATTATATCGCAACAAAGTAGTTGCTTGGTCGCTGGGATAAATAGATGTGAGCGATATAAAATTCCTATGATTTTTGCAGGTAAATTTTTTTATCTGCAATTTTTTTTCTATCTTTAAGTCGGCTAAATTTTGTTGGTTGCAGATGGTGAGTAAACCATATTTTTAACTAATTAATTTTGTTCGCTTAGATGGGTGAATACGCGATAGAGATAATCTTGATATTGTCTGGTGTGCTGGTTGGCGTTATCAATACGCTGGCTGGCGGCGGTGCTATTATCACTATGACGCTGTTTACCGTTTTGGGTTTGCCCATCGGAGTCGCTAACGGTACTAACCGTATAGCCGTCATACTGCAAAATTTCACCTCGTCGGTTGCCTTCATCCGCAAACGTATGCTCGATATAAAGAGCGGTGTCAAGTTGGCTCTGCCAGCCGTTGTGGGTAATATTGTAGGCTCGCTGGTTGCTACACATATCAGCGATACAATTTTTACTATCTGTATGGCTGTCGTGCTGACCGTAGTGCTTGTCTATATGATTTTCGATAATAGCCACCGTCATCCCCATATTCACGGAGGCCGCCCGTTGGAGACCAAGTTTTACCACTATATCTGGTTCTTGTTGCTGGGCTTTTATGGCGGTTATATCTATATCGGTCTGGGTTACGTTATCCTTGCCGTTACCATCTGGTCGATGAAGTTGGATATCATTACGGCCAATGTCATCAAGGGCTTTATTATATTCCTTGCAACACCATTCTCACTCATAATATTTATGATAAATGGCCAGGTTGATTATGCTTATGGACTGTGGCACGGTTTGGGTAATATCGTGGGCGCTATGTTGGCATCGCATTTTGCTATGACGTGGGGTGTTAAGTTCGTGCGTTGGTTTACGATGGTTATTTTGGTCGTTTGCTTTGCCGATTTGGTGGGGCTTATATCGTTGCACGATTGGTTGCACGCTCTGTTGAATCTATTCCATACAGGGTGTTCTGTTTGTTAATCAGAAGATAAGAGATGAAATTTTCCAAAGAGGATAATAAAATAGTTGTTACGGGTGCGCGTGTGCACAATCTTAAAAGCGTTGATGTCGAGATTCCGCGTTACTCGTTGGTCGTTGTTACAGGTTTGTCGGGGTCGGGTAAATCATCTTTGGCCTTCGATACTATCTATGCCGAAGGACAACGTCGTTATATGGAGACGCTATCGACCTATGCCCGTCAGTTTGTAGGAACTATGGAACGCCCCGATGTCGATAAGATTACGGGCCTGAGCCCTGTTGTTGCTATTGAGCAGAAGACTACCAATAAGAATCCCCGCTCTACGGTAGGTACTGTCACCGAGATAAATGACTTTCTGCGTCTTTTGTATGCCCGAGCATCGCGTGCTTACTCTCCTATAACCGATGAGGAGATGGTGCATTATTCCGATGAACAAATATGTGACCTTATCATTGAGGGCTTTGCTGGCCGTAAGGTCGCCTTTATGGCGCCTATAGTCAAGGGCCGTAAGGGTCATTATCGTGAATTGTTTGAGTCGTTGGCTAAGCGTGGATATATCTATGCCCGTATTGATGGCGAGATACGCGAGATTACGGTGGGTATGAAACTCGACCGTTATAAGGTGCATACCGTCGAATTGGTTGTGGACCGTATGCGCGTGAATGAAGATTTGCGCGAGAGGGTAATGGCTTCGCTCAAGGAGTCTATGCGTCAAGGTAAAGGTACGATGGCTCTATATGACTATGAGACTGATGGTCTGCGCTATTACTCTCGCCATTTGATGTGCCCCTCGACAGGCGTTGCTTTTGAAGACCCCGCACCTCACACCTTCTCGTTCAATTCTCCTCAAGGAGCCTGCCCACGATGCAGTGGATTGGGAGTCGAGGCTGTGTTCGATAGAGAGAAGATAATCCCCGATGAGAGCCGTTCGTTGCGTGACGGAGCGATTGAGCCTATCGGCAAATATAAAAATAATAAACTCTTTGCTCTGCTTACTATGCTGGGCCGCCGTTACGACTTTACGTTGGAGGACCCTGTGGAAACTATAAGCGAGGAGGGTATGAACGCCATACTCTATGGCGACCCCAAGCCTTTGACTGTCGATTTGTCGGAGTTTACCTCAGTGTCGGGCCGTAGGATGATTCCCTGGGAGGGTATTGCCGAGTATGTGCAATCGACAACCGATGATGAGGAGTCGAAACGAGGTCAGAAGTGGCGTGAGCAATTTATGGCCTATCGTGAATGTAGTGTATGTGGTGGCTCACGTCTGAAAAAGGAGGCTCTGCAGTTCCGAATTGGAGGTAAGAATATAGCCGAGGTGTCGGCAATGTCCATTGAGGAGTTCTCGGCCTGGATGCAGAATGTTGAGGATTATTTGAACGACAAGGAGCGTAAAATTGCGGTTGAGATTATCAAGGAGATTCGCGAACGTCTGCGTTTCTTGCTGGATGTGGGTTTGGGTTATTTGTCGCTCAGTCGCTCGGCTCGTTCGCTGTCGGGCGGAGAGAGCCAGCGCATACGCCTTGCTACGCAAATAGGCTCAAAGTTGGTTAATGTATTGTATATCCTCGATGAGCCGAGCATTGGTCTTCATCAGCGAGATAACTGTCGTTTGATTCGTACATTGCAAGAGTTGCGTGATGCAGGTAATTCGGTGATTGTTGTAGAGCACGATGAGGAGATGATGCGTTCGGCAGACTTTATTATCGATGTAGGTCCCAAGGCGGGCCGTCGTGGTGGCCAGATTGTTGCGGCGGGTACGTTGGAGGATATTTTGCAGTCAAATACCATTACAGCCGATTATCTCTGTGGGCGTCGTCGTATCGAAGCGCCTGCTACGCTGCGTGAGGGTACAGGTCAAAGCCTTACGATTCGTGGTGCACGAGGTAATAATCTTAAGGGTATTGACGTTGGTTTCCCGTTGGGCAAGTTTATATGCGTTACGGGAGTCAGTGGCTCGGGTAAATCTACACTTGTGAATGAAACTCTGCGCCCTGCGTTGAGCCGTCATCTCTATCGCTCTTTCGACCAGCCGTTGGCTTATGATTCCATCGAGGGATTGGAGCATATTGATAAATTGGTTGTTGTGGACCAGTCGCCCATAGGTCGTACACCACGCAGTAATCCTGCTACCTACTCTAATGTCTTTTCCGATATTAGAAAACTCTTTGAGGCTACACCCGATGCTCAGGTGCGAGGCTTCAAAGCGGGCCGTGTCTCGTTTAATGTCAAGGGCGGCCGTTGCGAGGAGTGTCGTGGTGCGGGAGTGCAGACTATCGAGATGAACTTCCTACCCGATGTATATGTGCGATGCAAGGCGTGTGGAGGTAATCGTTATAATCGAGAGACGTTGGAGGTTAAGTATAAGGGTAAGAATATTAACGAAGTGCTTAATATGACCGTGAATATAGCGGTGGATTTCTTCGCTAATATTCCGTCGATATACCAGAAGTTAAAAGCGATTCAAGACGTAGGTTTGGGTTATATCACACTTGGTCAGCCCTGTACTACATTGTCGGGCGGTGAGAGCCAGCGTATTAAGTTGGCCGCCGAGTTGTGCAAGAGCGATACAGGCCGTACGCTCTATATTCTGGATGAGCCTACTACGGGACTCCATTTTGAAGATGTGCACCAACTATTGGGCGTAATTAATAAATTGGTCGATAGGGGTAATACGGCAATCGTTATAGAGCATAATCTCGATGTTATTAAGGTTGCTGACCATATTATAGATATAGGTCCCGAAGGTGGTGCGGGTGGTGGCCGAGTTATCACCGAGGGTTCGCCACACGAAGTCGCCCAATGTGAGGAAAGTGCTACGGGCGAATTTTTACGCCGAATGGGTATTTAGGCAAGAATTTTGAAGTCGTTTCAGTCATAAAACATATTATGCTATGAAACGACTTCCTTTTGTTTTTGTGTGCATCCTGCTTTGCACCTATTGCGGCCCTACAGTACAACGAGCCGTAGCACAGACTAATCATCATTACACTCATCTAACACATGAGCAACGTATTGAACGTCGAGCCGAGCGTATGGCCGAGTATGAGAAATTTATCGACTCGCTGGTGCAGTCGCGTAACTTTGAGTTTAATCCTCAAACCGTCCAGCAGTTGCCTGCGGGTGGTACAACGCTGCTCTCTAATCCTACCTATACGGTTACTCTATGGCGAGGCTCTGTCGATGTGTGTTTGCCCTATTATGTGGGCTATGTGCCTCCGTATCGCTACGTCTTAATCAATACGGTTACGCCAAATGTTACAGATTATCAGATTCATCAAACATCCGAAGGCTGGAGCGTAGTGTTTAAATGCCCTCTGTATGCTACGGGTGATTATACCTTTACGTTTGATATAAACTCCCGCCTCGGTGGAGCGACGCTCACAATCTCATACCCTTGGTATAGTCCTGTACAATATACAGGCACATTGTCTAAGATATATTAGTCTGCTAAAGTGAATAGTTATGACTAAATATATCTATGCGCTATATGCGTCATTAATCGTAACAATGCTTATTGTTGTTGTGGCCTCTGCTCATAATATCATTGCTGGACAAAAGTCTGGCAATGATACTTTATCTTCGCAACGTCGTCAGCCGCCTATTTCGCAATTCTCTGTTACACGTTCCGCGGTGCCTACGCTAAATATTGTCCCTGTTCTTGGTCCTGATTATAATACAGTAGATACGCTCACCAAAGATAATCGTTGCCAGAATCCAATGACTCGTGCCGAGCGCCGTGCTTGTCGAGCCGAAGCCTTTGCTTTTCGTATAGATTCGCTTGTCGGTACACGTTCGTTTGCCTTCTATCCTACAACGATGCAGGCCTCCCCAAAGGGCGACTTACGCAGTATATATGCACAATACTATTATGTCTTTATCTCGCCTGTTGATTTAGAAGTGCATCTGCCTATCGAAACGGGTATTACGCAATACGTCTCTGTGCTTAATTTTGATGCGGATACTATAGATGAGTTTCATACATCGAAGCATCTCTCGCAGTGGGTTATAACCTTCTCAGCTACTACTCATAGCGATAAGTATTATTTCAATCTCTTGATTTCTACCGTTACGGGAGAGACGGAGATGTTGGTACAGAGTTCTAAAGTTGCAATGCGTTACCTGGGTACAATAGGGGATAGGATGAAGATACGCCATATTGAAGAATAAAACCGTTGCTCCAGCCTTTTGGAGCAACGGTTTTATTATCTATTATCGGGTTGTATATTAGTTTACAACTCTACGTTCTGCGAGTCAATCATCGTTGCTGGGTCTGTTCCTGGCATAATCAACTCATCATCTTTATAACCGAATGTACGCAGATAATCGTTGAATTGTTTTACGATGTCGTCACGACGTGCAAACGCTGCCATATAGTACAACTCCAACAGAGTATCCATTCTCTGGTTAATCTGTGACGATACGAGGTTGGCCTTAACGCCGTCAAACTGCAGGTAATACTCAATATACTCACGCAATACATTGAAATAATTCACCAGCAACTCGTCACCCTTCTCCATCTTGCCTAACGTATAGTATGCCTCGATGAAGGGTAGGGTATTGCTGTCGCTGTATCGAATCTTTGGTGAAGGCAATACCTCCAAACCTCTGTCGAGCATAGCCTCTGCCTCTGCTTGTTTGCCCTCTGCGATAAGTTGCTTTGCAACTCTTGCGAAGCCTTCGCGGGCCTTCGAAGCACTAAGGTTGTATTGCGTGAAGTGGTCAACCAAAACATCGGGGTCAGCCAAGTTGCCAAAGCGGAACTTCTCCATCAATAGTGGAGCAGTCCATTCTGTATCGATGCGACCAATATCCCACGCCGACTTATAAGGCGTATAGATAGGTACAAGTCGGTAAGAATAACCGTCAAACTGCAAGTAATCGAGCAGACCGAAATCCTGCAAGATATATACCTGAGTAAAACAGATGGGACGATTCCACTCGAAGTTGGCTAGCAAATCGAGCATCATCATCTCGCTCTTATCCAATCTGTTCTTGTGTGCTGCAATGTTGATATATACAGTATCGACAATCAGGTGGCTATCCTTCTCCTTGACAATGCCTGACTTAATTGCGTTCTCCTTGTTTACAGGTATTGCAATTCTGCGGGCAGGCAGATAATCCAGCAATGAGCCATCTGTAAGTTGTAACTTAGTACCCTGCTGCTCGCTCTCTATGAATGACATAATCTCCTTGATGTCTACCGTGCGATTAACCTTTTCGCGTATGGGCACCACGTCATTTACGAAAGTGTATTTATTTGCAGGTAACTTAAACGGAACGGGAGCCGCCTCGTTGGCGCGAGTCTTCATCTCGTCGATATACCACTCGCCACCGAGGTAACTTGAGTTCATAATTCTTACGTCGGTACGTACGCCATCTACCTCCTGATTAAACCACAAGGGGAATGTGTCGTTATCGCCATAGTTTATGACAATAGCATTTTCGGGTGTAGAGTGCAGATAATTCCAACCAATATCTCTTGCCATTGTACGGCCCGAACGGTCGTGGTCATCCCAGTTCTCTGCAGCAAGGATTGTCGGTACGCACAAGCAAACCACTGTTGCGGCAATGGCTGCAGTACGGTTATCTCGCTTGAGAATCTTTTCTGCGGCATCACGCAAAGCCAGCACTCCTAGTCCAATCCATATACAGAAGGCATAGAACGAACCGGCATATACATAATCACGCTCTCTCGGCTCCGATGGGCAGGTGTTGAAATATACCACCAATGCGATACCCATCATCACGAACAGCCACATCACCACGATGAAATTACGCTGGTCGCGGTTGAGTTGGTAGATGAGTCCTATCAATCCCAAAATAAATGGTAGGAAGTAATAGGTGTTGCGTGCGGGGTTATCGGCCATTTCGCTCGGTAGATTACTCTGCGGGCCGAGATATGCCTCATCCAAAGCATTTATTCCCGACATCCAGTTTCCGTGAGCGATAGTCTCGCCCGATGCTTGAATATCATCTTGACGTCCTACGAAATTCCACAGGAAGTAACGCCAATACATATAATTCAACTGGTAGGTGAAGAAGTAGTAGAGGTTTTCGCCAAACGTTGGTTCTACGAAACTCTCTCCCGTTGCTTGGTCATATACTGTACGACCAAAATCCAATACATCACCCGTTACGGCACGACCACTCTCATCACGTACTATCTCGCCATATTCGTCACGCAATACATCTGTTTTTGTGCGGTATGCTGCCCAAGGTTTGTACTCCTTCTCGCCTTTGAATGAATTCCACAAACGGGGGAAGAAATGCATAAACTCCGAAGGATATTTATAACCCGTAAGCGAAGTGACCTTGTCATATTGCTTAGTCTCGGCATTATAATAGTATGATGTCTTCTCAATGTAATCCTCTACGGGAGACGAGTAGTAAGGACCATAAAGCAACGGACGGTTACCGTATTGGTCACGATTCAATACCGACAACAATGCGTGTGGATTGTTGGGGTTGTTGCTGTTCATCGGTGGATTAGCCGCTGCACGGATAGTTACGGTGGCGTAAGATGAGAAACCGATAAGTATCATTGTTGTCGATACCAAAATCAGATTCAATACCTTCTTGCCCGCTTTGTGGGTGCGGAACATACCGTAGAAGAGTGCTGCAAACACAGTGAGCGCAAACACTGTAATACCCAAATTTACGGGCAATCCCAACGTGTTCACAAAGAATAAATCGACCATTGCGCCGATATAAACGGTGTAAGGGATGATTATTCCGTTGATGAATCCCAAAATTGCTAACGCCACCAATGTGGCATATACGCATCCCTTAATGGTGATATGCTCGTACTTGCGGAAGTAGTAGATGAATACCAAAGCGGGGATTGTCAGCAAATTCAGGATGTGAATACCTATAGACAAGCCCATCAGGTATGCAATCAAGATTATCCATCGTGTAGAGTGAGGCTCATCGGCTTGCTCCTCCCATTTGAGCATCAGCCATACGACCATTGCCGTAAATAGTGATGATTGAGCATATACCTCGCCCTCTACGGCCGAAAACCAGAATGTGTCGGTGAATGTATAAGCCAATGCGCCTACCACACCAGCGCCCAAAGCGGCAATCTTACCACCTTCGCTGAACTCACGTCCGTTCGACGTAATCATACGTCGTGCAATGTGCGTAATAGTCCAGAAGAGGAACAGGATGCAGAATGCACTCGAAATGCAGTTCATTGCATTAACCATATGTGGTACATAGTGTGTCGATGGTGCGAGCATCGTAGCGATACGCGCCAACAACATAAAGAGCGGTGCTCCAGGCGGGTGTCCTACCTCCAACTTGTAAGATGTGGCAATAAACTCGGCGCAGTCCCACAGACTCGACGAGGGCTCCATAGTCAAAAGATATGTTGCGGCTGCTATGGCAAAAACTCCCCAGCCGACTATCTTATCCCAACGTTTGAAATCCATATTTTTCTTTAGTATGATTATTATCTATGCATAAATATCTTGCAAAGATACAAAATTAACGCAAAATAATATGTAATATTATCGCTAATTAGGAGTTTTTTCTTTCTGTGGTATATTGTGGCCTATGTTTAGATGTTTTATATTTACAAAAAAGCCGCTAAACATCGTAGCGGCCTTATGTGTTAATTTATTTCAAATCTTGCGGATAGCGTGTGTGGTTAATCACCTCACCGCCCTTGATTCTAATCCAAGTCTCAAACTCGCGCTTACCCTCTGTGAGCAGAATCACTCGCGCACCGTTACCTTTGGGGATGTCGTTGTAAGTAGTGCTGCCACCTGTCAAACGGCCGTAGCAGAGCAGGATGCCTCTCCAGTTTACTGCATAGTCATTAACGTGGTCGTGTCCTACGAATGTCGCCATCACATCACCTGCGGCCAACATCGCTGTACCCAAGCCCGAATTAACCTCTGCCGAGCAGGCTCTCTCTTTGCGCGTGCCAACCATAAAGTTGCCCTCGTTTGCTATAGCCTCGTGATATTCGGGAATAGGAATGTGGAAAAATGCTAATGAGGGTAGGGGAGTACCGCCGTTTGCTGTAGTGTAGGCCGCGCTGGTCTTTTTGTACCAGCCAATCTGGTCGTGCTCAATCCAGCCGTAACCCTTCAAGCCCTTGATGGTTGAGTAGGCGTTGCTGTCGAATACATAGAGTACCGCTGCTGCTCTATCATCTGCCGAAGCCTTGATGGGGAGTACATAGTTCGTTACTCCTGTAATGCCTTCCGTTGTGGTAGTGAGGTTGCCCTCGAGGCTTTGTACTACGGCAAGCATCTCCTTTCTCGAGAGGTCATTCTCTTCGTCGTGATTACCGAATGTCAGCGCGAAGGGAATCTTGCGCTCTACAATCGGAGCCAACGCCTCCTTTAGTCCCTTCTCGGCGGGCTTTGATGTAACTACGTCGCCTGTCAATACCACCAAATCAGGCTTCTCGGCATCCAAAACCTCTATTATACGCTCACGTGCGGCGTTAGACTTGTCGCTGCCCACCACCCAATGGATGTCGGTAAACTGTACGATTTTGAATTTGCCGTCATCGCCAAATTTTAAGGTTTTTGTCTGTGCGCTGATGCTCTGTGTGCCAAATAGTATACTGCCCACAAGCATCATCAATGAGAGTGAAAATAATCTTGAATGTTTCATATCGTTTTTCTATTTGTTTTGGCGTTATTCTTTGCAAATATAGTATAAATTAATGATAATTTTATCGGCGCAACCAAAAATTCCTTTAAGGCCGATGTTTTGTTTACCTTAATTTTGAATTGGTTATTCTGTTTCATATCTTTGTTCTATGAAACGAATATTTACACTCATCATCTCACTCGTTGCGCTTGCTCAGATAGTGCAGGCGCAACAATCATTGCGACGCATCAGCGTAACCGATTTTGGAGCCCAACCCGATAGCCGTGAAGATACTCGCGAAGCCTTTGCCCGAGCCATTGAGGCTTGTGGTGGACGCGATGCCATTATTGAGTTTCCACAAGGCCGCTACGACTTCTGGCCCGATACTCTGCAGGATGCTACTACGGCTATGTATTTGGGTAACGTCCGTAATATCACAGTTGATGGCAATGGCTCCGAATTTGTCTTTCACGGCAAGATGCGAATAGCCTTCATCGAGCGCTCGCAGAACGTCGTGCTGCGAAACTTCTCAACCGATTGGGACCGCCCATATATCAGTCAGGGCGAGTTTGTTACCGTTAGCGATGATTATGTCGATTTGCGCATCGACCCTGTGCAGTATCCTTTCCGAATCGAGAACGACCGCATCCGCTTTATTGGTGAGGGATGGAGTTATGGTGTGCATAGTAATTATATGAATATTCACGAAAAGGCTACGGGCGAAATTGCCTACCGTACACGTGATGCTCATACGGGAGATATTTTTAACAATCGTGCGGAGTTGCTAACGCCTGATGTGGTGCGTTTTTACGGTAAACTTAAACCTCGTGAAGTACCCGTTAAGGTGGGGCAAATCATCACCCTTTATCACGGCACCTACATTATGAACGGTATCCAGATAGGTGATAGTAAAGATGTTGAGTTGGAGGATATTACCATCTACCACGCATTAAGCACGGCAGTCTATGGCCACCGCTCCGAAAATATCACTTTGCATAGAGTCAGTACCCGTCCTCGCGAGTCAAAGGGACGTGTTTTTAGTTCCGTTGCCGATGCTTCGCATTTCACTTGCTGTCGTGGTGACATCATTATCGACGGATGTGCCCACGCAGGGCAGGGTGATGACTTTATGAATGTGCGTGGTGTCTATTCTCGCATCAATAAGGTCGAAAGCGCAAACTCCGTGCGTGCTATCCGTGCTTGGTTTATTGAGGCTGGCGATACATTGTGGGCGGTGAATCACGCTACCTTAAGTCGCCGTGAGGAACTTGTCGTGAAAAGCAAACAGCAACTCCCCTCTGTTGATGGTGAGCAGGAGTGGATTATCGAGTTCGAACAACCTGTATCCGCTACAGTCAAGGTGGGTAACTTCCTCGAAAACAAGAGTTGGACACCATCGCTCACTGTCCGCAACTGCCGATTCGAGAAGCGTAATCGTGCCAGAGGTATGCTTGTTACAACACCCAAACCTGTGCTAATCGAGAATAACTATTTCAATACGGCTGGAACGGCCATCTTGATTGAGGGCGACCTTGACTATTGGTATGAGTCGGGCGCACATACTAATCTTGTCATTCGCAACAATGTGTTCCATAATTGCTCCACATCGGGTTGTGAAACGGGTGACCGTTGGGAGTGGGGTGAGGCGCCTATTACCATCTCGCCATCCTACCGACCCACGTCGGAGAATAGTCCCGCCTACCATAGTAACATCTCCATCGAAAACAACGAATTCCGCTGTTTCGATGCACCTGTGTTGTTTGCACGTTCTGTTAATGGTCTGCGCTTTGTGGGTAATCGCCTCAAGCCGACCAATGATTATGAACCATTCCTCTGGCAACGTTCAAATCTCTATCTCGACGGTTGCCGCAATGTCACAGTCGAACGCAATAAGGTGCACAAGCGATTCCCTGCTAAACTTATTGAGTTGCATCATATGCGCCCCGACGATGTAGATTGTTCTGATTCTGAATTTGAGGTCCGATAAAATTATAATGCCTGTTCGATTGAATGGGCGTTTTTTTTGCACTTATGCACTCGCTACTTTTGGCACAAAAAGAGTAGTAAACGAATAATTTTGAATTTTGAATTTTGAATTTTTCGTAAGAAAAAAACTATCTTTGTGAAAAATAATTATGACTATGGAATCAAAATTCGTTTTATACAATACGCTCTCACGCCGCAAGGAGGTGTTTGAGCCTATCCACGAAGGCCGCGTCGGTATGTATGTATGCGGCCCGACAGTTTATGGTGACCCACATTTGGGCCACGCCCGTCCGTCGATTACCTTCGACCTTTTATTCCGTTACCTCAAGGCTTTGGGTTACAAGGTGCGCTATGTCCGTAATATTACCGATGTGGGTCACTTGGAGCACGATGCCGATGAGGGCGAGGATAAGATTGCAAAGAAGGCACGTTTGGAGCAGTTGGAGCCTATGGAGGTTGCCCACTACTATACCGAGCGTTACCGCAAGGCTATGGAGCAAATCAACGTGCTGACTCCATCTATCGAGCCGCACGCTTCGGGCCATATCATCGAGCAGATTGACTTCGTTAAGCGCATCTTCGATGCAGGCTACGCCTACGAATCTAACGGCTCGGTATATTTCGACGTCGAGAAATATAACAGGGATTATCACTATGGCAAGTTGTCGGGTCGTAACCTCGACGATATCGTTGCCAATACCCGCGACCTGGATGGTCAGGGCGATAAGCGTCACTCTTACGACTTTGCACTGTGGAAAAAGGCTTCGCCCGAACATATTATGCGTTGGCCCTCGCCTTGGGGTGACGGTTTCCCCGGCTGGCATATGGAGTGCTCGGCTATGAGTTGCAAGTATTTGGGCGAGCAGTTCGATATTCACGGTGGCGGTATGGACTTGATGTTCCCTCACCACGAGTGCGAGATTGCGCAGTCTACGGCTGCGTTGGGTCACGACTCTACTCGCTATTGGGTGCATAACAATATGATTACTATCGACGGTCAGAAGATGGGCAAGTCGTATGGTAACTTCATCACTATGGAGCAACTCTTTGCTGGAGAGCACCCCAAGTTGGAGCAGCCATATACTCCTATGACAGTACGTTTCTTTATCCTTCAGGCGCATTATCGCTCTACGCTCGATTTCTCTAATGCTGCATTGCAGGCTGCCGAGAAGGGCTTCGACCGCTTGATGAAGGGTGTAGAGACTTTGGGTAAGTTGAAGGCTTCTGCCACCACTTCGGATGGTATATCGGTCGCCGACCTTGAGAGGCGTTGCCGCGAGGCTATGGATGACGATTTGAACTCGCCAATGGTTATCTCGGCTCTGTTCGACTATGTCCGCATCATCAACCAGATTGCCGAGGGCCAGCAGACTATCTCGGAGGCCGACTTGGCAGAGCTCAAGCGTGTGTTCAATCTCTACGTATTCGATATCCTCGGCCTTCGCAACGAGAAGCAGGAGGGTGCAGCAGGAGGCAGCGATATGCTTGGCAAGGTTGTCGATATGATTCTTGCCGTGCGTCAGGATGCCAAAGCCAATAAGGATTGGGCTACATCGGACAAGATTCGTAACGAACTCACTGCTATCGGTATTCGTGTTAAGGATCGTAAGGATGGTGTAGATTGGGAAATCGAATAAAACTCCTTCTGATTGGCTCTTTTGGCGTCTGGCTTGCGTGCGAAATGCTCACATACGTTTTAGCATGCTCCGCTTTCGCCCACTGCGACCAGCCTCAAAATAGCCTAATCATAAGAAGTTTTAAGGGAGTAAGATATTAAAAGAAAATATGGCAAAAGAGAAGAAACCCCTTCATCCAGGTCAGGGCCTTGCTATTGGTTTAGCGATAGGTCTTAGTTTTGGTGTAGCGATGGATAACATTCCGATTGGCTTGTGTATAGGTCTTGCTCTTGGTACAGCATATGATGGCCATAATAAAAATAGGAACAAAGATAAAGAGGAAAAATAATCACTTCTAAAGACTTTTGGCCCTGCAACATAAGGAGCGTAAGCGACCAAAGTACCCTGCCTGAGGCGGGGGATTAGGGGGTGGGTCAGATTTGTATATGCGGCCAACGGCCGCAAGGTATGCTTTCGGAAGCGATATAACTTAATAAATTAGCAAAACAAAATGGTATCTGAAGACCAAATTAAAGAGGCTATAAGACGACAGGATTCGTTGGGGAGGTGTCTTTGACATCGCTCAAAAGCGTATAGACCTGCAAAACGAAGAGGAGAAGACCCAAGACCCTGCGTTTTGGGAGGATGCCGATGCTGCGCAGAAGCAGTTGCGTAAGGTGGCGGCCATCAAGTCGTGGGTTGAGGATTACGACGCAGTAGCAAAGGCCGTTGAGGATTTGCAGTTGATGCCCGAATTTGTCGCGGCAGAACTCGCTACCGAAGCCGAGATGGAGGAGCATTATGCCCACACCGTTGAACTCATCGAGGCTCTTGAACTCCGCAATATGTTGCGAGGCGAGGAGGATAAGATGGGCGCCATTATGGATATCAATGCGGGTGCGGGCGGTACTGAGGCCTTGGATTGGGCCTCGATGTTGTTGCGTATGTACACCCGTTGGTGCGATGCTCACGGTTATAAATATCGTATGATGGATTATCAAGCGGGTGACGAAGTGGGTGTTAAGTCTTGCACTTTGGAAATCGAGGGCGACTACGCTTATGGCTATCTCAAGAGCGAAAACGGCGTGCATCGTATGGTGCGACTCTCGCCGTTCAATGCTAATAATAAACGTCAAACAACATTTGCATCGGTGTTTGTTTCACCTGCGGTGGACGATTCAATCGAGATTGTCATCAATCCATCGGATTGTGAGTGGGATACCTTCCGTGCAAGTGGTGCAGGTGGTCAGAATGTCAACAAGGTCGAGACGGCCGTGCGTTTGCGCTATCACGGTAAGGATGCCGATACGGGCGAGCCTGTGGAGTTCTTGATTGAGAATATGGAGACTCGTTCCCAACTTGATAACCGCAACAATGCATTGCGCATCCTGCGCTCTAAACTCTATCAGCGCGAAATGGAGAAGCGTATGGCTACGCAACAAGCCCTTGAGGCTACGAAGAAACGTATCGAGTGGGGCTCGCAGATTCGCTCTTATGTATTCGATGACCGTCGAGTGAAGGACCATCGTACAGGCTTTCAGACCTCTGCCGTAGAATCAGTGATGGATGGCGATTTGGATGGATTCATCAAGGAGTATCTGATGCAGACAGGTGGCGCAACTGAGTAATCAAACGAAAAATTATAACCAATGAAACACTTTATTTTTACACTTTTATTGTTGTTGTCGCTCGTAACTACTGCGTGTGCCGACAAACCCCTGACTATGGGTGCTGAGCGCACCAAAGAGTATCTTCCGCAACTTGAGGGCAAGCGTGTTGCTGTTTTGGCTAATCATACTGCTATGGCTGGCGAGGAGCATTTGGTCGATATGTTGGTGCGCGAGAAGGTAAATCTCGTGGGTATATTCTCTCCCGAGCACGGTTTTCGTGGTGGCGCCGATGCAGGCGAGCACGTCAAGAGCTCTGTCGATGAGAAGACGGGTATCCCCATCTGGTCGCTCTACGATGGCAAGTCGGGCCGTCCCTCTGACGAGAAGATGCAGTCATTCGATGTGCTTATTGTCGATATGCAGGATGTAGGTTTGCGTTTCTATACCTACTATATCTCTATGCTCAAGATGATTGATGCCGCTGCCGACTTCTCTCGCAAGGTGATTGTCTTGGATCGTCCCAACCCCAATGGAATGTATGTCGATGGCCCTATCCTCGATATGGAGAAGTATAAGTCGGGCGTAGGTGCATTGCCTATCCCTGTTGTTCACGGTCTCACGATGGGTGAGATTGCCCTTATGGCGCAGGGTGAGGGCTGGAGCAAGAAGTGTGACTTGCAGGTTGTCGCTTGCGAAGGCTACACTCATCAGACTCGCTACGATTTGCCAATTGCTCCTTCCCCCAATTTGCCTACGCAGCACTCAATATATCTCTATCCTTCGACTTGCTTGTTTGAGGGTACTATCTGCTCGTTAGGTCGTGGTACGACACATCCCTTCGAGTGCTATGGCCACCCCGACTATAAGGATGGCTCATTTACCTTCACGCCACGCAGTGTGGCAGGAGCGAAGAATCCTCCTTTGAAGGATGTCGAGTGCTATGGTGTTGATTTGCGCTCAATCGACGATGAGCAGGTGATTAAGGAGGGTTTCAATCTCGAATATGTTATAGACGCTTATAATAAGGTTGGACGTCCCGAGAAGTTCTTTACGCGTATGTTTTTGCTCCTGACAGGAGTTGACTATATCAAGGAGATGATTATCGCGGGCAACTCGGTTGATGAGATTCGCGCACGTTGGCAGACTGACGTCGAGGAGTTTAAGGTCTTGCGTCGCAAATATCTTTTGTACGAGGAATAATTCATTACTACTACTAATATAAATGGCCGCCAAGCAATCCTTGACGGCCATTGTTTTTGCAAATTCTATATAATTGTCGGCAGGTAATATATCGCAACTCCCGCTATTGCTCCTGCTACTATCAGTAGTATAGGGTTGAATTTCTTTAGTGATGCTATCATTGCTATGGCAAACAGAGCCCAACTCCAGCCGTCGATAAAACTTGCACCATCCTCCGATTTTGGGAACATCAATAGCAGTGCCGCTGCCCCAATCATACCAACTACTACAGGCTTCATTCCCGCTATAGCACCCTTGACGTAACGGTTGTCGCGCAGTAGCAGAAAGAAGCGCGTGATGAGTATCATCAGCGTCAGCGCAGGCAGGCATACCGCCACAGTTGCTACCACCGAACCCCAAAATCCTGCTACCGTATAACCTATGTAGGTTGCTGAGTTAATTGCTATCGGGCCAGGTGTCATTTGCGATACGGCCACTATGTCGGTAAATTCGGCATTGGTCATCCATCCGTTTTGGACTACGATTTCGTTTTGTATGAGTGACAGCATAGCATATCCGCCACCAAAACCAAAGAAACCAATCTTTAGATAACTTAATAGAAGTTGCAGGTAAATCATCTCTCAACCTCCTTTCCTCTGCGTGCAGCAAGTAAAATGCCTACAATAGCGCCCACCAAAAGTATGAGTATAGGCGAAATTCCAGCGTGCCAAATCAGTAGTGCCACTGCAGCCGCTACAGCCGTTGCTATGCCACTTATGCTGCGGGCGAAGCCCAATGCTGGGGCAAACATCAGAGCCACTACAATGGGACGTATGCCCTTAAATGCAGCATCTACTATGGGGTTGTTACGTATCTGCGAAAAGAATATAGCAACCATTAATATTATCAGAAACGAAGGTAATACAACTCCTGCAAGAGCCGTAAGCGCACCTCTATATCCATATAGTTTGTATCCTACAAATACGGCTGTGTTGAGCGATATAGGTCCAGGAGCCGACTGCGCCAACGTCAACAGGTCGAGAAACTCCTTTTGCTCAATCCACTTGCGGTTATCTATCACCTCCTTCTCGATTATGGGTATCATTGCATAGCCACCACCAAAAGTGAATAGGCCGACCTTGAGGAATGAGAAAAATAGTTGTAGGTATCGATTCATCTTAAATTATCTCTGCAACAGAATATTATCCTCTCTTGAATCTGCAGAATGTACCGAGCGGTAACTCCTTGCCAGCGCGGTCACTGAAGTATAACTCGCCTCGCTCCTCTGTGCCTGTATTGCCAAATGCTTGACGTAGTGCAGTGCGTGCAAGTGTTGATGAGAGCCCCATAGAATACAAATTCAATACCAGGAAGCCGTGCTTTTCATCAAGTAGTTTTGCGCAACACTCCAACATCTCTACGATATTCTCCTCCAATATCCATTTTTCACCATTCGCACCTCGTCCGTAAGCGGGTGGGTCTAAAATTATGCCATCGTAGCGGTTACCACGGCGTACTTCACGGTGTACAAACTTCATAGCATCCTCTACAATCCAACGTACTCCATCGAGGCCGCTGCTCTCCATATTCTCGCGTGACCACGTTACAACCTGCTTTACTGAATCGACGTGCGTAACATCTGCTCCAGCCGCACGTGCAGCCAATGTGGCGCCGCCTGTATATGCGAATAGGTTTAAGACTTTGGGTGTGATGCCGTCAGCGGCTTGTTTTTCGATATTGTCGTAAATGAAATTCCAGTTTGCGGCCTGCTCGGGAAATATGCCGACGTGCTTGAAGGATGTCAGTCCCAAGCGCATTCGTAAATTCATCTTTTTGTATGAGTATTCAATCATCCACCTGTCGGGCATATTGCGTTTACAATGCCAATCGCCACGCTCATCGCTTTTTGATGATGAAGTCTTCAGGAACGAAGCATCGGCCATTGTGGCCCACTCCTCTGCGCTTAAAGATTTGCGCCATAGTGCCTGTGGCTCGGGACGGCGTGTGATGAATTTGCCGAAACGCTCCAATTTTTCGTAATCTCCCGAATCTATTAATTCGTAGTCGGGAAATGTAGGTGTAAGTAATTGACTCATATTTTGTTTTTGCTTTTGTCTAAAGTGTTGGTTTAATTATATTCTTGTGACCTCAAATTTTACTTTAACTATGGTGTGTTAAACTTTAAGTATTGCTTTAATTCAAGTGCCATAACTCCATATGACACAGCGCACAGTTGAACTTCAAAGCATAGCGCGTAGTGCCGTGTTCCAAGAATAAATCGCCTTTGATTTTCGGCTTCTGCTTCAAGCACTCTCCAATCTCTCTGCGTATGCAGTAACTCGATATCATAACTCTTTCGCCAATGGTTGGTTGTTGTTCCAAAGCGGACTCTATTGTTTCTACTCCGTGACGGCGATAGAAATCTTCAGCCAAGCGGTTTGTTACATTCTCATAGCGAGTAATGATTTTGCTCGGATAACGAGTCGAGAAATCATCATCTATGATGTTGTGATAAAGAGTCGTCTCTATGCGTTTTCGGCGCAATGAATCGAGTGCTTCGCGTCGTATATCATTCAATATCGAGGCAGGTGCAAAATACTCGCTACCAGAAATCTCAAATTCTTGTATCGAAAAAATTGTACCACCTGTCTTTTCGATTTGACGTTTTGCTGTTGTGGCCATCTTTTCAGCGTCGGTCGCCATTTGCAGGTCATATTCTCTGCTGACCTCTGCTGTGATGCCTTCACAATCTTTTACTGTAAGTGTTATGTTGTTTTTCGACAATACCAAAGTTGCCGAACAGGGGATTGTGCGCTTTGTTTTGCTACGGTCGAGTGCAAGTGTGAAACGGTGGTCGTAGTTGCGATAAACTTTGCTTCCAACCTCAATGCCATCCATTCTGTTGGGTACGATTACGCTGTTTTCTGCCGAATTGATGTTTGTCCCGCAAAAGCCATTTCGGCCTGATAGACAGATGCCATCTCCAGCCGATAGGGGAGTCGATGAATCCAAACGGAAACCATTACGTGTGATAGATTCTATACGCCCAACATACTCTCCGACAGCCTTTGGAGTGTCGAATGATGCTACATCGCCACGTTTGCCATAAAGCATATAGGATGATGCTCCGCGTGTGAAACTCTTTGCGGGATTGGGCGAAAAGTCTATTGATGATTCACCGATAGATGCACGTCTTAAATCGCTGTGTCGTGCAATAATCTTATCAAGCAGTTGGCGGTAGTAGGCTACGATATTTTTAATGTATCGGTTGTCTTTCAATCGTCCCTCGATTTTAAACGACGAAACACCTGCCAAAATCAACTCCTCCAAACTCTCCGATAAATCCAGGTCGCGAACCGATAGTAGATGTTTGCCCGAAAGAATCTTTCTGCCCGATGAGTCTGTTAGGTCGTAGGGTAGACGACAGGGTTGTGAACACTCTCCACGATTACCGCTTCGTTGCGATGTGGTGCGCGAGAGAAAACAGCGGCCACTCCAGCCTACACATATTGCTCCGTGAACAAAACACTCCAATTCGACATCGGTGGCTTGACGTATCTTTTTAATATCATCAAGTGTTAAGGCTCGCTCAAGAATCACACGAGAGAATCCGCACTCCTCAAGAAACTTTGCCCCCTCGGGTGTGGTGTTGCTTACCTGTGTCGATGCGTGCATCTCTACGGGTAGATTCATTGCTCGCAATGCCATATCCTGCACGATGAGGGCGTCAATGCCTACATCAATCAAACGACGTGCGGTAGCCTTAGCCTCGTCTAATTCGTTATCGAATAGCAGTGTGTTGAGTGCAACGTGTACTCTCGCTCCATATTGATGAGCATACTCTACGGCCTTGGCAATATCCTCCAAAGAATTGCCTGCAGCACGTCGTGCGCCAAATCGTTCGGCACCCATATAGATAGCATCGGCGCCGAAGTCGATGGCCGCCATAGCAGCATCGAGATTCTTTGCAGGTGCAAGCAGTTCTATTGGGTACTTTCTCATAGTAATGTGTTTTGCTTTTGGCAAAGGTACATAAAGAATGTGAGATATTGTTATTTTGTTAGTAATAAATTGAAAAAAGCGGCACGATAGAGTATAACGAATTGAGATTTTTTGTAACTTTGCGTGCAAATAAAAAATCAGGTTATGCTAACACTTAAACAAATCAGAGAAGATAAAGAGGCTGCTATTGCACGCTTGGCGAAAAAAGGCGTAGAGGCAGCACCCATTATAGCCAAAATCGAGGAGTTGGACGATAAGCGTAAGTCGATTCAGGCAGAGTTGGATAGTTGTTTGGCTGAGCAGAATGTTGCTGCCAAGCAGATTGGTGCATTAATCGGTCAGGGCAAGAAGGAGGAGGCCGAGGAGAAGAAGCGTTGCGTTGCAGCGTTGAAGGCTCGCTCTGCAGAACTTGCTGCCGAGCACCAGACAGTAGAGGCCGAATTGCAGTCGCAGATTGTTCTTTTGCCTAACTTCCCTGCTGAAATTGTTCCTGAAGGCCGTACAGCCGAGGATAACGTAGTTGTAAAGTTGGTAGAGAAAGAGTCTACTCTTCCTGAGAAGGCTTTGCCGCACTGGGAGTTGGCAAGCAAGTACGATATCATCGATTTCGACTTGGGTGTTAAGTTGACAGGTGCAGGATTCCCCGTTTATAAGGGCAAGGGTGCTCGTTTGCAGCGTGCGTTGATTAACTACTTCCTCGATTGCAACACTGCAGCAGGTTATCAGGAGGTGGAGCCCCCCGTATTGGTAAATGAGGCGTCGGGTTTCGGTACAGGTCAGTTGCCCGATAAGGAGGGCCAGATGTATCACGCTACAGCCGATAACTTCTATCTTGTACCTACAGCAGAGGTGCCTGTTACCAATATCTTCCGTGATGTTATCCTCGAGCAGAGCGAGTTGCCCGTAAAGATGACGGCTTATACTCCTTGTTTCCGTCGTGAGGCAGGTTCATATGGTAAGGATGTGCGCGGTTTGAACCGTCTGCATCAGTTCGACAAGGTGGAAATCGTGCAGGTAGCATTGCCCGAGAACTCTTACGAGGCATTGGATGGTATGGTTGCTCACGTTGAGAAGATTGTGGCTTCGCTCGGATTGCCTTATCGTATCTTGCGTTTGTGTGGCGGTGATATGTCGTTTACATCGGCTTTGACTTATGACTTTGAGGTCTATTCTCAGGCGCAGCAGCGTTGGTTGGAGGTATCTTCAGTATCAAACTTCGAGTCATTCCAGGCTAATCGTTTGAAGTTGCGTTATCGTGACGATAAGCGTAAGACACAGTTGGCGCATACACTCAATGGCTCTTCGTTGGCTTTGCCTCGCATTGTGGCAGCATTGTTGGAGAATAACCAAACAGAGGAGGGTATTCGCATTCCCGAAGTATTAATTCCTTATACAGGTTTTGATATTATAAAATAATTGCTATATTTGCAGTAGCGTTTAACAGAAGTAACTTTATTATTTACAATAAAAACAAAAAATTATGGCTTACAAAATTTCTGATTCGTGCGTTGCTTGTGGTTCTTGCATCGACGAGTGCCCCGTAGAGGCTATCTCTGCAGGTGATATCTATGTTATCGACCCCGATAAGTGTATTGATTGCGGTACTTGCGCAGGCGTTTGCCCCAGCGAGGCTATCTCTGCTGAGTAACAGAAACAGAGTAGAAAGAAAAGAGCGACATCCGCATTGGTGTCGCTCTTCTTTTTCTAATTAGATAGGTTTATCCTAAAAGGTCAGCCTCGACAGAAGCCATCATATCCAACGATACGACGTTTGCTGTAATATTGTTGCTGGCAGTTAGGTTGCTCATATCAACATCACTGTTGGCCTGTGGCGCTTGTACGGGTTGCTGTTGTGGCTGCACGTCGTCAAACATCTTGCGCTTGCGCATAATCTCCTCGCGTGAGGGCTGAATCTTGCCGCCTTGCTGCATATTGAAGGGGTGATTTGGGAATTGAGGACCATTTCTGAAATCAACCTTGCGGCGCTGCATCTGGTGCTGCGGGCTACGCATACGAGGCTTTTGCATCTGTTCGTAACGCTCACTTTGTGCCTCATTCAAAATCTTCTTCATATCCTTTGAGAAAGCCTCCTTCTCGGCCTTTATCTCCTCCTGACGAGCCTTGTCCTTCTTGGCTTGTGCAAGGCAGAGTTTATACACCTTGTCGTACTGGTCGTTGCCGAGTAGAAGGTCATTGCGCATACGGTCTGCTCTGCGCTTTGCAATCTCCTCTACGGTGGGTGCTTTTCGCTCTTGGGGTTGCTCGCTCTGAGTTGCCTCTTGTGCAAATGACGCTACGCTGAACATAAGAGCGATGAGTGAAAGATAAATTGACTTTTTCATAATACTGTTTTTTAGGTTAAATATGTTTTGTTTCTGTCGCAAAAGTAACGCTATAATTGGATGTAAAAGTGTGCATATCGGGCGAAACGTCCGATTTTGATAGTGAATCGCCTTGTGTGATAGGTGAAATATTGTCTGATTCTCTCAGATTTGCCGTTACCAACACTCAATTCCGTCATTATCGCGGAACTCTTTGTGGTCGTTCTTGATGAATGTGGGGTCGTTGCCACTACGACGTTGCTGGCGATAGTCATCAAGTAGGACGATGGCCTGACGGCCCAAGAACAGCAATGCTGCAAGGTTGCACATTGTCATTAGTCCCATTGTAACGTCAGCCAATGCCCATACGGTTTTTAGACTCATCATTGCACCCGCCATAACCATTGCACCTACGACGAGGCGGTAGGTGGTGAGTATTCGTTTCGATTGCGTGATGAAACGGATGTTGGCCTCGCCATAGTAGTAGTTGCCGAAAATCGAACTGAATGCAAAGAAGAAGATGGCAACGGCTACGATTATACGCCCTGCTACACCTATCTCGGCTGTCAGAGCCTCCTGTGTGAGTTGTACGCCGTCGTTGCTGCCCAAATCAACACCGCTTGCAAGTATAATGAAAGCCGTGCTGCTGCATATAATCAGCGTGTCGGTAAAGACTCCTAATGTCTGTATCAAGCCTTGTTTTACGGGGTGTGATGTTGTTGCAGTTGCTGCGGCATTGGGCGCTGAGCCCATACCAGCCTCGTTACTGAACAGACCTCGTTTGATACCTTGCATAACGGCAGCACCAATACCTCCACCAGCCAACTGCTCAATGCCAAAGGCGCTCTTGAATATGGTAGAAAATATTGCTGGCAGATGCTTAATGTTGAGCGCGATGACTATCAGTGCTATGATTAAATATCCTACAGCCATAACAGGAACAACTACGCTGCTCACTTTGGCTATGCGTTGTATGCCTCCAAATATGATAAGTAGGGTAGCGACGGTTAATGCTATTCCCATATAGAGCGTATTTGCTCCAAAGGCATTTTCAAATGCGGCACAGATAGTATTACTCTGTACTGTGTTAAATGCAAAGCCGAAAGTTACGATTATAAGTATGCAGAATGTGATGGCAAGCGGTTTGTTACGCATACCATACATTATATAGTACGCAGGGCCTCCGATGTAGGAGTCCGTCGAACGATGTTTGTATAGTTGCGCCAACGTACTCTCTACAAAAGCATTGGCTGCCCCAAACAATGCGATAATCCACATCCAAAATACTGCGCCAGGACCTCCGACAGCAATCGCAGTAGCGACACCTGCTAAATTACCCGTTCCGATGCGACTTGCAAGTGAGATGAAGAATGCCTCGAAAGGGGCAATACGTTTAGTCTTTAACTTTGAGCCAGAGTCCTGCTCCTGGTCTGGCTTGACCAATAATCGACACATTTCTCCCAGCATACGGAACTGCACAAAACGACTGCGCAAGGTAAAATAGAGTGCGCAAAAGATTAGTGCGGCTATCATAATGTAGCCCCATAGCAGATTGTTGGCTGAGTCGATTATCTGTTGGAACATCCTCTATTGGCGTTTTATCGTTGCTTTTTGCCGATAAGATTCATTACAGCATCAATAAATGTCATAGGATGCGTTGGCGCACCTGGCAACCACAAATCGACGTGATGTTGCTCTATGAAGTGGCGGTCTATGGCTTTGCTTTCGCTGAACAGACCTCCCGAACACGCCTCCGAACCGCAGATAATTGTAATCTTGGGCTCTGGTATAGCGGCATAGCATATATCGAGTGGCTCGGACATATTCTTCGATATAGGGCCTGTGATAACTACGCCGTCGCTATGGCGGGGCGATGCGGTGAACTCTATACCGTAACGACCAAAGTCGAAATTCACGTTGCCCGTAGCATTCAACTCCATCTCGATAGATGCGTCACCAGCGGCAGATACCTGTCGAAGTTTGAGCGAACGCGAGAAGAGTTTTGGAATCTCTTTGCGTACCAATTCGGGGTGAAAGTCTATTTGTTTTGTCTCGGGTGTTACGACAAGTGCTTCGCGCGATGTCGTGCCAATCTTATAATCGTTCGTGAAACGAATGTTTCGAGGTGCACGCAGAGCACACTCTCCACAAAACAGGCAACGGCCCAAATCGAGCGAGAATGGGGCTGTGGAGATTGCTCCCGTAGGGCACAATTTTGCGGCAGCCTCCACATCGGACATATCGTCTGTTACGGTTAGTTCGGGACGACCACGGAACTCCTCAGTTAGCGTTACATCGTTAAGGTCGGGGATGTACTGCCAGCCGTGAGAGTGTAGAACTTTTATTTTAGAGTATATCATAATCTTAATTTCGTTTATCGTTTACAAGTCGTGACCGCAGTATGAGAGGTTGAAACTCTTGTTGCAAATAGGGAAGTCCGATATACCCTCACCGCGTACGGCCAATGCCAACGCTAACCAATTGTGTAGGCTCGGCTCCTTAACCTTGTAGGTTGATATTTTACCCTCGCTGTTGGTCAAGGCAACGTGACATATCTCGCCTCTCCATCCCTCAATAAGTCCGAATGAAAGATGCTCGGACTTGAGCGCACATTCATAGTCAGGGCGGGCCGAGGATGTCTCGGGTGTGTAACCTTCAAGCAGCGATTTGATTCTCGCAACCGACTGCTGCACCTCGTCGCATCGCATCATCAGGCGTGACATAACGTCGCCGTCGTGTTGTGAGATGCTCTCGTGCTTTGTCTCGGTAGCATACTTGCCCCAAGGGTGTGAAGAACGTATATCACGCACTAAGCCGCTGGCGCGTGCTGCCATACCTACTCCACCAATGCGCAACATCTCCGAACGTGGTACTATGCCACAATGCTCAAAACGAGAGAGTAGGGTGGGTGAACTCTTTATATCGTCGCTGACCTCTGCATAGCGTCTGCCTATTTGCTCGACGTTGGCGAGTATCATATCTATTTTCTCTTTTGTGAGGGGTTTGTTTGTGCCACAGGGGCGAATCAAACCCTTACCAAAACGGTTGCCACACCACGCTTGCGTAGTGTTAATAGTCATCGTACGCAGAGCCTCGCAAGCGACTTGCCCGAGTTGGTATCCTACATCCATCGACAATGCTCCCGTGTCGGCAATGTGCATAGCCATACGCTCCAATTCAAGTGCCACGATACGTTCTGTTGCAAGCGAATCGCTAACGGCAGTGTCTGTCAAACGCTCAATTGTAGCGGCAAAGGCCGATGTGTGCGCTATGGCACTATCGCCCGCAATGCTCTCGGCGAGCAGTGTCTGTCGCAGACGATTGTCTGTAGAGGTGAACTCTGTCTCAACTCCACGATGCTGATAACCCAATGCAATTTCAAGGTGCAGTACCTTCTCACCGTCGCAAATAAAACGGAAAGCACCTGGCTCGATAATACCTGCGTGTATAGGGCCTACATTCACTTCGTGCAACGATTCACCCTCGATAGTATAGAATGGGTAGTTGTCAATCGTAGAGTTTCGGTTGCGGCGATTCTCCGAGAAACGCAATGGCTTATCCCAGGGCATTGAGCCGAATTTTACGTTGTATAGTTCGGCAATCTCACGCTCATAGGGGTGCATTGCAGGGTGCAGGGCTGTGAGCGAGGGGAGTGCTATGTCGTCGTAGTACTCCATAGCAAAGCGCGCCAACATAATCTGATGCTCCTTGTCGTCAAGTAGCACGATGTAGAACATCAGTCGATTCTCGTCGGGCGTAGCAAAGTAGTGAGCAACGTGATATTGCTCCTGCTTTAGGCGCTCCTTGAGGTCATCATATAGCGCCGCATAATCCACTTCGGGAATATCCTTTATGGCTACGGCCTGTGTTGCAGTGTTATTTGTAATATAATAATTCATAGCCTACATATTCACTATTGTGTCAATAATTGCTTTTAGCGGTGCTGGTTGCCACAATCCTATTACGATTGCACCCAGCATCAGGATAAGTGCGCTGTATGATAAACGGCGATTGATGTTAGAAATGTGCAACTCGTCCTGATTGGGCTGATAGCATAGTTTTATTACGCGATGGCATACCGAGTAGATTACAATACACATCAGGAGCATCATCAATGCCGTCAGCCACCAATTACCTGCTGTAATGGTCTCCGATAGAATCATCAACTCTGAGATGAATAACGGAGAAGGCGGGAAGGCCAAGATTACGACCATACCGACCAATAGACCAATGGCACCGACCTTGTTGATGTTGATATAGTCGCCGATGCGGTTGATGCGGTAACCATTGTAGATGTGACGTACGATACCAATCTGCAAGAAGAGGCTACTCTTGATAAGCGAGTGGCATACGACGTGGAACACTGCTGCCCATACACCAATGCCTCCAATTCCGAGGCCGATGGCTGCGATACCCATATTCTCTACTGTCGAGTACGAAAGGAATCGCTTGTAGTTGTTTGTACGGCGCAGGAACAACGCTCCCACAACAAGGCTCAATACACCAGTCAGCAACATAACATTCTGTACCCAATCGAATACAGGTGTGTTGGCAAATAATCTGTATATGCGGAATATAGCCAAGAATCCAGCATTAACCAATCCCGTAGATATCATAGCCGATGCGGGTGCAGGGGCTGCGAAGTTGGCATCGACGCCGATAGTGTATAGCGGGAAAATCTCCATCTTACAACTATATCCCGTAAGAATCAATATGAATGCTACCTTCAAATACAACGGGTTACCGTGTACGATAAGGTTCTTTAATTCGGAATAGTTAAGCGAAGAGTTTTCTGCAGCAGCACAAAGCAACAATATGCCGAGGTATGCTATGGCGATACCCGTTGAGCAGACGAACAGATACTTCCACGTAGCCTCCAGGGTTGGCTTTGAACGGCGGTAGTAGAGTATGCCCGCACCACAGAGTGTAGTGGCCTCAAGCAGAATCCAGGTGATGGCGATGTTGTTAGCAAAATATACACCCGTAATGGCTGTTGTGAGCAACATCATCAGCGAGAAATATAGTCTGTAATGCTCTATTGCGTCTGTTTTGAGGTACTCTTCCGAATGCCAGAAAACAAAGAGTGCAACTATTGCAAGCAGAATATAAAACAGCGTACCTGCCTCATCAAACGTGAAGAACATCCCCGAAGTGGTGAGATATTTTCCGCCTAACAGGAGTCTGTCGATAAATACAGCGTGAACTGTAAGATAACAACCGCATAAGATATGCACCACACGACGTGTGCGGGCAACCAAAGTGGTGGCTGCTATTGCAAGCCATAATAAAAAGAAGAGATATATCATAGCCTTTAGTCTTTTACTCGGGTTAATGAATCGCTGTCGTCAGCCTGAATCTTGTTATCGACTTTTGTAAGGAACATTCCGAGCATTAGAATCGAAATCAAGATATCGAGCATAATAGCCATATTAATCAAGATGGGCATCTCGACACCAATTGCCATCGAGAAGAGGAATACACCGTTCTCGATAACGAGGAATCCTACAACGTGCGTAAAGATGCGTGAGCGCAAAACAATCAATATAAGTCCGCTTAATAGCGCATAGAGTGCAACGCCGAAGAATAACATATGTACCGATGAATCGGCAACGTAGTATGTCGTGATGGCACTAATGATGAGTGCTGTAATTGATAACATCTGCGAATTGAATTGAGATGAACTCGATTTATCAACACGGTTGATGTTGGTCTTTTTGATGACGTTCATCAATATGGCCGGCACAACGATAGCCTTAAAGATAAGAGTCTCAAGTATCACAAATCCCAACTCCACCCAATTAAGCGTATGGAGTTGCAATAGTGCGATGCCCAACAAAATCCAACCTTGCCAAGCGATGATTGAGGCGTAGTTGCGGAAGCGCTCAACTGTGGAAAGGTAGATGAGCGTTATGACGTATAATATAATTAGTGTTAGTACCATAGCCTTAAATGTTGATGTTTAGTTGCAGCAGGTAGCCTATGAAGAATATCAAAGCAGCCAATGCCGAAATGGTTACTATAAATGTAGTGTTGCGAACAAGTTTGTTGCGGGCCTGTGTTGATTCGACAATACCGACAGACAATCCCGTAAGCAAAATGGCAAGCGGTGTTGCAAACCACCAGTGGAAACAACCCGTTGCGGCAATGGCATTTGCAGCAAGCATCGATATTGAAGCAGTCTTCAGCCAACCTGCAATCTGAATCATAGCCATATCTACACCGCAATAATCCAGACACATCACCTCGTGAATCATAGTAAGTTCGAGGTGTGTGCGAGGGTCATCAACGGGTACTCGGCCCGACTCAACGAATGCAATCTTGATAAAGAGATATGCTGTAAGCAACATTACTATCGTTAGGTGCAGGTTGAACGACTGCTCGTGGGCAAAAATATCGGCCAATGATGTATAGCCGCAGAACATTGCCAACGTGGCAAAACCTATCATAATTGCGGGCTCGATTAATGCTCCATATAGTGCTTCGCGAGATGCTCCCATACCCTCGAATGAACTACCCGTATCCATAGCCGCCAAAATCAGAGAGAAACGGCCCAAGGCCAATAGATAAGCAAAGCAGATAACGTCGCCCTCGAATGATATGAGAGGGTAGAGGTCGGCAACGGGGATGAACAACATTGCAACAATAGCCGAGCCGAGATAAACGGCAGGTGCTATGCGGAACAATGCAGTTGTCGTAGTCGAATATACAGCCCCCTTGCGTAGGAGCAATCTTACGTTGTATATGTGCTGAAAAAATGGCAAACCCTTACGTCCCGCAAGCAATGCGCGGCAACGGTTAATCACTCCCGTTATTGAGATTGCAACTATCAGCATTAGTAGTGTGTTTAGTGCTATTCCCATTGTTATAAAATATTAAAGAGTGAAAGAATAAATATCGCTACAAGGAACAATAACGCAAACAGTATATAATGGTTAATCTTACCCGTACGCAAACTCATTATACGTTTGTTGATTATGCGTAACAACTCCATCCACCATTCGCTGAATAGTCGGTCAATCTTATCCTTGTGTTTAACATTGTAGTTATGTGCCGAGGGGAAAATCTCGCTCTTGCTTACAGCACGGCCCTCTACGGTGTTTTGCGTAAGCGATGCGGTGATTGATTCCAAGTTCTCGGAGAATGATTCTCCCGTATATTGCATACGAATATTTGGCGAGGTAAATCCGCAACCCCAAGTCGGACCTTGCTCTATGGTGCGACCACGCTGGGCGCGACTCTTTAGCAGATAGAGCAATGCTATGACTATGATTATAAGCAATGCCGTAAGCGATATGCGGCCTAAAGTAGGCGTAACGTAATCATTAATGATTGGTGTCGCCGATGTGGTAAATCCTGCCGCAATATTTGTTAATGCACGGATGGCCAACTGTGGGGCAATGCCTATGAGTATTATACCAGCAGTCGGTATTGCCATAGCGGCCAAGCGCATATTATCAACCTCTTCAGCCTCGGCAACGTGGTGGTCACGCGGTGAACCGAGGAATACGGTGCTGTAAAGTTTGGTAAATGCAAACACTACAATTCCTCCAATCAGTGCCAATGCAATGATACCTCCTGCGGCTGCCAAGGTGTTTACGCCGTCACGTACGCTATTGAGCATACCCAAATAAATCATAAACTCTCCGACAAAACCGTTAAGAGGTGGTAAGGCACAGATGGCGGCTGTTGCTATCAAGAATAGTATTGCTGTAATGGGCATACTCTTGGCAACGCCTCCGAAACGGTTGAGATGAGTAGAGTGCATTTGTGAATAGAGATTGCCTGCACCAAAGAATAACAGTGACTTAAACAATGAGTGGTTGACAATGTGTAGCAATGTACCACACAGAGCCAATGTGGCTACTATGCTGTTCGATGCCGCAGAGCCTAACGTGGCGATACCCAGGCCGATGAATATAACACCGATGTTCTCAATACTTGAATATGCCAACAATCGCTTTACGTCGTTCTGCAATGCTGCGAGAATTACACCCCAAAGACCTGTTACGATACCTACGGCAAGTATGATAAATCCCGCAGTCTGTAATTCGTGTACATCGCTTATGTTCCACACTACACGCATTACTCCGTAAACACCTGTCTTAATCATTACGCCTGACATTATAGCCGAGACGTGTGATGGGGCCGCGGGGTGTGCTTCAGGCAGCCATACGTGCATAGGGAATAATCCCGCCTTCATTCCGAATCCCAAAAGGAATAGAATGAAGAGAAGTATCGTCTTGCCCTGGCCGAAAGCGAATGGCAGAGCATCAAACGAAGCAGAGCCTGTTGTGGCGTATAGCGTTGCAAAACCTGCCACAAGGAATATAAATCCTACGTGCATCATTATCAGGTAGGCTAGTGCTGCACGCAATACTTCGGCACGTTGAGCATCGAAGAGTATAAGTATAAACGATGCTATTGTCATCAACTCCCACGCCAATAGGAACGAGAATCCTCCGCTTGAAATGACTACCAGCATCATAGCTAAAATCATAATCACCAATGCAGTATAGTGCAGTGAGATGTGTGCCGATGATTTCTTATCAAGGTATTGTGCCAGATATCCACGTGAGTAGATAACAGTTGCAAATCCCGCAATGCCTATTATGAGCAGAAATAGAGCCGATAGAGAATCAATTGTGAGAGTCTCTACTCCAAAAATAGGCCCTTGAATCTGCATTAGAGTGATAGGCTGCGTCGTCATCAACGCCGTTATGGCAGGATAGGCCAATGCTGCAATGGCTCCCGTGACGGCTGTGAGTGACACCCAAATCTTGCCTTTTAGCGGGACTATAAATATTACAGCCACAAGCAGTGAGAGCGTCAAAAGTAATCCGAGATAAAACATTTCGTTAATTGTTTTTTTTCAGTTTGAGTGTGTTGTCCGCAGGCTTTTATTCAAGCAGGCTGACTTTTTATTATTTGCTGTTTTCGGTTGCGACCATTACCGTTGCGACTATTGCGGCGGTTTCGGTACGCAGACGTTGTGACCCAAGCGAGATGGGTACAAAGCCATTTTCGAGTGCAAATTTAATCTCTTCGGGCGAAAAATCACCTTCTGGGCCAATTAAAATTAAAATATTTTCATTTTTTTTAATAATTGACGGCATATAGGCTCTTTCCCCGTACTCTTTGTTACAGTGAGCAATGAATTTCTGCCCATCGAATGGGGTAGCAATAACCTGCTTGACGGGTGTTAGTTCATCGAGCGCTGGGTGATAAGCCTTGAGTGATTGCTTGACGGCCGATGTGATTACACGTTGTTCGCGCTCGTGCTTGATGCTGCGTCGCTCGCTGTGGTCGCATTCTATTGGGATAAAGCGTGTTACGCCAACCTCGGTAGCCTTTTCCAAAAAACATTCGTAACGTTCGATATTCTTTGTCGGAGCGACGGCCATCGTTAGCGAATAGGGTATCTTTCCCCACTCCGAGAAGGTCTCGATTACCTCCACTGTACAATGATGTTGGTGGGCTTCCGTTATATTGCAGTGATATAAATTACCTTTGCCGTCGGTGATGTGTAGTGTGTCGCCTTCGCGTAGGCGCAACACTCTGACGCAATGTTTAGACTCCTCGTCGCTCAATGTGTAGAACGGCGGAGTGATATCGGGGGCATAAAATAGTTGCATACCTTTTTAATATATATTATCTTTGCAAAGATATTAAATATAAATTAAGTAATGAAACGCTTTTCAAGTTTATTCGCAGTAGCGATGATAATTATGACAGTTTGTGGCTGTAAAAAGGGTGTTGACAGTGTCGAAAACCCATTTTTTGAGGCCGAGTGGGATACTCCTTACGGTACTCCTCCGTTTGATAGAATCAAGTTCGAGCATTTCAAACCCGCATTCGAGCGTGGTATGTCATTGCAGAACGAGGAGATTACAACTATCGTAGAGTCAAAGGAGGAGCCTACGTTTGAGAATGTTATTTTGGCATACGACAATTCGGGAGAGATGCTCTCGAGAGTAAGTCGTGCATTTTCGACACTTAACTCTGCCGAGACCAACGAGCAGATGCAGGCTCTTTCTGCTGAGTTGAGTCCTTTGCGTGCGGCTCATAGCGATGCTATCACGTTGAATGACAAATTGTTCGATAAGATTAAGGCCGTTTATGATAAACGTGGTGCTATGGACCTCACAGCCGAGCAGTTGCGTCTGACGGAGAAGATTTATGATGGTTTTGTGCGCTCTGGTGCATTGCTATCGGATGAGGATAAGGCGCGCCTTAAGCAAATTAACGAGCAGTTGTCGGCACTGAGTGTGAAATTTGGTCAAAATCTTTTGGCCGAGACCAATGCTTTTGTGTTGGAGGTTAACAACAAGGAGGATTTGAAGGGTATTCCCGAAACTGCTTGTGATGCAGCACTTGAGCAGGCTAAAAAGATGGAGAAGGGTGATGGTGTTTATGTGTTTACGCTTCACAAGCCGAGTATGTTGCCACTTTTGACCTATGCTGAGAATCGTAATCTGCGTGAGCAAATCTATAAGGCCTATATTTCACGCGGTAATAACGATAATGAGAATGATAATAAATCGGTCATTGCCGATATTATCTCATTGCGTTACGAGAAGGCGAAGTTGCTCGGGTTTGATACGTTCGCCAATTATGTAGTGTCGAACCAGATGGCCAAGACTCCTGAGGCGGTATATGAGTTATTGCATCAAGTGTGGGAGCCGGCTTTGCAACGCTCAAAGGATGAGTTGCAGCGTATGATGACAATGTTCAAGCACGAAGAGGGCCACGATGCCACTTTCGAGTCTTGGGATTGGTGGTACTATGCCGAGAAGGTGCGTAAGGCCGATTATGATTTGGAGGAAGAGAAGGTCCGCCAATATCTCTCGTTGGATAATGTGAAGAATGGTATTTTCTTCCTTGCCAACCGCTTGTATGGTATCACATTCCGCCCATTGCAGGCACCTTTGTATCACGCGGAGTGCGAGATGTATGAGGTGATAGATAACGACGATAAGCCATTGGGCGCTTTGTGTTTCGATTTCCATCCCCGTCCCGGTAAGCGTGCTGGAGCGTGGTGTGGCACGATGCGTAGCCAATCTTATAAGGATGGCCAGCGAGTACCTCCAGTTGTAAGTATTGTATGCAATTTTACAAGACCATCGGGTGGCGTGCCTGCGTTGTTGTCGCTTGATGAGACCGAGACTCTTTTCCACGAGTTTGGTCACGGCTTGCATAACCTGTTTGCCGATGTAGAGTATAAGGGCTTGAGTGGTGTAGAGGGTGATTTCGTGGAGTTGCCATCGCAGATTATGGAGAATTGGGCCTTCACAAGCGAGATGCTCAAACAGTATGCTGTACACTATCGTACTGACGAGGTTATGCCTGACGATATGATTGAACGCATACAGCGCAGTAGTAAATTCAACGAAGGTTTTGCTACTACGGAGTTGGTTGCTGCGGCATTGTCGGATATGGATATCCACTCTGTTGAGAGTGCCGATAAGATTGATGTCAATGCATTCGAAAAGGAGTCGTTGGTAACGAAGCGTGGTCTTATTTCTCAGATTGAGCCACGTTATCACTACACCTATTTTAATCACATATTCAATAGTGGCTACTCTGCTGGTTACTATTTCTACATTTGGGCCGAGGTTTTGGATAAGGATGCTCATCGTGCTTTTGTAGAGAGTGGCGATTTGTTTAATCGTGACGTGGCAGAGCGTTTCCGTCGTGAGATTCTTTCTCGTTGTGGTGAGCGTGATGGTATGGATATGTATCGCTCATTCAGAGGTGCCGAGCCCGATAAGACTGCAATGCTTGTTGCCCGAGGTTTGATTGAAGAGCCAACCGCCGAGGAGGAGACTGCCGCTTTGCGTCAAATCACAAAGGTCGATACCCGTGCGCAGGCCCGTGCCCGTGCCGAGCGTTCACGTCAGGAGCGTGCTGCTGCTCGTAAGGCAGATTCTCTCGCAATGGCTGACTCTTTGGCTCAAACGACAGTAGATGCCGAGTAGGCTATCGGCATTTCGACCAAATATTAATGAAGAAACCAAAATAAATAAAAATTATGAAAAAAGTATTATTGATGATGACATTCAGCGCATTGGTAGCAGGTTGTGCTGGCGATTCTATGCCCGTTGCTGTGCTGCCCGAAATTGACACTTCGAACCCTCTGTTGGCAGAGTGGGATACTCCCTATGCAACACCACCGTTCGATAAGATTAAGATTACAGATTATGAGCCCGCATTTGAGACTGCTATTGCCGTTTCACGTGCCGAGATTGATGCTATTGTGAACAATCCTGCAAAGCCTACATTCAAGAATACTATCGTGGCTATGGAGCGTCAGGGCGCATTGCTGGACCGTATCGCAGGTATATTCTACAATTTGCGTGAGGCTGATACATCTGATGAGATGGATGCTATCGCTTTGCGTATTCAGCCCAAGATGACAGAGTTGAGCAACGATATCGCTCTTAATCCTCAACTTTTTGAGCGTGTGAAGGCTGTATATGAGGGCTCACGTCGTGGACTGTCGGATGTAGATATCAAACTCTTGGAGGATACCTATAAGAGTTTCTCTCGTTCTGGTGCCGCACTTTCGGATGAGGATAAGGAGACCTATCGTAAATATACTGCAGAACTCTCAGAGGCTACACTCCTCTTTGGTCAGAACTCACTCTCTGCAACAAATGATTTTGCGATTAACATCACATCTGCATCAAAAGTTGCCGAGTTGCCCGACTTCGTTAAAGAGTCTTTGGCTGCTGATGCCAAGGCTCGTGGCGAGAAGGGTTGGACAGTTACGCTTAAGGCCCCAAGTTATGTGCCTTTTATGACCTATTCGTCGCAGCGTGATATCAAGGAACAGTTGTATCGTGCCTATAATACCCGTGCATTGGGAGGTAAGTTTGACAACTCTGAGATTATCCGTAATATTACCTCTCTGCGTTTGAAGATTGCCAATTTGTTGGGTTATGAGACCTATGCTGACTATGTATTGGAGGAGCGTATGGCCGAGACTGCACCTGCAGTTAATAGTTTCTTGGCTGAGTTGCGTGATGCCACAGTAGAGTATGCCAAGAAGGACTACTCGGTGATTAATGAGTATGCTGCATCAAAGGGTCACAAGGGTGATGTTATGCCTTGGGATTGGGCATATTATACTGAGAAGTATAAGTCTGAAAAGTATTCGTTGGATGATGAGCAGGTGAAGCCATACCTTAAGTTGGATAACGTAATCAACGGTGTGTTTATGCTTGCTGAGAAGTTGTACGGCTTGAAGTTCGTCCCCAATAAGGATATCGCTGTATACCATCCCGATGTTATAGCCTATGAGGTTTACGATGCTGCCGAAGGTAAGAATGAACTGCTCTCAATCCTCTATCTCGATTTCTTCCCTCGTGAGTCAAAGCGTTCGGGTGCGTGGATGACCGAGTTTAGAGGTACAAAGGTTATTGATGGTGTCGAGACACGTCCTTTGGTGTCTTTGGTTATGAACTTTACAAAGCCGACAGAGACTACACCTTCGTTGCTTACTTTCGATGAGTTCACTACATTCCTTCACGAGTTTGGTCACGCTTTGCACGGTATGTTGGCTAAGGGTGAGTACGAGTCTATGAATGGTACAAATGTTTATCGTGACTTCGTAGAGTTGCCTTCGCAGATTCTGGAGAATTGGGCCGTTGAGAAGGAGTATTTGGATATGTGGGCTGTACACTACAAGACAGGCGAGCCTATCCCCGCCGAGTTGGTAAAGAAGATTGTAGATGCTAAGAACTATTTGGCTGCTTATGGTAATGTTCGTCAACTTTCATTCGGTATTTCTGATATGGCTTGGCATACTTTGAAGCAACCTTATGCTGGCGAGGTTGAGCCTTTCGAGAAAGAGGCTATGTCATCGGTTCAGGTTACACCCTGGGTTGATGGTACTGCTATGAGTCCCTCGTTTACACACATCTTCTCTGGTGGTTATGCCGCTGGTTACTATGGGTATAAGTGGGCTGAGGTATTGGCTGCCGATGCATTCTCACTCTTCAAGGAGAAGGGTATTTTCGATGCTGCTACAGCCAAGTCGTTCCGTCATTTGTTGGAGCAGGGTGGTCAGCGTCACGCTATGGATATATATGTTGAGTTCCGTGGTCACAAGCCCGAGACAAAGGCTTTGGTTGAGTCTATGGGCTTGAAATAATATCTGTTATGAAATCTATTGTTAAATATATGTTTGTTGCGGTGGCTCTTGTAGCCACCGTAACGGCTTATGGCCAGAAAATGTCGGGTAATCCCCTTTTTGAGGGCGACTATGCTGACCCCGAAGGCGTAGTTTTCGGTAAGACCTATTGGATTTATCCTACGTTCTCGGCTCCGTTTGAGCAGCAGTTGTATTTGGATTGTTTCTCATCAAAGGATTTGGTGACGTGGGTTAAACACGAGCGCATTATCGACAATTCGAGTATTAAGTGGCTGCGCCTGGCCCTGTGGGCTCCTGCTGCGCTGGAGAAGGATGGTAAGTATTACCTCTTCTTTGGTGCTAACGATGTTCACGAGGGTGAGATTGGCGGTATCGGTGTTGCTGTGGCGGATAATCCCGCAGGACCGTTTAAGGATTTGTTGGGTAAACCTCTTATCGGAGAGATTGTCAATGGCGCACAACCTATCGACCAATATGTCTTTAAGGACAAGGATGGCTCTTACTATATGTATTATGGCGGTTGGAGCCATTGTAATGTTGTAAAGTTGGCTGATGATTTCAAGAGCATAGTGCCTTTTGAGGATGGTACGCTATATAAAGAGGTGACTCCCAAAAACTATGTAGAGGGCCCGTTTATGTTTATGCGTAACGGCAAGTACTACTTTATGTGGTCGGAGGGTGGCTGGACAGGTCCTAACTATAAGGTTGCTTATGCTATATCTGATTCACCATTTGGCCCGTTCGAGCGTCGTGGTGTTATCTTGCAGCAGGATGATAAGATTGCTCGCGGAGCAGGTCATCATTCGGTAGTTTATAACAAGCGTAGCAAAAAGTATTATATCATCTACCATCGCCGTCCCATCGACTCTAACAAGCGCGATAATCGTGTGACTTGTATCGAGGAGATGCACTTCGACGAGAATGGCGACATCTTGCCCGTTGTAATGACACAGGAGGGTGTGAAGAAGGATAAGTTGTAGGAACGAGCCCGACCAATAGAAAACAAAAAATGCAGTCCGGAAAGACTGCATTTTTTTGTTGGGCTACCAGGATTCGAACCTGGAATGACAGGACCAGAATCTGTAGTGTTACCATTACACCATAGCCCAATCTGGATTGTTGTCATTTTTGACACCGCAAAAGTAGAATATTATTTCTATTCTGCAAAGAAAATTGCGATTTTTTTTCGTTTTTATGCGATTTTTTATTCGCTACGTCACTAAAACCGTTATTTGTAATTCTATTTAGTGCCAAAAACTATCCTAAATATCTCTACTCTTTGCATACGAGCACCACTGCATAAGCCGATACACCTTCTTCGCGTCCTTCGAAGCCCAGACGCTCAGTTGTGGTGGCTTTGATAGATACTCTGTCTGCTGTTATGTCCATAGTCTCTGCCAAAACTTCACGCATAGTGTCAATGTGCGGGCGCAGTTTGGGGCGTTGCATTGCAATGGTACAATCTATATTCGATATTGCATATCCTCTTGAATATACTTCTTCGCACACTTTGCGCAAGAGAATCTTCGAGTCGATGCCTTTGTATGCAACATCTGTATCGGGGAATAATTTTCCTATATCACCCAATGCCAATGCACCCAACAACGCATCGCATATGGCGTGTATAGCGACGTCTCCGTCAGAATGGGCGATGCAACCCTTTGTGTGCTCTACCTCTACTCCTGCCAATACCAAGCGCAAGCCTTCGCCCAACGCGTGTACATCATAACCTTGTCCTACTCTTATGTCCATAACTTTAATTTGTTTGCTAATCCTAAAATATATCTTCTAATTATATTCGGTATACATAACCATATTGTTGAATAAATCCTCCATTTGCGGCTATCAAGCGAAATAGTCCGTCCCGAAGGCCGTATGATTGCTGTTACTTGCGCTACTATATCCTCTTTTTGCGCCTGCTCTGTTATGCGGTAATTCCCATCTCCTGCAAAAGTGATGCAGTCGCCCTCTATGGCTATTATGCGGTGCATAACGTGGAGGCCTTTGTGGCGGAATAACATCACTGCTCCTTTCTTGATATACTCGTCGGTATGTGCAACTACAACAACCTTGTCTTTGTCGCTACGCATCATAGGTCGCATACTGTAGCCCTTGACGGGTATTGTTACGCTCTGCCCATCGTTTATTCTTCGTTCGACTTCGGCGAAGAATATGTCGTTACGCAACTCTAATTTCATAGGCCAAATATGGTGTTGTATGCGAGATGTGCCGCCTCAGCATTGGGTAGGCACTCCAAGTGGTATGCAGCGACGTTTGTTATTGTTGCCGACAATATATCTATCATTCGCTCCTCTAACTCCTTGTCAAATGCAAATGCTGGTGGCATCGAAGGTAGTAATGCTCCGATGGCCTGCGCTCCACGCAGTTTGCGCATTGCATTGCGTGGTGCCTGGCTCAAGCGAACTATAGCACGCAAAGGGTGTGATTCACTCTTGTAGCAAGGTGTTTTGCCGCTCCAGGGTGAGCCATAAACTATGGCTTTACCATCTTTGATGCGAAGGAAGGGACTATCGTCGTTTAGTAGTGTTGCCCCTTCGATGTTCTCTCTCCAAAGACGAGTGTGTGTGCTTTTGCCTGTTCCTGACTCGCCCAAAAACATTACAGCCTCGTTGTTGGCAATAATGACCGAAGAGTGTATGGCTGCGGTTTGGTGCTTGGCTGCGGCAATTCCTATTGCAAACCACATCCCAAAACGCAGGAACGATGGGTTACATATCCCGTTGAGCCCTGCATTGCAACGCACCTTGTCTGTCGCTCGTTCATAAATTAAATATAACGGCGGGTTGTTCTTGTTCTCTATGCGGAATGTATAATGTGTCGCTGTGCGCCCGAATGTACATAGAGCCTGTCCCTCCTCAAAATCAAATGAGGTGAGTGTCTCGCTCTCTAATTCATTGCTCTTAATTTCACATCCTGTATATATCTCAATGATGGGGCTGGCAGTTGGGTTATATTCCGTAGTAAATACCTCAAAACTGCGTACTCCTGCCGCTGCAATGTCTGCGTTAGGGCCATATACTCTGATGCGATTATCTGCAATTATATAATCTCTGCCTTGCTCCATTTATTCTCCTATATTTATTATGCGGTCACAATAGCCAAGCGAAGTCTCTCGGTGGGCGATGACCACTATTGTTAAATTTCTATTGTTAACCGAGAGAGTCTCTATTGATTTGTTTACGCTTTGTTCTGTCTCTTTATCCAGAGCCGATGTGGCCTCATCGAAAAATAGTATGTCGGGCTGGCTGTATAGTGCTCTTGCTATACCTATTCGTTGGCGTTCTCCACCTGAGACGCGACATCCCGATTCGCCAATCATAGTGTCTAATCCTTCTGCAAGTCCCTCGGTGAATTGTTTTAGACTAGCCATCTCCAGCACCTCTTCTACTCGTTGTCTGTCGATGTTTTGTGGCGCTATGCCAAGCGCGATGTTTTCGGCAAGTGTAGAGTCCGCAATAAATACGTTTTGCGGAACGTAACCTATTGAGTTCTGCCACTTGCGGCGGGTCGTTGAGTCTAATTTTATGCCGTCAATAAGTATCTCTCCGCTGGTTGGGGTGTAAAGTCCCAATATCAAATTCATTAGCGTACTCTTACCAGCACCTGATGCTCCCTTTATGCCTATACGCTCGCCTCGCAGAATGGTAAGTGAAAGATTGTCGATAACACTTGCCCCCTCTTTGCTTTGCTGACCATCATACTCGAATGAGAGATTGTTAATCTCAATCTTTTCTCGTAAACGTAGTCGCTCGGAGGTTTGCTCGTTGGCTATGGCGTTATCTTCGATGTTTTGAAGCGTGTCCAATGTGTAAAGATTGTAACGTATAGCAGTAACGGCCGACAATATATTCCTCACAGATGGCATCAGTCGCACAGCCGCCACTGCGAATATGCCGAATATTAATCCTATGTTGCCTTGTATATATGCACCAATAATAACAATGGTAGCCATTCCTGTGGCCAATGTTGTCTCCGTTATGCTTTGTGGTAATGCCGATAGGGTAGCGTTATGCTTGCGCATTGCTATGAGTTTGTCTGTAGAGTCATTAAATGCCGACAACATCTGCGTGAATGCATTGCTAATCTCTATGTCGGCATATCCTTTGAAACTCTCCGTCACGCTCTTAAAACGACTCTTGTGGGCTTCGTTCTCGGCTTTACCGTATTTGTTTAGTTTGCGGCGGATAAAGAAATAGTAGAGCCATACTGTGGGGAGAAATATTACGATGAGTAATAATGCAGCCTTGATGCTCAATATGGCGAGCGCAATAATAATCAGTGCAAAGAGAATCGCCTCGCTACAAAGCATTGCAATGGGCTTAAGTATTCCCGTTACAAAATTCAAGCATACAAAGTTTACGTTGCGTGACAACTCTGCCGAATTGTGTTGGCGGGCGAAGGCTAATCCCCTGCGATAATAATCTATGTATAGACGGCGAGATAGATTACTGTAGAGTGAATATGTAAAATCTCGTTCAAAGCGGAATAACCACAGTGCTATGATGTTCTTTATCGCTATGGCTGCAACAATGCCTGCGGCTATGATGATGGTGAATTGTGTGTCACTATTGCAGCCGAGTATATCATACAAGGCCTGTATCTTCTCGTTTTGATGCATTGACTTATTATCAAGAATAAGCATCAATAATGGAATGAATAGGGTGATGCCAATGAAGTTGAGCAAGGCGCGCAGCAATATTGTTATTGCCACTAGGACTCCTCGTCCATAAAATTGCGAGGGTATTATTGCCAAAACTTTCTTTAACATCTCTTGCGCTTGTTGCTCGTTAGATTGTCGCGTGTTACAAAGTTAGTGAATTTTGCGATATTTTCACCTCATCAATCTCGCCTAATGTCAAATACCATATATATCCTTTAACGTCAGTATAACCCATTTTGTGCAGTAAATTCATATATTCGGACATCTTATCTCTGTAGCGTTTGGGCTTTTCAGAGCCGAACTTGTAATCTACCACAATAGCCTTGTTGCCGCGAATCATTACTCGGTCAGGACGACGAGTTCCTATGGCTTCGTTGCTGATTATGTCGTTTTCATTGCGCACAATGTCCCAATCTTCGGAAAACCACTCCGTGATTGATTCTCTTGCAAACTCGCGTTCGATGATGCCTTTTAACTCTTCTGCTTGCTCTTCGTTAATCTTGCCGTTAGTTACGGCCTTGCCAATATTATTGATTACGCTGTCGGCGTCTGTTGCCTCGCACATTATCGAGTGCATTAATATTCCCAACTGACGGTTTGTTGCTATGCTTTGACTCTGGTCGTTGTCGAAGTATCTGTCGAGTGATAATTTAAGCGACGAAGTGATATCCGATGTGGGGTACTTTTCCAATAACACGCTCTCGGGCTCCTGCTTTTCCTCATCCTGTTCCTTTGGAGGTACGGGTGGGTGAGGTGTTCCATACTCGATGCGTGACAGTCCCTTTGTTTCTTCGGTTTGCAGAGCATCCCATAGTTTTGTGCCAATGTTCTCTTTTTTGCTTTGAGGAATATATACATACAAAGCCTCGCAAGCACGCGTGAGTGCAACATATAGCAAGTTGATGTTATCTACATAAGAATACACCAACTCTCGATGGTAATCATCGTGGTATATCGAATCCCGCAGTTCTTCCTTGTAAGTTACAGGGAAACGACCTATCTTGGCTAACTCCTCTTGATTACCTCCGTCCGTACTTTCGGGTGTGGCCCAAATTGTGCTTCTTGCCAATGGCTTCATTGCCCATTTGCATTGAGGAATGATAATTACCTTGCGCTCCAAGCCTTTTGACTTGTGTATTGATGTGAGTTCAATGGTCGATTCGCCTTTCTCTACAACTAAAGCCTCGTTTGCGCCCGATTCATCCCACGCTTTGAGGAATAATTGTATGTCTGCAACTTTTGATGCGCAGAACGCCACAATCTGCTGATGCAGTGCCTGCAAATATGCAATCTCCTCACGTCGCTCGTTTAGAGAATATTTCATTACGATATGCTCAAAAGCCTGTTCTGGGGATAGTTGGCTGATATATGCCAATGTTTGGCTCTCTTCAGCTGACAGTTCTTCGTCATAGGCGCGGCCTAAGTAGTCGTTTGCTATGGCTCGGCTAATCATATCTGTCGAATCTTGAGACAGACGCATTAATGCAATCACAAAGTTGCAGATGTCGGAGTTGCCAATTACCAATGAATCTTGCGTCATAATATTAAATGGCGCATTGGTCCGTTTTTTATACTCCAACAGTGTGTTTGCTGTCATTGCTCCATCTTTGGCGGAACGATGCAAAATCATAATGTCGCTATAAGAGTAGCCGCGAGCAATCACCGATTCTATGCACTCCGCAATCGGAGGTTCCTCCTCATAACGCTCAATGCAGACATAACCTTTGTATTCCGCGTCACTCTGCGCTGTTTGGCTGTGCTCCTCGTAAGCATTCTGCAGGGTGTTGTGTAGTTCGTCGTGGCACACTTTGCTGATGCTTTCAGCGGCTAGGGCCTTTTCGAGTATGGAGTTAAGTTCTGCGTTGCAGTTATTTACAATGCGCTCTATGGCCATATTGTTAAACTCTACCACATTCGTTAGACTGCGATAGTTGTTCGACATAAACTCAAGTGTAGTGTCCGCCTCTCCTAATGCGGCGCTTACCCCTTGCTGCAATATACGCCAATCGCCTCCACGCCAACGGTAGATTGATTGCTTTATGTCTCCCACTATTAGCACAGATGTGTCCTCCGATTGTGCCATAGCATTTTGCAACAATGGTACAAAGTTGCTCCACTCTTTGGCCGATGTATCCTGGAACTCATCAATCATAAATCTCTCAAAACGATTGCCCGTCTTTTCGTATATGAATGGAGCGTCGTTGTCGGCTACAAATCGCGAAAGAATATATTTTGTCTCCGAGAGCAACATTACACCCTCCTCGTTGCAGAGAGAAAGTACCTTGCGGTAAATATCCTGCAGTAGGGCATAACTGCGGAAGCTATTTTTTATCTGAGGTAGGGTAGTTGACAATCTTCTATTGTCGTCATACAAGTTGCATAACTCATCAAACATAGGTTTCAACGCAGGAACCAAAGCCTGTGCGGTGCTGTTGTTCGACCACTTACCGCTTGCTACTATTTTGAGACATCTGTCGCTTGGGTAACATATATTTCCTTCGGCTATTTTGCTAAAGTAACTTGCCACACCTGTTGCTTTGTACGAAAAGTCATCTATCTCTAATCCCGCATTATGTATAATATCCATAGCCTTCTGACCAATCTCCTGCATCTGTTTGTAGACCAGATTGAGTCGTTTGTCCGCTTCGGCTATTATGCGTTGCAAATCCTCTTTTGCAGTGGCGTTAAGGATGGTATGTTTGTTTGACTCCTTGAATAGTTCTTTGCCTAAAGCCAATATGTTACGACGTACATCCCAACTGCCGTTGTTGTCGAAATTATCTTGTGCGAAATCCAACATCCAACGTTGCAACTCCTCGTCGCAGGTAATATCATCAATTAGAGCATCTGTGCTTCGTGAAAGGATTGATGATGTGTCCAATTCGATGTTGTAGTTAAGGTCAATTCCTAACTCCTTTATGAAGGCTCTGAGGATACGCTGAAAAAATTTATCGATTGTAAGTATAGTAAAGCGTGAATAGTCGTGCAGGATACGCGAGAGCGTAATTTTGGCTCTTTTGATAATCTCCTGCTCAGTTAGACCTGTGTCGCGCTTTAGGTCTTTTAGGTAACTACTCTTGGCGGTTTTTTGAACGATGTCGTTTATCTCCTTCAATATACGACTCTTCATCTCTTCCGTTGCCTTGTTTGTGAAGGTTACGGCGAGTATGGCCCTATAAAGGTGGGGCTTTTCGTAGAAGTATTTAATCGTATCGTGAACGTATTTGTAAGCCAGACGGTATGTCTTGCCACTACCTGCACTTGCACTTAATATTTTTGCTCTCATACCCTCTAACGTTTACATATTGTTTTGAAATCGCACATTGCGCACATCTCTTTACTCTCCTCCTCGGGACATTGCTCAAATGGGATGTCCATATTGAATAACTCTTGTAACTTTTCGTTTATCAACCGTTCAAACTCTTCGGCGTAGGTGTTATAATCCACCTCTTGACGCTGGTTTGAGGTATCTATCAAACGAGGATTGTAATCCTTGTTTTGCATATAACGAACAAAATAGAGTTCGGGTGTTACGTTACGCGAGTAATTGTGCTTTAACACCATCGAATATAGCATTGTCTGTGTCAGATTGCTAAAGGCGGCGCGGTTCTTTCCTTCGAATAACGATTCAATGCCATTGAATTCTAAGTGACGGGACCCTGTTTTGTAATCCACAACACGCAAAGTGCCGTTATCCATTGAGTCTATACGGTCGGCATATCCACCAAGAAGGACTTTTCGTCCATCGCCAAAGTCGTGTCGCAAGGTTATCTTCTCTTCTCGATTCTTTATCGTAAAGTTGTTGTGTGCTATATCGTAAGGTATTATGCCTTGTCGGATATATTTCGTAACCATATCTTTCACTAATACAAGGCTGCCCGTATACTCATCTTGCGGAGTATTTATATTTTTAAAGAATTTGCGGTTAATAGAATCAGCAACGGCCCGTTCTATTCGGTCTCCCTTGAGCATTAGTTTTAACTCCTCGGCTGGATTTGCTATGTTCTCTATGTTTTTGTATAGTAACTGCATAGCATTGTGCAAAATATTACCGAACATAGGGTTGTCAATATCCTCTGATAACTCCTCAGTGCTTTTGAGTTTGGCTATTGACGCGAAATAGAATTTCATTGGGCAGGAGATATACGGTGTCAATGTAGCAGGCGACATCAGGCACGGATTCTCCTCGGCGATATACTCTAATAATTTCTCTTTTGTTCTTCCTGTTTTCTCTATCTTAATACTCTTTGCAGTTGCTGCAGCCACATCTACTCCGAAATTGATTTGGCGAATCGGGTATGGTGATTCATAATGCAGCTGGTGTATGTAACGACTTCTCTCTCCCGTTGTCTTTTCATCACTATGTGAACAGTAGAGCATATCAACTCGCTCAGCACGTTGAATGAGTCGATAGAAATAGTATGCATTTACGCCTTCGTGATGTTCGGGTGTCGGCATTCCGTATGCGGCCTTTAGGTTGTAGGGTATGAACGACGGTGCACCCATCAAATTACCAGGGAAGTTGTCGTCGTTCATCGAGAGTATTATGACGTTCTTAAAGTCGATGTTTCGAGTCTCCAGAATACCCATAATCTGCAGGCCGCGCAGAGGCTCACCGCTGAATGGTATGCGGACGGTCTGCAGGTGACGCTTTAGAAGTGAAGTAAAAGTTGAAGTCGAAATATCTATATCGCACTTATTTAAACAATTACTCAATTCTGTAATCTGCTCCGATAGGATGGTTAAATATGATAGTTGTAATGTGTTTGTTTCTTCATTGTCTGTTGGTGTTGAGATAATTGTACTGATTATCTCAAGCAGCAATTTAGATAACTCTGTCCAACCATTTGTAGCCGAGAATATTGTGTTTAAAAAGTCGCTCTCTGCAAATATGTTGCTATTGACTCTGATGAATCTGCCGCTCAAAATGTCATTGCGTAATTTTTCACACCTTTCGCCTTCGCGCTCCGTGAGATATGGGTGCGACAAGAGACCCATAACATCAACGTGGTAGAATGATATCTCTCCATCTTTGCTCTTGCGTGCGTTTTTTTGCAACTCTATCACTCTCTCGATGAACGAGTAAGCGGTAGTCTGGCGCAGAGGGTAGCCCATTGTGATGTTAATGTTGTTGCTCAACTCCTGTGGCAGAGAGTGTAGTAAAGGTATTAGCAGCGACTCATCTGTTAGCACAATTGCAGTCTGTTTGTCGAATTTCAACGAAGGAGAAATCTCGTACAAAAGTTTGTTTACATATTTGCATTGTGTGACATTAGAGATGGTTGAGATTGCTGATATTTTTTTGTTGATATTTAGAAAATTATCGTGCGTTATCTCAACTTTTGATTTAAGTGCTGAAATGTTCTCTCTTAGGAATTTTCCAGCCTCCTGTTCTGTATTATTTACATAATAAGAGTCGTAGTCCCAATAAAATTCGCAACTCTTGGCATTGAGGTTTATATATTTCAGCATACGCTTCTCGCACTCCGATAAAGCGTTGAATCCTACGAATACATATCTTCGTTCGAGGTCTGGCTCGCCCTGTCCGTTTGCGATGTTGTCAGCGGCAGAACGGTAAAGCATACCAGAATAGGCAAAGCCCAATTTGTGCAGTCTTTCTTTGAATTGATGGTAGATTGGTGCTAACGATAACCATACTGCAAGGAATTTTCGCTTTTCATCCGAGAGTGTAGCCTCGTCGGCAAAGTTGCTCCAGAATGCGTGTATTATCTTGCGCATTTCTGGTGTAAGATATGAGAGGTCGGCCTCTAACTCCTTGATGTCGCATAGGTTGCGGAATAGAGTGTCGGCATCAATCATATATTTGTCTATCAGGTCGAAATCCGACAGCAGCATCTCTCCCCAAAAATAAAACTTATCGAATGACTCGTCGTGATATTGTGAATAGACCTTGTATAATTCTGTAATGGTGCGAACTTTTTCGGCTGTTTCGTACGATGTTGCCTGGCGCATAATATCATCCATCGACATATATTCGGGTTGCCAGATGGGGCGCTTAATCAAGTGTGAAATCTCGTCCGAGAAGAATAGGCGTGCTCGCTGGGAGGGTAATACGATAGTCAAAGATGAAATGTCGTCGCCGTACTGATTATACAGACTGCGAGCCACTTCGCCCAAAAAAGTTTGTTGCATAGTTGGATGATTTTTTTTTTGTGACCGCGAAAGTAAGAAAAAAAATCGAGATTTGCAACTTTTTAAGCCTGTGTTTTGGTGCGGAAAGAGGCCTAAATGTGCGTATTAATTTTGTGTTATTAGTTAATGTTATAACCGATTTTGAAATTGAGGTTAGTGCCTCCAAACTTCGCCCGTTATACTCGGTGGAGTGATGTGATTTTTTTGTGAAAAATATCAGAAATTATTTGCCCCCCCCCAATTTTTTTATTTAATTTTGCTTTGCGGGGTGTTTTTGTTCCGTAACGACCAATGTTTATTGTCAAGACCTGATAACTATGAAAAAGATTTTTTTGCTTGTTGCTATTTTAGCGGTTTCTTTTGCAGCCAAGTCGCAGGATGTATATGAATTTGGAAAGGTGACAATCGATGATTTTACACGCACCGATTATGCTGTGGATACATCTATGGCTGATGCAGTCGTGCTTGACGAGGCAGTTGATGCTCTCTACTATGAATCTGGAAGGCATTTTGCGGTCAATCGTTCTGTGAAACGTAAAATCAAAATATTAAAGCCTTCGGGAGTAGATTGTGCGGAGGTGGTAATTCCGTATAATTATGATAATCCATATACGGGAGCAAATTACAACTTCAATATTATTGCGTACTCTTATCAACTTAAAGATGGAAACGTCAAGAAATATAAATTAAAGAAAAAGGATATTCACCGAGAGTTTCTAAATGATAGCATCGCACAAGTGTCGTTTACAATTCCCAATGTGGAAGCAGGGTGTATTATCGAGTATGCATATACCGTGTTTGATTATGCTGTGATTACAGAAGTTGGAGCCGTTATTGATTATCGTTTTGGACATCCTATTCCAATTGTGCGCAGTGTGCATCAGGTTATGGTAGAGGATAGATTAGATTGTCAAGTGGTAAAAGCAGGTACTTTCCCTGTAAAATGTGAGCAACGCGAACCTGAACGTAGCGGTATTAATTATGGCACAACGGCCAATCGTAGTTTTGGAATAAATGCATATACGCAACAAAGTATAATTCACTACTTTGAGGTGAATAATGTGCCTGCTATAAACGAAAAAATGCGCCAAGAAGATATACCCGGTGTGGTTTCAATCATCAAGGGTGTTAATTGGAAAGATTTAATACCGTCTCGATTGTAAGCGATATTTCCACCTAATCGAACGACTGCATCCCTGACTGTGATATGCGGATAATGCGGCTATACTCTACGGGTGATAACTCCATAAAGAAATAGTGGATAGGGTCTACACGCAAGCCATTGAAGCGCACCTCATAATGGAGGTGTGGTGCAAGCGAAAGTCCTGAGTTACCCGACAGTGCAATTATGTCGCCTCGCTCGACCTTCTGTCCACGACGTACAAGCGTAGAGAGTAGGTGGCTATATGATGTCTGGTATCCGTTGCCGTGGTCGATTACGATGGTCTTACCAAGTGTTGAACTCTTGTCGGAAATCTCCTTTACAGTTCCATCTGCCGTCGCGAACACGCTCGAGCCTTCGGCTACCGTATAGTCTACGCCTTGATGTGATTGCAATGTGCGGTAGAAGGGGTTAAGTAGATTGCCATAGCCCGCTGTAAGGAGCGAAAGTTGCTTATTTAGAACGGGTTGAATTGAAGGTATGCGATTACTCTTTTCGCCCAACGTGTCGCCCAATAACTTTATGCAATTCCACGATGATTCCAAGTTGGCAATTCTCTTGTCAACATTGTCGATGCGTTGATTCAGGTCGGTGATAATGTCGCGCTTAGATTTTGAGATGGTCTTTTCGTGCAATGCAAGACGCTCTTCGCTCTGCTCCGACTCCAAGTCGTAGGGGTCCGATTCGAAGAGTATACGGAATATGCTGCGGTCACGCTCAGTGACATTCTCTAATACCATTTCCAAAGAGTCGTAGCGAGCCGATAGAGTTTCATATTCGCTACGTAAAACATCAGTCGAGTGGCGCATACGATGCTCCAGCGGTGTGTCGAACAGTAGCGCAAATGCTACATAATAGAGCAATGCGGCACCAATCCACGCAAAGAGTTGCACCATAAAGCGTATAACTCTCTGCTGGCGTGGATGTCGGCGTTTTTTGCTCTGTATGTTATTCTGCTTCTGCTCTTCCATACTCCTATTCTGATTCGTAGGTTGCCTCTTGTATCTGGTTCATCAAACTCTTGTATGCTTCGGCCGACATATTGCGGTCGAAGTAGTTGATGGGGTTGACGTGTGAACGATTGTAAATCACCTCATAATGCAGGTGAGGTGAGGTCGAAATGCCCGTGTTGCCCATATCTGCTATGAGTTGGCCGCGCTTGATTGTGTCACCTTTTGCAACGTGCAGTTTGTTAAGGTGGGCATAACGAGTCTTGTAACCATAGCCGTGATTTATAAGTATTTGCGTGCCATATCCGTAACGCGCACGGCTGCGCTCTACCTCCTCTACGACGCCGTCTCCCGTAGCGTAAACAGGGTCTCCGATGCGGCCCGGCATATCGACACCGCTATGAAACTTCCAGCGACGCAGAACGGGGTGGTTGCGGTAGCCGAATGCTCCGATTTTGTTGCGCATCTTGGTGCGGTCGATAGGCCAGATGGCGGGTATGGCGGTAGAGAATTTCTCTTTATCCTTCGAGAGAATCTGTAATTCGTCCATCGACTTCGAGGCGAGATAGAGGCTGCGGGCGAGCTGGTCCATATCCTCCCAAGCAGAGAGAATTAAAGGCGCATATTCGTCGTGCTCGATATCGGCATATTTGCTCTGCTCGTAGGGTGAGTAGATGCCCTCGATGGAGAGTGTGTCGGACGAGAATAGCGGACGATAGACATTGTGGTCGCGGTGCTTGATATCCTGCAAACGGTGTTGCGCAGCGTTGATGCGACTCTGAAGCAGGTTGAACTTGAGTTGCAACTCGCGATTCTCGTAGGCTATCGTGTAGAGTTTAGGGGTGTAGAAAAATGACGAAAACAAGAGGTTGATAATCGACACAATCAGGAAGCCGATAAAGCCTTTTCGTATGAGACGATAGGCACGAAGGCGGTGAATGAGGCTGCGAACCTCACTCTTTTCTTCGTTATGCTTCAATTTTCGTCCCATATATATTAAAATATATTACTTTATGGTGCAAATTTAACGTAAAATGTGTAATTTTGCAATCCGTTACGAGATTATAACGATAAGAATAGTAAAAACAATATATTTTATGGAGTCAAATAAGATTAGACAAGCGTTTTTGGATTTCTTCCAGAGCAAGGAGCACACGATTGTGCCGTCGGCACCTATGGTCGTTAAGGGTGACCCTACGTTGATGTTTACCAACGCAGGTATGAATCAGTTCAAGGATATTTTCTTGGGAAATGCACCCCGTCAGACTCCGCGTGCAGCCGATACGCAGAAGTGTTTGCGTGTGTCGGGTAAGCATAACGATTTGGAGGAGGTAGGTCACGATACCTATCACCACACAATGTTCGAGATGTTGGGTAACTGGTCGTTCGGTGATTACTTCAAGCAGGAGGCTATCGCTTGGGCGTGGGAGTTGCTCACAGGTGTGTATGGTTTGGATAAGAGCCGTATGTATGCTACCGTATTTGAGGGTAGCGAGGAGGATGGTGTGCCTTTTGATGAGGAGGCTTATGGTTATTGGAAGCAGTACTTGCCCGAAGACCATATCATTCGCGGTAATAAGCACGATAACTTTTGGGAGATGGGCGAGACAGGACCTTGTGGCCCTTGTAGCGAGATTCACTTTGACTTGCGTGACGAGGAGGAGATTGCCAAGATTCCTGGTCGCGAGATGGTTAATATGAGCCACCCGCAGGTTATCGAGATTTGGAACTTGGTGTTTATGCAGTTCAATCGTAAGGCTAACGGCGAGTTGGAGTCGTTGCCCGCAAAGCACGTTGATACAGGTATGGGCTTCGAGCGTTTGTGTATGATTATGCAGGGTAAGAAGTCAAACTATGATACAGATGTGTTCCAGCCTACAATCTCTCGTATTGCCGCTATGGCTGGCAAGCGTTACGGTGACGATGAGAAGGCTGATGTTGCTATGCGTGTAATTGCTGACCACTTGCGTGCTATCGCATTCTCGATTGCAGATGGTCAGTTGCCCGCAAATGCAAAGGCGGGATATGTTATCCGTCGTATCTTGCGTCGTGCGGTGCGTTATGGCTATACATACTTGGGCTTCAACGAGCCTACATTGTGTAAGTTGGTTGCTGGCTTGGCCGAGCAGATGGGCCACCAGTTCCCCGAACTCAAGAAACAGCAGACTCTCATCGAGCGTGTTATCGAGGAGGAGGAGGCTTCATTCTTGCGCACTTTGGCAACAGGTATCAACTTGTTGGACCGTGTGATTGCTAAGGTAGGCAATGGTGGTGTTATCTCGGGCAAGGATGCTTTCGAGCTTTACGATACATTCGGTTTCCCAATCGACCTTACCGAGCTTATCGCTCGTGAGCAGGGTGTGGAGATTGACCTTGCCGGCTTTGAGGCTGAGTTGCAGGCTCAGAAGGAGCGTTCACGCAACGCAGCGGCTCAGGATATCGACGACTGGCAGGAGATTATGCCAATCGAGCAGTGCGAGTTCGTGGGCTACGACACATTGACTGCACCAATCAAGATTGCACGTTACCGTCGTGTAACATCAAAGAATAAGACTTCATATCAGCTTGTATTCAACCAGACTCCATTCTATGGTAACTCTGGTGGTCAGATTGGCGATACAGGTTACATCGAGAGCGCTAACGAGAAGGTTGAGATTGTAGCTACCGAGAAGGAGAATGGCCTTATCATCCACGTTACAACTACTCTTCCAGAGAACTTGGAGTCGGAGTTCTCAGCTGTTGTAGATGCTGAGAAGCGTCAGGCTGCTGCTAACAACCACACTGCAACTCACCTCTTGGATCAGGCGTTGCGTAAGGTGTTGGGAACTCACGTTGAGCAGA
>JAFYRX010000028.1 GCA_017546725.1 Alistipes sp. | reverse complement strand
TATCTTCCACAGAGTTTATCTCGTTCACGGCTTCATCCGATGTCGAGATACACGCTTTGCAGTACGATTCTCGCAAGGTCGAGGCGGGCGACTGCTTCTTTGCCGTCAGAGGTACACAGACCGATGGCCACGAGTATATCTCGAAGGCCGTTGAGGCGGGTGCCGCCGTTGTGGTATGCGAGGAGTTACCCTCTACGATGCGTGACGATGTGAGTTATGTTGTCGTTGCCGACAGCAATGTGGCTATGGCCGATATGGCTGCCGCCTTCTACGACAATCCTTCGCATCAACTGAAGTTGGTCGGTGTGACGGGTACCAACGGCAAGACTACGGTTGCCACGCTGCTCTGCGACCTGTTTGGTGCGCTGGGCTATCGTGCGGGTTTGATTTCGACGGTGGTCTATCGTGTGGGCGAGCGTGAGATTGAATCTACCCACACTACCCCCGATGCCATCCGCCTCAATGCTATGTTGCGCGAGATGGTCGATGCGGGTTGCGACTACTGCTTTATGGAGGTGTCGTCGCACGCATTGGTGCAGGAGCGTGTCAGAGGCTTGCGATTCAGAGGTGCTATCTTTACAAACCTCTCGCACGACCATCTGGACTATCACGGCACCTTTGCCGAGTATATCAAGGCCAAGAAGTTATTGTTCGACCGTCTTGACAAAAAGGCTTTTGCGTTGGTTAATGTCGATGACCGCAACGGCGAGGTGATGGTGCAGAACTGCCGTGCACAGGTGAGCCGTTACTCTCTGCGTACGTTGGCCGACTTCCGTTGCAAGGTGTTGGAGATGTTGTTCGATGGTATGTTGCTGCGTATGGGGCAGCACGAGTTGTGGGTTAAGTTCCTCGGCAGGTTCAATGCCTACAATCTGCTTTCGGTCTATGGTGCCGCTATGTTGCTGGGTGCCGATGAGGGCGAGGTGTTGCAGGCTATGAGCGGATTGCAGTCGGTGAGCGGCCGTTTCGAGCCTCTGCACTCGGAGCAGGGCGTGACGGCTATCGTCGATTATGCCCATACCCCCGATGCTTTGGAGAAGGTCATCGCTACGATTAACGATATTCGCTCTGGTGCAGGCCAACTCATCGTGGTGTGCGGTTGCGGTGGTGACCGTGATGCTACCAAACGTCCCGAGATGGGACGCATTGCCGCCCGCGAGAGCGACTTGGCTATCCTCACGTCGGATAACCCCCGTACCGAGTCTCCCGAGGCTATCCTGGAGCAGATGATGGCGGGAGTCGAGGCGGGCCGTCGAGTGTTGCGCATTGTCGATAGACGCGAGGCGATTCGTACGGCTGTTATGATGGCTCGCAAGGGCGACATAATCCTCGTTGCGGGTAAGGGCCACGAGACCTACCAAATTGTAGGCCGCGAGAAGCACCATTTCGACGACAGAGAGGAGTTGCGCGCAGCCTTCGCCGAGTTGGGACGGTAATAATAAAAATTCCTCCTCTAAGTTAGAGGAGGTGGCACGAACGTAAGTGAGTGACGGAGGAGTGTGTAATTTTGAATTTCCACTGACTCCCTCTCCCTGACGGGTACTCCCTCTAACATAGAGGGAGAATTATCCAAACCCGAATGAAAATTTGGCAGGGTGTAATCAAACACCTCCCTGCAATGACATATAATGTAAAAAAGATAATACAGATAATAAAACACACACACGAAAAACTTAAATAAACGATGTTATACTCACTTTTTAGATTTCTTGACACAAAATATGACCTGCCAGGTGCGGGTGTCTTCCAGTACATATCGTTCCGTGCGGCCATAGCCATAGTGTTGGCTCTGCTGATAATCATCTTCTTTGGCCGTCCGATTATCCGTATGCTGCAGCGCCACCAGATTGGCGAGGAGATACGTGACCTGGGCCTTGAGGGCCAACTCTCGAAGCGTGGCACACCGACTATGGGTGGCGTGCTTATTCTGTTGGCCGTTTTGGTGCCTATATTGCTCATTGGCCGATTGGATAATGTCTATGTCCAACTGATGATTGTATCGACCATCTGGCTCGGTACTCTCGGCTTTCTGGACGATTACATCAAGACCTTCCGTCACAATAAGGATGGCCTGAAGGGCAAGTTCAAGATTGTGGGCCAAGTAGGTTTGGGTGTTATCGTAGGTACTGTGATGTGTTTCTCGCAGGATGTGGTGATTCGTGAAAAGGTAAACACTCCGAGCGAGACCACCTACATCAACGATGCGGGCTATACCGTAGTCGAAAAGACACAGGTGGCTGTTATGGACTCAGAGTCGCAGAAGACCACCAAGACGACAATCCCCTTTATCAAGGACAACGAGTTCGATTACGGCTGGTTGGTCGGTGGCAACAACTTCCTTATGTGGTTGCTCTATATCCTGGTCGCTATCTTTGTGGTGACGGCCGTGTCGAATGGAGCCAACCTAACCGATGGTCTGGATGGTCTGCTCACCTCGGTCTCGGTGCCGATAGTGCTGGTGCTGGGTACGCTGGCCTATCTCTCGGGCCACATCATCTATGCCGATTACCTTAATATAATGTATATCCCCGAATCGTCGGAGTTGGTGGTATTTGCCGCCGCGATGACGGGTGCTCTGCTCGGATTCTTGTGGTATAACTCGTTCCCTGCGCAGATTTTTATGGGCGATACGGGTTCGCTTGCCATCGGCGGTATCATTGCCGTCTTTGCACTCTGCATCCGCAAGGAGTTGCTGCTGCCGTTGATGTGCGGAATATTCTTGGTGGAGGCCGTATCGGTTATGGCACAGGTGGGTTATTTCAAATATACCAAACGCAAGTATGGCGAGGGCCGACGCATATTGCTTATGTCGCCCCTGCATCATCACTACCAGAAGCAAGGCGTTTTCGAGACCAAGATTGTTATGCGATTCTTTATCATCTCGATTATGCTCTGCGCTGTAACACTTGCAACATTGAAGATACGATAAACAATTTCGATAGCGATGAAACAGAAGAAGATAGTTGTTTTGGGTGGCGGCATCAGCGGCTATGGCTCGGCGGTGCTGGCAAAGAAGCAGGGTTTCGATACCTTCTTGAGCGACGCTGGCTCTATCGGCGAGCGTTATACGAAGATTCTCGACGAGTGGCAGATTCCCTACGAGCAGGGTGGTCACACTATGGAGCGCATCCTGGCGGCCGATGAGGTCATCAAGTCGCCTGGTATTCCCGACAAGGCTCCCGTTGTGAAGGCGCTGCGCGAGAAGGGTGTGCCCGTAATCTCGGAGATGGAGTTTGCTTATCGCTATAAGGGCAAGTCGAAGACCGTGTGCATCACAGGCTCTAATGGCAAGACCACCACAACCTCGCTCATCTATAAGATTATGCGCGATGCAGGTTGCGACGTGGGTTTGGGTGGCAACATAGGCGAGAGTTTCGCCTTTCAGGTGGCCACTGCACCCCGCGAGTGGTATGTGCTGGAGTTGAGTTCGTTCCAGTTGGATGGTATGTTCGACTTCCGTGCCGATGTGGCCGTTTTGATGAACATCACACCCGACCACTTGGACCGCTACGACTACTGTTTCCAGAACTATGTCGATTCCAAGATGCGTATTATGCAGAATCAGCACTCGCGTTCGGCCTTTGTCTATTCGGCTGACGACGAGGTCATCTCGGCAGAGATTTTCAGCGGCAAGTATCCTATGCCTATGTGCCAGTTGCCCTTCGCCTCACGCGAGGCTGTGGCCAGTGGTGCGGGCGATGCCTTCCTCATAGGTGACGGCGAATTTACGGCTCGCGTGGGTAAGCAGAGCGTAAGGATTGATTGCTCAAAGATGCAGATTCAGGGCCTGCACAACTGCTACAACGCTATGGCAGCCGCCTTGGCTACATTGGCGGCGGGTGTCGAGCCCGAGGCTGTCGAGCGTGCCATCTACGACTTCTCGCCCGTCGAGCACCGCTTGGAGCCCGCAGGTGAGCGCAATGGCGTAAAGTGGATTAACGACTCCAAGGCTACCAACGTCGATTCGGTGTGGTATGCTCTGGAGAGTGTCAAGCAGCCGACAATATGGATTGCTGGCGGTACCGACAAGGGTAACGACTACTCACCCCTCAAGGCCTTTGCCCGCGAGAAGGTCAAGGCACTTATATGTATGGGCCTCGACAACGAGAAGTTGGTGCGTGAGTTTACAGATATTGTACCCGAGGTTGTCAGCTGCTCCTCACTCGACGAGGCTATGAAGGCCGCGGCAGCGCGTGCTACGGAGGGTGATGTGGTGTTGCTCTCGCCCGCCTGTGCAAGTTTCGACCTCTTCAAAAACTATGAGCAGCGAGGTGAGTTGTTCAAGCAATGGGTTAAGGAGAATATTTTATAATCAGAGATGAATAACAACGAGGTAGATTACAGTCGTTATGTGAGGCGCGAGGAGTCCTCTTCAGCGCAGGGCCCGCACGATGAAGCCGCATCGAAGACAATGTCGCAGGCCGATGTGCGTGAGGCTATGGCTGCGGGTGACGATGTAGCGGTGAGGAACGATATGATGCGTGAGGGTGGCTTCAGCGATTTGGTGAAGCGTCTGTTTGGTGGTGACCGCGTGTTGTGGGTTATCATCACAGCCCTTATGACCATATCGGTGCTTGTGGTCTACTCCTCTACGGCCAAGATGGCCTATAATCCCCGTTCGGCCATAACGACGGCCGAGTTCCTGCGCTCGCAGTTGGTCTTGTTGGCTATATGTGTTGTGGCGCTGTTTGTGGTGCATCGCATCAATAGCCTCACCTACCGCCGCCTGACCAATCTGCTGTGGTGGGTATCGATAATCCTGACGGCAGCCGTCTATTTTACGGGTGCTACGACCAACGGTGCTGCCCGCTGGATATCTATCGCAGGTTTCCAGTTCCAACCCTCGGAGATGCTGAAGATTACACTCATTATGTATCTTGCCAACCAACTTGCCAAGCGCCAAAGCACCATCCGTGAGATGCAGATTGTGCCGACTATAATGTTCTGGCGATGGGGCAGACCCAAGCAACGACGCATATGGCGTGATGGGGGACGATACATCTTTGCTCCGATAGTGCTGACGTGTGCTGTCATCCTGCCGGCGCATACCTCATCGGCGGTGCTGGCCTTTGCAATATCGTTGGCGATGTTGTTCATAGGACGTGTCCGCTGGATTGAGATTTGGCGTGTCATACAGTGGGCATTGGTCGGTGTTGCATTTGTTGCGGTGCTGGGATTGGGCCGTAGCCATACGGCGGGAGGTCGTATCTCGACGTGGATTGAGTTGTGGACTACTGACCGTACGGAGGTGCCTGTAGAGGATTTGAGCGATACCGAGCGTTCGATGATTGCCATCTACAACGGCGGTATATTGGGCCGAGGTGCTGGCCAGAGTGCTGTGCGTGTCGAGATGACGCACCCCGAGAGTGATTACGCCTTTGCCTTCTTTGTCGAGGAGTACGGCATCGGCATTGCTATGATATTGGTGGCGTTGTATGTGTGGATTTTCTTCCGCGCGATAGAGATTTTCGAGCGATGTCCCAAAAAGTTCCCCGCGATGTTGTCACTCGGAGTGGCGTTGCTGATTACGGGACAGGCACTGTTGCACATTATGGTGACGGTCAATATCATTCCCGAGACGGGACAGACCTTGCCGCTTATCTCGCGTGGAGGCTCGTCGCTGCTCTTTACGTCGATAGGCCTGGGTATGATTTTGAGTGTCAGCCGCCAAACCGAGGAGGGCTCACATACCGAGTAAATTTAAAATTGAGAAAAACTATGAGCGAAATACGTTTAGATAAATATCTGTGGGCTGTGCGAGTATTCAAGACTCGCTCGGATGCTGCCGATGCCATTCGCAACAACCGTGTGCTGGTAAATGATGCCTATGCCAAGCCCTCGCGTGAGGTGAAGCAGGGCGACATCATTTCGGTAAAGAAGATGCCCGTCACCTACAAGTACAAAGTTCTGGAGTTGGTCAGCAGCCGTCAGGGCGCCAAGAATGTACCCACCTACTGCCTCAACATCACCCCGCAGGAGGAGTTGGACAAGTTGAGCGTACCGCGTGAAACGGTCTTCGTTTTCCGCGAGCGTGGCACAGGCCGTCCCACCAAGAAGGAGCGCCGTGAGATTGATGCCCTGATGGATGGCTTCTATTTCGACGACGAAGATGAGGATTAATTCAAAATTTGGTTTCGGGTTAGTCTTTTGGAAGTTGAGTTAGAAAAGGTTACAAATTAAATAAAAATTCTCCCTCTAAGGTAGAGGGAGTACCCTTTAGGGGGAGGGAGTGTGCTTTGAGAGGAAAGATGAAAGTTCAAAGATGAAAGATAGACAGACTCCTCCGTCGCTAAAGCGACACCTCCTCTAACTTAGAGGAGGAATTAGATAAGTAAAAACGTCATTCCACATCACGAACTTTAGTGAGTGATGATTGGAATCTCTAAAAATAAATACTTTGAGGGTAGAGACTCCAATCCTTGCCTTTACAGGCTCGGTGGAGTGACGTGAAAACAAATCATTCCCGTGCGTCAGCCCAATCGCAACCAAAATTTCTTCGGCTTATCCCCCCTGATGTAGGTTAAATTTTTGTTAACAATGAGTCTAATATAGTGTTTTTTAGCCGAAAGGTTTTAACTTTGATGCAGTTTAATGTTCTTTATGCAGCGAAAAATAACCTAAATGGACTGCTGCTAAAGCCGAAACAAACTGTTTATGAGTGAGTTATACACTGTAGTATTGGCCGTATTGGCCATTTTGGCCATATCGGGCCTTTATGTAGGCGTAACAAACGACGCCGTAAATTTCCTTAATGCCGCCATTGGTTCTAAAGTGGCAAAGATGAAGACCATCTTGCTGGTGGCATCTGTCGGTATCATTTTGGGCGTATTGACCTCCAGCGGTATGATGGAGGTTGCACGTAGCGGTATGTTCAATCCGGGGCTATTTACTTTCCACGAGATTATGATGCTATACGTCAGTGTGATGTTTGCCAACGTCATCCTGCTCGACATCTACAACTCGTTGGGTCTGCCTACTTCGACTACCGTAGCGTTGGTATTCAGCCTTTTGGGTGCCGCTATTGCCGTTTCGTTGTTCAAGATTTCTAACGATGCATCGCTCACGCTCAGCTCATTGGGTGGTTTTATTAACACTACCCGCGCTATGGGTGTTATCTCGGCTATCCTGCTTTCGGTAATCATTGCGTTTGTGTTCGGTACGCTGGTGATGTGGATTTCGCGATTCGTCTTCTCGTTCCGCTATCTTAACATCTTCCGCCGTTGGGGTGCATTGTGGTGCGGAGCATCGTTTACCGCTATCGCCTATTTCGCAGTTTTCAAGGCTTTGAAGGGCGTTTTGGCGGGTACGGCAGCCTATGCGTGGATTAGCGAAAATCTGCTTCTGGCCGTTATTCTTTGTTGGATATTCTGTTCGGTGGTGTTGGCATTCTTGCAACTCTTCCACGTCAATATCTTGCGTATCAACATCCTTACAGGTACATTCGCCCTGGCGTTGGCCTTTGCGGGTAACGACTTGGTGAACTTCATCGGAGTACCTATCGCAGGTTTGGATGCCTACAATATCGCCAAGGAGGCGGGCTCGACAACAATCCTTATGGAGGGTTTGAATCAGAATCTGCCTGCGCAGTTTATCTGGATGCTGTTGTCGGGTGTCATTATGGTTTTGACCTTGTGGACTTCGACAAAGTCGATGAACGTATCGCAGACCGAGATTTCGTTGGCTGGTCAGGGTGACGATATGATGACAGGTGACCAGGATTCTAACGTATTCTCTCGCTCTATCGTGCGTGTTTCAATCAATATCTCTAATTTCTTCGATAAGATTACACCAGAGCCCGTCAAGGAGTATGTGGGTAAGCGTTTCGAATATGTCGATGTTGAGAAGAATGGCGCTCCGTACGATAAGATTCGTGCTGTTGTGAACCTCACGACTGCTGCATTGCTTATCTCAGTGGGTACATCGCTCAAGTTGCCTCTCTCGACAACCTATGTATGCTTTATGGTGGCTATGGGTTCATCGTTGGCCGATAAGGCGTGGGGACGTGAGTCAGCCGTATATCGTATCACGGGCGTTATGACCGTTGTGATGGGTTGGTTCGTTACAGGTATCGGAGCCTTTATCATTGCTATCGTAGTGGGCTTGTTGCTCATCTGGGGCGGTACACCAGCCTTCATCGTGGTGACTATCGCTTGTGCCTATATGCTTATCAAGAGCAACTTCAAGAGTAGCAAGAAGAGCGACTCGATGCCCGAGGCGGTTACAGAGAACAGCCAGGTGGATAACGTCATCGGCGAGGTTTGCAGTATGATGAAGGTATCGACTCAAATCTACGACCGCACGTTGGTAGCCGTATTGAAGGAGGACCGCAAGGCGTTGAAGGAGCTGGTGCGCGAGTCAAAGGAGATGTACGACGAGAGCCACAAGATTAAGTATAGCCTTATGCCCGCATTGCGTAAGATGAAGGGCTCGGGATTGGAACTCTCGCTCTACTATATTCAGGTTGTCGATTATCTGAACGAGATGGCCAAGGCGTTGGTACACATCACCAAGCCCGCCTTCGAACATATTGACAATAACCATAAGGGCCTCTCGCAGGAGCAGACCGACGATTTGATGCACATCAACGACGACGTGGCCGAGATTTACGGTAACATCAACCGTATGATTACCACCAACGACTTCTCGGATATCGATACTGTCCTGACTATGCGTGATGCGTTGTTCGAGCGTATTGCACTCACTACAAAGTCAGAGTTGAAGCGTATCAACGCTGGCGAGGGCAACACCAAGGCAAGTATGTTCTACTTGACTGTAATGAGCGAGACTAAGGCTATGGTCTTGCAGGCCCGTAACCTTTTGAAGGCGCAGCGTTACTTCCTTGAGCACGCAGGTGGTAACAAATACCGCATCTAAAATAAATTAAGCGTTACGCAACAAACTCTCCTACCAAAGTGGGAGAGTTTTTTTTGTGATTCAAAATCTATTCTCGTCACTCCACAAAATCGCTTTTTCAATTTTGATTGTAGTCTCTAAAATAAATTTAAGCAGGTATTAAATTTCCTCCTCTTGCGTTAGAGGAGGTGGCACACCATAGGTGTGACGGAGGAGTCTGTTAATATATAAACGTCATTCCACATTTTCGCAAAGTAGGCATTGTTGATACATTTATATCATCATTGCGAAAATGATTGGAATCTACCTTTTAAGTAATTACTTAACTGATACCAATCAAAGTAACTCTTTTTCACCTTTTTAGCCGTAAAAAGGTGACTAAAAAGCGGCGCGGTGACAAGTTTTCGGGTTCTCCGCTTGCCGTCGGTAAAACGGATGCATCCGCACTTTTACTACGTGAAAAATTCTCCGTTTTTTAACCCTCCGTCTGCGCGTCGCCCTACATCCGAAAACTTGCCTGCCGCGGATGGGCTAACGCACGGGAATGATTTTTTGTATAGTAAAAAATTCCTCCTCTTGCGTTAGAGGAGGTGGCACGACTGAAAAGAGTGACGGAGGAGTCTGTCTATCTTTCATCTTTCAACTCCTACGAAAAAAGTGGCTACCCCGTGCGGGATAACCACTCTGCCGTAATATTTACATTAAAGTCTTATTTCAGCACAACATTAACCTTGTTCTGCGTGGGGATAACCTCAAAGTTGTAGCCCTCGGGCAGTGAGAGCGTCACAGCGAAGTCCTCGCCGCTCTTGGTCCACTCCACATCCACCGACTCGTCACCTACGGGAATCGAGCCTTTGCACTGCTCCAAGCCGCTGTCAATCATACGCAGAGTCACCATCTTCTCGGTGGGCGAGATGTCGTAAACGCCCAGTACGTCACGATACAGAACGTGTGCGATGTGCGATGCGAAACCGTGGTTGCAACTTGCTACGGTTGTCATATTCTCCCACAATGTACCTGTCAGTTCGGCCATCGGCAAGTAGAAATCTACTGTCTCGCTGAGAATCTGTGCCGACAAGCCCTCGCGTGAGAGCAACTCGTTACGCAGGTAGTTGCCTATGAATGCGTTGGCAAAAGGCACATCCTGATAAGCATTTGTCTGCTTACGCACGGGGCCGAACTCGTCACGCAGACGCTTCCAGAGGTCGGGATGTGATTCGGGAGTAGCGGTATTGGTGAAGAAGGCGTAGTATTGGCAAGCCTCGGTGTGCTCGCCCGAGAGAGCCAACTTGCCGCCCTTGCCACGAATAGCGTTATCTACGAAGTACTCGCCATCGAACGACTGCTGTCGTATGGTCTCGCGTACCTGCTCGGCCTGCTTGTTGAGTGCGGCATCGTTGTAGAGGCGACCTGCTACGTCCAGCATATGGGCATAGAGCATATTTGACGGATAACTTACATCCTGTACCAAGTTGTTGGCGTGTGACCACTCTACGAATACCCAGCGAGTAAGTTTCTCCAACAGACCATCCTCGTTGAGGAAGGGCTTGAAGTAATCTATCAAGGCATAAACGCGGGGCTTGGCAGCGTCTATCATCTCGCGGTCGCCACTGCGGTGCAAGTACTCCTCCAACTCGACAACAAACCACATAGCCCAATTAGGGATATGGTTCTGGTTGGGGTGGTCCGAGGGATAGCACATAGGCAACATACCCTCGTCAATGTGCTTGAACTTCTCGGGCAGGAGGAAGTTCTGGATGAAGTTGCGCTCAATCTGTGTGTCGCCCGAAAGGTCAAACGCTACGCGTGATGTGAAGTAACTGTCGCACAACCAACCTGCACGCTCGCGTGAGGGGCAATCCATAAAGATATCGAGTGCATTCTGGCGGAAGGTCTCGCGTGCCACCTCGAACAAGCGGTTCAAATCCTCGTTAGCCGAAACAAATGTTGCGCGGTCAACATCCGAGTTACAGTAATCGCGCATATAGATACCCTCGACTGTGCATTTGCCGCTCTCGACTTCGGTCTGCACATACTGCATAGTGTAGGGCTCGAAACTCTCTATTGTATATTCGCCAGGCTGCAACTCATAGATGATGTAGGCTTTGCACGCCAGACGGTCGCGGTTGACATTGCCATCCTCCCACAACACCTCGTCGAAGCGTACCTGTAAGCGTGTAGGCTCCTCGACCTTGACCTTTACGCCCAGGAATCCTGTGCTGTTGCACTCGAAGGCATAGATGTTATTCTCCTGCGGCGCAGCATCGTGCAATCGGTAATCGGGGTACTCGACGTGACGCGAAAGGAGAGTCTTTGTAGGTTGCTCAACCAACTTCACAGCCTCTGTGCCCTGCCAAGCGGCATCCGACAGCCACGCCTCGAAGTTGGGCGAGAGGATATAATACTCGGTGTGAGGACGCTGGAAACTGAATTCGGGAACATCCTGCTTGCGCTGCTTGAGGTCGTAAGCCTCAAATTCGCTGCCTGTGGCGGCTACCACCTCGCCGTTAATTTCCACCTCGGCCTGCAAGAACGATGGCTGATTCAGCAAGTAGTAGTTATCGTCGTTGTAACCCGCTACCTCGATGGCAATCACATTCTCGCCACGCTGCAAGTATGGCTCAATATCGATGCAATCTACACGGTAGAAGTCGTGCGCCGCAACGCAGGGACCGTGCGATACGAACTCGCCATTGATGCGCAGGCGATAGTCGCACGATGCAGTCAGGCGCATATAGGCCTCACTCACGCGACCTGCCTCTATAACTTCACGAAATGCGAGTGTAAGATTACGTTCTGTCTCACGTCCTTCAGCCCACACGGGTTTGGCTGCGACAAATGAGTCACACTCCTTGAGGTCGATTGTGGGCGCCTTCTCGCAACCTGCTATTATCGACACGATAACGGCCATCAGGCCGAAAAAAGATAATCTTTTCATCTTCATTTAGGAATTAGTTTTTACAAATATACGCTCTTTTTGCGAGATTAGGAGCAACGCGAGGTATATTTATGCTGATTTTTAATCTTTTCTTCAATAAAAAGAGTTATCTTCGCATAATAGATTTTTTGTTGAGTTAATATGCGTTAGTCCATCCGTAGCCGATGAATTTCAGGAGCAAAGGGTAAGTAGAGATTTTTTTCCGAAATGGATTAATAAAAATTCTCCCTCTAAGATAGAGGGAGTACCCGAAGGGGGAGGGAGTGTGCTTTTTGAGTTGAAAGATGAAAGTTGAAAGTTAAAAGATAAACAGACTCCTCCGTCACACCTTGCGGTGTGCCACCTCCTCTTGCCTTAGAGGAGGAATTAATTGAGTAAAAAACGTCATTCCCACACGTCAGTCCATCCGCGGCAGGCAAGTTTTCGGATTAAGGGCGACGCGCAGACGGAGGGTTAAGAAACGGAGAACTTTTCACGTAGTAAAAGTGCGGATGCATCCGTTTTACCGACGGCAAGCGGAGAACCCGAAAACTTATCACCGCGCCGCTTTTTGCTCACCTTTTTACGGCTAAAAAGGTGAAAAAGACGCCTTTGGCGGATTAATTTGGGAAAGGAGATTGCCACGTCGCTACGCTCCTCGCAATGACAAATACAAAATATATTAGAGACTCCAATCCTCGCCTTGCAGGCTCGGTGGAGTGACGTACTAACTAAAGATAAAAGAAATATTTCCGCGCATCAGCCCAATCGTGGTGTGGCAAGTTGTCGGATTGAGGGCAAAGCGTAGATTAAAGAGATAAAAAGGCAAACGATTTGTAATAATAAAAGCCTATGTTTAAGACTTTGATGACATATCTCGACCGTCTCGACGAAGAGAAGGCCTCTATGGGGGTCGTACCCCGTGCTATGGTGTGGTTGTTGGCTCGTCCAGCCAAACTTCTGCTCTATATGTTGCAGGGCCTCTCGACTCACGCTACAATGGTGCGTAGCGCGGCTTTGACCTATTACACGTTGGTCTCAATCGTGCCCGTAGTGGCGTTGGTATTTGCCGTCGTTAAGGGTTTCGGTCTGGCCGATGGTCTGGTACAGAACCTCTATTCGGTCTTTCCGCAGATTCCCGAAGTTGTAGATTACCTTGTGGAGTTTGCACAAAAGGCGTTGGCCCGCACTCAGGGCGGATTGGTAGCATTGTTCAGTTTGGTGGCGTTGTTCTGGTCGGTGTGGAGCGTCTTTGGCTCTATCGAGGATGCCTTCAACAACATATGGGAGGTGAAGAGCACCCGCAGTTGGTCGCGCAAGATTAGCGACTACATCACCGTCATAGTCTTTGCTCCGATATTGTGGGTAGGAGCCTCTGCAGTGAGTGTCTATCTTCGACAGTTGCTGGGCTGGGCCGATAATATGTGGCTCAATGCCCTGTCGAAACTTATCTCGATGGCCATAGCGTGGTTTATGTTCTCGCTCATCTATGTGGTGCTGCCCAATACCAAAGTCAATCTCTCGGCCGCCATCAAGTCGGGATTCATCGCAGGTACGGTCTTTATGCTCTTCCAATGGGGCTATGTCTTCGTGCAGACGTGGATGACATCGTACAACGCCATATATGGTAGTTTTGCGGCCTTGCCGTTGTTCCTGTTGTGGATGCTTATATCGTGGAGCATATTGTTGTTGGGAGGCGAGTTGTCGTTCACGTTCCAGAACGAAAAGCGTTTTGACGAGGAGCGTGAATCTCTGCTCGTAAGTTACGATTGTCGTCGAAAATTGATGGTCGGTGTTATGGTCATCGTTGCGCGCACGTTCCGTGACGGCAAGGGTGCTATGGCTGTCGATGATATACGTCACGCGTTGGGTATTCCCAAGCGAATCTTGAGTAGCGTACTTTCGACTTTGGTCGAGGCGGGTATGTTGCACGAAATTCACGTCGGCGGCAAGGAGTTCGAATTGTCGTATGCCCCTGCGCGCGATATCTCGACGCTGAAAGTATATGACGTGTTGCTGGCTGTTGATGCTCACGGTGAGGGCCGCGACTCGATAGATGTGAGCGAGCCCACCGAATTGTATCGTGCCTCGCAGGTTGTCGAGGAGTTGAAGATGATAACCTTGGATAGCAAGGCCAACTGCCGAATCCTTGATTTAATTTAACGCCTATGTCTGCCCATCCGATTCATTCAATATCAGTTGTAGGTAGCGGCAATGTTGCCGAGGCCATAGCGCTGGCTGTAGCCGAGAGCGAGGAGTTGCACCTAAAGCAGATTGTGGCTCGCAACCCCGAACGTGGCCGAGTGTTGGCCGAGATGACGGGTGCCGAGTGGTGTCAAGATGCGGGAGCGGCTGCCGAGGCTGACCTCTATATCATCTGCGTGAGCGACCGTGCCGTAGGTGATGTTGCGGCTACGTTGCCCTCTATCGATTCTGCTATCGTGGTGCATACGGCAGGTAGTGTCGAGATGGATGTGTTGGGCAAGAGAGCGCGAGGTGTCTTCTATCCGTTCCAGACCTTCACGGCTGGTCGCAGAGTCGATTTTCAGCAGGTACCCTTGTTTGTCGAGGGGTGCGACGAGCCGACCACAGTGGAGTTGGAGCGTGTGGCCCGCACTTTGAGCCGCAGAGTCTATCGTGCCACGTCGCAGCGTAGGCGTGAGATACATCTGACGGGTGTTTTGGCTTGCAATTTCGTAAATGCTCTCTATGCTATGGCGGCCGACAGACTCTCGGAGCGTGAGGGCTTGCCGTTTGATATATTGCGCCCGCTTATCGAGCAGACAGCCCGCAAGGCTGTCGAGGCCGACCATCCGCGTGAGGTGCAGACGGGCCCTGCCGTCAGAGGCGATAAGGTGGTGACCGACCGCCATTGTGCTATGCTCTCGGGCGATAGCCGTCAGGAGGAGATTTATAAACTACTTACAGAATATATATGGGAAACTTCAAAGAAGATATAGCCAAGACCAAGGCTTTCATTTTCGATGTCGATGGTGTGATGACCGACGGAGGCATTATGCCCATCGAGGGCGGAACGGATTTCATCCGCAAGTACAACGCCAAGGATGGTTATGCGATAGCCTATGCCGTAAGGCGTGGTTATAAGGTGTGTGTCATTACGGGAGGTCACGGCAACCTGTTGCGCAGTCGTATGGAGCGATTGGGCGTAACGAAACTCTATCTTAACTGTATGGATAAGATTTCGGCTATGCAGGAGTTCTTTGCCGAGTATGACGTGGACCCCGCCACGACAATCTATATGGGTGATGACATCCCCGACCTGGAGTGTATGGAGTTGGTCGGCATACCCGTATGCCCGGCAGATGCTTGCTCGGAGGTCATTGAGGCTTCGCGCTATGTGTCGGAGTTCTGTGGTGGCCGAGGTGCCGTACGCGATATTATCGAGCAGACTCTGCGTGCGCAGGATGAGTGGGCGAAGGACAGAACAGGAGTCCTGGGCGTAGCATCACGATAAATTCAAGATTAAGAATTATCGTGCGAAGCCAAATCGCGGCAGATGAATTAGTTGGATTAGCAAGAGTAGTAAATTAAATAAAAATTCTCCCTCTAAGTTAGAGGGAGTACCCGTAGGGGGAGGGAGTGTGTTTTAGTAAAGGAATGATTTGCAGACTCCTCCGTCACTCGCCTCTGGCGAGCGACACCTCCTCTACCTTAGAGGAGGAATTAAATTGTTCGTAATAATACTTTATATAAGCAAAATGAGTGAAGAAAATCTTCTTCGTCGCCAGAGGGTGTACGATTTCCTCGAGGCGCACGGCATAGAGTATTCGGTGTATGAACACCCCGAAGCCCCGACCATTGAGATTGCCCGTCAGTATTGGCGTCAGGATGGCTCGAAGCACTGCAAAAACCTCTTCTTCCGCAATCATAAGGGCAACCGCCACTACCTTGTGGTCTTCGATAGCGAACAGTCGCTGGCCATCCACGACCTCGAGCAGCGCTTGCATCAGGGTAAGTTGTCGTTTGCATCGGAGCAACGTATGGCGCGTTGGTTGGGTTTGCGTCCTGGCTCGGTTTCGCCCTTCGGGTTGGTCAATGATGAGGAGTGCCACGTCCATCTATTCCTGGATGCCAACCTCAAGAACTACCCCTCGTTGAGTTTCCACCCCAACGACAACACCGCTACGGTTGTTATCTCGCAGGAGATGTTTGCTCGCTACCTAACTGCCGTCGGCAACACCTACGAATACATTGACCTCTACTAGTCGTAACATTATGAAAATTAGACTTCTATCGATTCTTTGTTTGCTCTTTGTCGGTTGCGGACATACGCTCTTCGATGGTGGCGAGAGCCAATATAGTATTGCCCTGTGTGCCGATGCCTCGGAGTCGGAGCAGACGGCGGCCGAGGAGTTGCAATCCTACATCCAGCAAATCAGCGGTGCAGAACTCCCCATCAAGCGCAGTGATGAGTTGCAGGAGGGCGAAAAGCATATCTTCATAGGTTATAACGAGGAGTATGGTGCAGAGTTGGGTGTTGAGCATCCCGATGCTGAGTCGCAGACCTATACCTACCGTACGGTTGGCCCCAATTTGTGGATTTATGGTGGCAAGCGATGGGGTACTATGTATGGCGTCTATGCCTTTCTGGAGAATGAGTTGGGCGTGAGGTGGTACGCAACAGACTATACGAAGATTGTGCCGCAGCAGAAGTGGTCGTTCAAGAGCCTAAACCACAGCGAAAGCCCTGCCATCACCTTCCGCTTCAACGACTCTTACGCCGAGGAGCGTGATTACGGGTGGATGGGCCACAATAAGTGTAACTCTATATGGTCGTCGGTGAAGAATAAATACGGAGGTCTGGTCGGCTTTTGGGGTGGCCACACCTTTGCCTATTTTGTACCTGCGAAGGAGTTTTTCGCTACACATCCCGAATATTTCGCTATGCGTGACGGCGAGCGTGTTGCCTATGGTCAGTTGTGTCTGTCGAATCCCGAAGTGATAGAGATTTGTAAGGAGCGTATGAAGCGTGTCATTGCCGACAACCCCGACTATTGGGTATATTCGCTCTCGCAGGATGACCACCAATTTATGTGTCAGTGCGACAAGTGTCGTGCCCTCGAGGAGCAGTATGGCGGTCATTCGGGCCTGCTCATTTGGTTTGTCAATCAGGTGGCCGATGCCATCAAACCCATCTATCCCGACAAATATATCAGCACCTTTGCCTACCAATATACCCGTCAGGCTCCTACGGGCATCTCGCCGCGCGACAATGTGGTGATTCGCTTGTGCAGCATCGAGTGTTGCTTTGCACACCCTATCGAGCAGTGCGAGCACAATGAGTCGTTCATCCGCGATATTAAGGCGTGGTCGGCATTGGCATCGAAACTATATATTTGGGATTATGTGGTCAATTTCCGTCAATATCTCGCGCCTTGTCCCAACTTCGCCGTCTTGGCCGACAATGTCAAGACCTTCCAGAAGTATAATGCTATAGGCCTACACGAAGAGGGGCAATATGAGTCGCGGGGCGGAGCCTTTGCCGAGTTGAAATCGTGGATTTTGGCCAAGTTGATGTGGAATCCCAATCTTGATACGATGCAGTTGGCCGCCGAGTTCATAGCCGATTACTACGGCCCTGCCGCACCCTACATTCAGCAATATTTCGACCTCTGTCAAGGGCTTGTAGGCGATGAGTATATGGGGTTGTTCTTCCTGGAGAATGAGCCTATCTACACCGATGAGTTTGTAGCCGAGGCCCGCAAGATTCTTTCGGAGGCTGTTGAGGCTGTCAGGATTGAGGATGAGGCTATGCAGCATCGTGTCGATTTGGTCAATCTGCAGATACTCTATCTCTATATGATGCGCCAGCCGCAGGATGCGCTCTCCGACGGAACGTGCGATTACGTCTTCGACTTTCTGCGACGTCACAAGATTATGGCCATCGAGTGGAATTCGGTCGAGAACTTTATAAATTGGTATAGCGACCGCTACCTCGGCATCAATCGCGGCGACTACAAAGTGCCGATTTGTAGATAACTTATAAATCACGCAAACAAAATTCTCCCTCTAAGGTAGAGGGAGTACCCGTTAGGGGGAGGGAGTTTGCTTTTAGTTGAAAGATAAAAGATGAAAGTTGAAAATTGACAGACTCCTCCGTCACACCTTGCAGTGTGCCACCTCCTCTAACTTAGAGGAGGAATTTTATTAAATTCTTTACTACTAAATTATTATCACTAAAATTATTCCCGTGCGTCAGCCTAATCGCAGCAGATGAATTTTAGGAAAAGGATAAGCGGAGAAATTTCCGTTAAAAAACGGAGAATTTTTCACGAAGTAAAAACGCGAAGGCGTCCGTTTTAGGAAATTTGTTCGGTTAGCCCCTAAAATTTATCACTGCGCCGCTTTTTA
>JAFYRX010000027.1 GCA_017546725.1 Alistipes sp. | reverse complement strand
TGGAAAAAATCTCTGTGAACCTCTCGAACCTTGCGTCTTACATTGAGGACGCAATCAGAATTGCTTGTAATTTAAGCAGTTATTGGAATATGGGCGACTTTGAAGTCAGTCAAAAGATACAAAAAATGGTCTTTCCTAATGGAGTAAAATGGGATAAGGAAAATAGGGCTTATCTAACCGAGTTTGGAAATTCGTTCTTTGATTTAATGTTCAGTGTATCAAATACTTATAAAAATGAAACCGCACAAAAAAAGGACAAACCTCTCGATTTGTCCTCTTTAGTAGCGGGGGGAGGACTCGAACCTCCGACCTCCGGGTTATGAGCCCGACGAGCTGCCAACTGCTCTACCCCGCGATGTATCGTTATATGGGCCAAAGCCCGATATTTCTCATTTGCGTGGTGCAAAGATAGTGAAAAAATCGAGGACTGCAAAAATATTTTGGACTTTTTTCTGTTGTTAGTGGTCAACGTGTTGTAATATTGTCTGTTATGTCGTTATAAAATGTTAGCGGCAACTATCTCCGATAGGTCTTTTACCTGGTGAGTGGCGCCTCGTGCGATGGCTTTCTTACATAGCGGACAGGCTGTCACGATGGTTTCGGCGCCTGTATTGTCCAAATCTTCGGCTACGTTGCGGGCAATGGTAAGTTGTTGCGAATCGTTTATGGCCGTATTGGCAAGCGATGAGCCGCAACATAGAGCATTTTTGCGTGAGTGTGAGGGCTCAAGCAGAGTGCCTATGGCCTCGATGACGGCACGGGGCTCGTTGTAGATGCCGCTGCCTCGTCCCAATTCGCAGGGGTCGTGATAGGTGAAGGTATGCTCGGTAGAGTAGTTGACGTGGAGTCGGCCTTGCTCTATCAGTCGGAGAATATACTCCGAGTGGTGAAGTACCTCGATGCCGTCCAACTTGTACTCTTCGTTGAAGATGCGCAGACAGATGGGGCACGATGTGACCAGAATCGTAATATTATGCTTGTAGAAGAGTGATTTGTTGTAGTCAATCATCTTCTGCGCTGAGTCGCTCTCTCCTGAGAGTTTCAGCGGGCGGCCACAGCATACGCCTCCGTTTTTGTCGGCCCACCATACATCCTCGCGTGCAGCATCAAATATGCGCTGCATAGCCGACAGAGTGTTGGGTGTGAGCAGAGTCATACAACCCGCAAAGTAACCAACACGGCCCTCGCCCGATGAACGGTCGAGGTTCTTGAGATATTTGTAACGGCTCTCATTTGGTATGTTACGCATCGAAGTGCGTGAATTTAGGCGTAGCGTATTGAGGTTTATACCAACGGGACATATCTGCTCGCAACGACCACACATAAGGCAGTTGTTGGCAATTTTTTGTTGGAGTCTGTTTTTGCGGCGGTCACGCAGGAAATAGACCGATTGTACGTCGTTGATGCCAAGTTGCATCTGTAATTGGCAAGGGTCGATACATATACCGCAACGTGAGCAAGCCTCGACCTCGAAATTGTCGTACGATTTCTCTTTGGCCTCGGGTCGCAGATGGAAATGGCGCAGGAAGATAAGCGGAATCTCGGTAAAGATGTGCATATAGCGCGAGAAGGGCATTGCAACGAAGAATATGCCCAATGCACACGAATATAGCCACCAAAGCGGCTCATAAATGGCGTGCAGAATCTCTGTGTTGATGCCTGCTGCAAGCAGAGTGCCGATGCCGCCCGTTAGGAAACTACCGCCGCCATATATCGCGCTCGTTACACTCTCGCAGAGTAGGCGAACGGGGAATACAAACCACAAGGCGGTGAGCGCTATACGGTCAAATGATATATGCTGAGTGGTCTTTTTCATACCCATAGCACGTGAACGCATACGCTTAATCCACGCCAACGTAACTCCCGATAAAACGAACAACAGCAGGAAGTCCATTACAAAATCGAACATAGGCTTATGAGCCGTAATCTCGTTTAGCGGTATGAAATATTTGAAGAAAACGTGGCCGTGCAAAGGTATCATCTTCAACCCCAAATAGGCTATAGTCTCAATCCAGCCTACGCTGATGAGCAGAAACCAACCAAAGGCAAGGCTCATATGCATATAGCCGAGCAGGGGATTCACCTTGAAGATGCGGTGGTGCAAGAGAGATTCTCTAATAACCTCCCACGTTGCCGTAAAGAATCGTGGTGAGAAGGCGCCTTTTAAGATTAATTTCTTGTCACTTTTGGGTAGGCCCTTCAGCCACATAATATATTTTATGGCGATGGCGGTAAATAATATTATCTCGCCAACGATAAATGGAATACAGAAATCTGCAAAAAAAGTCATATTAGAAGTCTCCAAGTTTACGTTTGATTAGCATAACCACACCGCGTGTATTGATGCCTCGAGGGCAGACCAGACGACATTTGCCGCAGAGCATACATTTGTTCATCTCCTCATAGGCACCCTGATATTCTCCTCGGCGTACAAGGGTGTGTACCTTGCGGAAATTAAAATCAGTGAGATTGCCTGCCGTGCACGAAGCGGTGCACGAGCCACAACCTATACAGGTCTGCAGTTCGGGCATCTCTCTGATAACCTCATTGCTCTTGTTGAGATTGTTGCGGTTGAGGTCGATGGTGCGTGGTTTGTTTATGGTAAATCCAAAATTAATCATAGTTTTTTAGCCGTAAGGTCTGGGGTGATTATTGTTTGTTTAGCCAATCCTTGACTCTCAATGCGGCAGTTGCTCCGTCGTTGAGTGCTTCGGCAACATTCTTCGGGGCAGTTATGGCGCCAGCGTAGAATATTCCCTCGATGTTACTCTCGGTATTGTGCAGGAACGAATCTTTAGGCTGCATAAAGCCACTGTTCTGACACTGCAGACCACAATCTGCCTTGAGACTTGCGTTGTGGTCGTTTGATTTCATACCTATGAGCAATACCAGCATATCGACTCCCATCTTCAATGGACGGCCTGTAAGCGTATCCTCGGCCTTGATTTGCAAACGATTGTCGATGTTGGGGCTGACCTCGGAGATGCGTCCTCTGACGAAGTGTACGTTGTATTTCTGTTGCGCCTCGCGATACATCTCCTCGTAACCCGGACCGAACATACGGATGTCCATATAGAAGTTGAATACGTCGGCTGCGGGGTACATCTGTTTGAGTTCGATAGCCTGCTTGACACCCGTAACACAGCACACCTTTGAGCAGTGACGCTGGCAAACCTTCTCGTCACGAGAGCCAACGCAATGCAGTATGGCGATGCGGCGTGGGGTGCTGCCGTCCTTCATCCTGACGTCATCTTTGTTGAACATCTCCTCCAAATCGGCCGATGTGATTACGTTGTCGTAGATGCCATAGCCATACTCCTCCTTGATGTGGGCATCGAAGAGTGTGTAGCCCGTAGCGACAACTACAGCATCACAATTGATACTCTCTCCTGTGGAGAGTGTAACTTTTTGAGGTGTGATGGTTGTGGCTTCGCAACCCGTTTTTGTGGTGATGTTTTGCGTCAAGGCCATCTTATGTCTTAGACCACTCAATACCTCATCGGCTGGAGTGAACGTAGGGAAGAGTTTGTGCCAGCCACGTACCTTGCCGCCCGTATCTGATTTCTTCTCCAGAAGTGTGACCTTGATATCTTGCATCGCCAATTCGGCTGCACATTGCATACCTGCTACTCCGCCTCCTATGACTATAACGTGTTTCATAAGTGTTTATGTTTTGTTGTGTGCTGTAGCCACACCCGCTAATTATTGTTTAATGAAGTATCGAGTATCTCTTGATGAGTAACTGTTGACGGCAGTCGGCTCGGGACGTCCCAAATACTTGCCATTACGTCCGAGATATTTGGCCGAAGGGTCGTACTCTACACCCATCTTGTCAAGCAACGGCTCTACATCCACCTGGTGCATCTGCATACCTAATTCCCAAGGGTCGTAACCCAAGACCAGGCCTGCCATCTCCTCGTAAGTGAGTACAGGGATGCCCTGACCATTCTGGCCGTAGGTTGTACCATCCATCTCTGCGATAGTATATTGCCATTTGTCCAGGAACATCGAGCATCCAGGGCAGTTGCAGACGATGAAGTCGGGCTTGTAGGGTGCCATACTCTCCAATTTTTTGTGAGAATTAGAGATGGAGTAACCCCTGTTGGCCTGCACCAGATAGTTGCGGAATCCGAAACCGCAACAATGGCGACGCTCGGGATAATCAACCAACTCGCCACCCCACGACTCGACCATACCTGCCAAAACGTAGGGGAATTCCGAGCCTCCGATACCCGATTTGGGAAAAATCTTGGCGTAGTGACAGCCTATGTGCTCTACGACTTTCAACGGCTCGCCTGTATATACATTCACCAATTTGCGTTTGGCACGTTGTGCTATGGCCTCACGGTGGTGGAATATAACATCGGATGTGTGTGCCAGGTTTTTCGGCTTCTTGAATTCGCGACCAGTTGCCTTGTAGAGGTTTTCGCGAGTACGCTCCTCTGTCTCGGGAAACTCCTCCCACGTTGCGAGCAACTCGGTATAGATGCCGAATGAGGTGATGCACGATGAGGTGAAATTCTCATATCCCGCATCGCTCATAAGCGAAAACTGACGTGCTACGACCGCCATAATGGTCTCCAAGGGCACTACATCGGAGTGATAGCCGATACCAGTGCAGGATGTGTGCAACGGGTCGTCAAAAATATCGCGTCCGAGGTCTTTGCCCAAAATGTTGAGAAAAACCTTTTCGCTACCTGGGAAAAAGTTTTGACGGATGCACGAACGAGCATAGTAGTAGTGGTCGTCGGCAATATCTTTTTGGTAGTCGGTCCAACTTGAACGTTTCATAGACTAATAGTGTTCGTTAGAATTGTGGGTGTAAATCTCCATAAAATACTCCTCATCGGCGCCATCGAATCCCATTTCGCGGGCTTTGCGGTCGGAGTGCTTCTCGATGGTCTCAAACATCTCGGTGCCTCCAGTGACATCGAAAATCTTATGAATCTCATCGAGTGTCTCGTCGGTTACCTTACGAAGTGCGCCTGCGCCCTCCTTGCCATAGACGGGGGTGAACTGGCCATATATTTGCTCATCGTGGTCGATAATCCATTTCCAGACCGTACCCTGCTCGGGGTGTAGTTCGGGGCGGATATTACGAGGTGTAAGGCAATAACCCGTACGCAGGATATTGTCGCCGATAGCACGCTTAAGAGCCAATTGTTGGCGGCCCTTCTCGCTCTCAACAAAAAAGCCGAGTTTTTGCGAAAGGGTACGCAGAGCCTGAATCACATAACCTGGGGTATTACCTCGCGGGCAACGTGGGCGGCACGACATACATTCGCCACAATACCAGATGACGTCGCTTTTCAGCAACTCCTCGATGGCCTCGTCATCGCGTGTCTGCACGATGCTGACCAATTGGCGAGGGTCGTAGTTGTAAAATGCCGCCGCAGGGCAAACTGCCGTACATACGCCACAATTCATACAGGCCGTCAGGCCCTCCTTTAGGCGTACATCCTCAAGCAGCATATCGAAATACTTAGCCATAAAAAAAGTAACTTTGCTTACAAGGCAAAGTTACTATATAGAAATGTTATGTATGGTAGTATAAATACCTATTTTATTTCCTTGAGTACTCTTCAAAAGTGAAGGGATGGGGATATTTCTCGCCACATTCAAAAGACTCCTTGCTGATGAGTTGCCACTGCGAAGCATCCCATTCGGGGAACGATGTGTCGCCTTCGTAAGAGTGCCCTACGCGCGTGAGGTAGAACTTATCGGCAATATCCAAAGCCAAAGCGTATATCTGCGCACCACCGATGATGAAAACCTCCTCCTCTTCGGGGAAAAGAGCGATGGCGGCCTCGAGTGAATCGACAACCGTACACCCCTCAATTTGGGTTGTTGTGCGGCTGATTACCACGTTGGTACGGTTAGGCAATGGACGGCCCAGCGACTCATAGGTCTTACGTCCCATAATGACAGGATGGCCCGACGTGATACGCTTGAAGTTGCGCAAATCTTCCGAGATGTGCCATAGGAGTGAGTTCTTGTCGCCTATGACGCCATTTTCAGCAACGGCTACAATAATGCTAATCATAATCTTACGTTGGTTTAGAACGACATAGGTGCCTTAATTGCAGGATAAGGGTTATAATCCTCCAATGTGAAATCCTCATAACGGAAATCGAAAACCGACTTTACATCGGGATTCAAACGCATACGTGGCAATGCTCGGGGCTCTCGGGATAACTGCTCTGCAACCTGCTCCATATGGTTGAGGTAGAGGTGTGTATCGCCCAACGTGTGGACAAACTCTCCCGCCTCAAGACCACACTCTTGTGCAATCATCATCGTAAGCAGAGCGTATGATGCGATATTAAACGGTACACCCAGGAATGTGTCGGCACTACGCTGGTAGAGTTGGCACGACAGGCGTCCGTCGGCAACGTAAAATTGGAACAGCACGTGGCACGGCGGCAAAGCCATATCCTTCACCTCGGCAACATTCCACGCCGATACAATCATACGGCGAGAGTTGGGGCTGGTCTTTATGGTGTCGATAACCTGACGTATCTGGTCAATGCTGCTGCCATCGGGTTTGGGCCAACTGCGCCATTGGTAACCATATACGTGATTCAAATCACCATAGGCATAACCATCAATAGGCGAGGGCGTTGCGGCACTTGATGCGGCAAGGAATTCCTCCATTGAGATAGGCTCAATGCCACGCTCTGCACACAACTCTTTATAGTAACGATAAGCATCGTTATCCCAGATATGAACACCGTTATCGACCAGATACTTGATGTTGGTATCACCTGCCAGGAACCAAAGTAGTTCGTGGATGATACCCTTCAAAAAGACCTTCTTTGTAGTGAGCAACGGAAATCCATCGGCCAAATTGAAGCGCATCTGATGACCGAATACGCTACGAGTGCCTGTACCCGTGCGGTCTCCCTTTACGATGCCTTCGCTTGTTATGCGGCGAAGCAGGTCGTGATATTGTTTCATTATCGGAAAGTTTTAAGTTCAATGTTACCCTCGTTGTCGCTTACGGCATACGAGCCTTCGGTTTCGCTCCAAGTTCCTAAAAATGTGACTTCCAAACCCTGCTCGTTGTGCTTGTAGGGGTAGTGCATATGTCCGAAAAGGATGCCGTCGACAAATGGATTATCTTGCTTGTATGAGCGGGCATAATCAATCAAAAAGCCGAGTGACGATGCCGTTATCTCATCTTGAGCGTGTGATTTGCGTGACTTGCCACTCCACCACTGTCCGAATTTCAAGGCAAGGTCAGGGTGTATGAGCCACGAAAAGAGTTTGCGTGCAATGCGGGAACGGAATGTGCCGTTCATCAAACGCAGCAAAGGCTTGTCGCCAATGTTGAGATTGTCGCCGTGTGCGATATGTATAGTACGATTGCCGAGAGTGATGTTGCGAGAAGTGTGAACGACCTCGACACCACATTCGCGTTGGAGATAGTCGCGGCTCCACATATCGTGGTTTCCCGTGATAAATACAATCTTGATTCCCTTGTCAGTTAGTTCGGCCAATTTACCCAACGTACGAACAAAACCTTTGGGTATGACGCGATTGTATTCAAACCAGAAATCGAATATATCGCCTACCAAAAATATCGCTTCAGCATCTGCCGAGGCCATATCTAACCAGCGGACAAAACATTGCTCGGTGCGACGACGATAGAGTTCGTCACCGGCTCCAAGATGAACGTCCGAGGCGAAATAATACATTGTTGCGAATTAGATAAGTTTCTTGATTTGGGCGTCTAACTCCTCATCAACCAAGTCCTTGGCAACGATGTTGCCCTTGCGGTCGATAAGATAACTTGTAGGTAACTTCTTTACGTTGTAAACGCCTACGGTGGGCGATGTATTACCCAACAAATCGCTTACAGATATCCAAGGCAGTTGCTGCTCTTGTACGGCTGTAACCCACGCTGACTTTGATGTATCGACTGCAACCTGGAAAATCTCGAATCCCTGGTCGTGATACTTGCCGTAAATCTCCTTCAGGTCGGCATTCAAGGCGTTGCTATTGCCAATACCTGCTGACCAGAAATGGAGCAAGATAACCTTTCCGTTCAATGTAGAGAGTTGCTGCTTCTTGCCATACATATCGGGCATCTCTATATCGGGGAAATTGCTCTCGGTGACCTGAGAGAGAAGGTTAATTTGGGCATCCATACGTGCTACCTGACTGCGCAGTATAGGCAAATAGGGAGTCTCGGGATAACTCTGCTCCAAAGCCTCGACTACGGTGCGGTAATATACGATGTCGCTATTGCCGTTGAAGAGGTTGCTCTCGTTGGGCAGACGCTGATGCAAGGCATATACAGCAGCGATGTTGGCCTTATTCTCGATGATGAAGCCCAACTGGAAACGCTGAGTCTCGTGTTTGATGCGAGTATATTCCTGCGCCATCTTCTTACGCTCATCATCGTTCATCTCTGATGCGGAAATCTTTGAGATGATATCGTTCATAGCCATTGCGCCCTCGACGTAACGGCGTGTAAACTGTTGCAGAAGTTCAGACTCTTGTGAGCCCTCGACCTCATAATTACGCAAAAGATTGCCTGCTGACGAAACTGTGATGTTGTCACCACCCGAAAGCAAAAGCGGCAGACGCTCGTTGTTGTAGCAGATATAATAGAGCGACGGAGTCTGCTTTACATCGTTGATAGTCAATTTGAATTCGCCCTCCTCGTTAAGCGAAACTGAGTCAATGATGGCCTGCTCCAATGGTGTAGATTGCTCCAAATAGACCATATCAGCATCCAAGCCTACAAAGCGGCCTGCGATGTTTACTTTAGAGGATTGACATGAACTAAATGCCATAACAGCAGTTACGGCTATAAAAAGTATTTTCTTCATTCTCAAAATTTGTTTCATACAGAATACAAATATAACAACTTTTCAAAAATAACGCAAATTGCGACTATGAATTGTATGTTGAATCGTAATTCGTACTATTTTTTCTGCATTCGCTGGTTGGGTTTGTTGCGCTGGGCAGTATGCTGATTTTTTTGCTGATTCTTCTGTCCAGCCTTTTGTGCAGGGCGTTGTTGGGCCTTTGCGGCACGTTGCGAAAAGTGTTGTTTATACTCACTTCGGAGATTATTCAAAGCAACTTCGTCCAATTCGATAGTGCCTTCAGACATCTGCTTTATATCTTTTATGATGATTTCGTTGTTGGGGTGCTCCTGATTGTACTCGAAACTCTTGGTACGCATATAACGAGCCAACTCCTCGACGGCAACATTCACAGCCTCGCGGTTGGTATCTTCGCCCAAAGCGCGCAACATACGGGCAACATATTTACCGTAGTGTTTGTAGCGTATAGCCCCTTGCGAATAACTCATTCTGCGAGGTGTAATCATCAAATCTTCACGTGTTGGGCGCGGATATGGCGAATCTACATCTAATTGAAAATCAGACATAATAAACAATTGGTCCCACAACTTGTGAGTAAAGTCAGCCGTGTCGCGCAACAGGGGTTGAAGATTACCCATAACGGCTATGACAGCCTGCGCCTGACGATTACGTTGCTTTCTATCCTCGATTGTCATCAAGTGCTCCACCATCTTGTGGATGTGGCGTCCATACTCTGGAAGATAGAGTTTGTGGCGTGTGTAATTGTAATTGTGTTTCATAGATAATTGCTTGCTTTCATCTTTTCTATCATCCGCTCATTGCGAATGAATACTCCAACACGTTCTTTATCGAGACTTTTTGGTCGTGAATTATGCGACGTTTCGGGATTAAAAAGTGCTTCTCCCCACTCGGCGGCCGTAGCCCGTATAGATTGGAATCCCCGAATAAAGAGGCTATCTTTGGTACTGCAAAGTAAAGGTAAAATTCTCAAAAATCAAAATATGGCAAAGGTTTTAATATTAGAACAATCAAAAAGTATGCGAAACACACTGCGAGAGCGCTTGGAGTTTGAAGGGTTTGCTACGACGGTTGCACGACGCGACGAGGTAAGCGAGAGCGTGTGCGCTCGTCGTGGCTATGATGCGATACTCTCGGATGGCAGTAGCGGGGATGAAGCGACGCTCGGTGTACCATTTATTATAGTGACTTCGTCGGGGTCTATAGATGGAGCAGTGACGGCTGTGAGAAGTGGTGCAGAGGATTATATAACGGCGCCCGTTGATATGAACAGGTTGTTGTGTTCACTGAGGCGGATTGTTGAGCGTGAGGATGATGATGCAGTTGAGGCGGTGGCCGTCCCGACAAAGGCAAAGAGAAAGAGTGCTGGTATGACGGAGCAAATAATAGGCTCCTCGGAGGCTATCCAGCGAGTACGCCAATTAATAGACCGAGTAGCGGCATCGGATGCCCGCGTTTTGATTATGGGAGAGAATGGTACGGGTAAGGAGTTGGTGGCTCGTTGGTTGCACGACAAGAGTGCACGTGCTGCAGGCCCATTTGTCGAGGTGAATTGTGCTGCTATACCATCGGAGTTAATCGAGAGCGAACTCTTCGGTCACGAACGAGGTGCATTTACGTCGGCCATAAAGCAACGAAAAGGAAAATTCGAGCAGGCCAACGGTGGCACGCTCTTTATGGATGAGATTGGCGATATGTCACTCTCGGCGCAGGCAAAGGTGTTGCGAGCCCTGCAGGAGAGCAAGATTAGTCGAGTTGGTAGCGACAAAGATGTAGTGGTTGACGTTAGGGTTGTAGCCGCAACGAACAAGGATATACGAGCCGAGATTGCGAAGGGTAACTTCCGCGAAGATTTATATCACCGATTGAGTGTTATTGTGATTAAGGTGCCACCTCTGCGTGACCGTGCAGGCGATATTGCCGAGTTGGTACACTATTTTATTGAGAAGATAGCAGCCGAGCATAATATGCCGTCGAAAGAGGTCGATGTGGAGGCTATGGCGGCCTTGAAGGCTATGCCCTGGACAGGAAATATACGCGAATTGAGAAACGTCGTAGAGCGGCTTATGATATTGAGTGCCGACAGAATAACTCTCCGAGATGTTGAGCAGTATTGTTAAATAAAAATTAGGCGCGAAATCTATTCGCGCCTAAATATTTTCTAAAATATGCAACAATTCATCTGCTGTGTCAGCAATATAGTCTGCTCCATTCTCCTCCAACTCCTCGCGAGAGCGGAATCCCCAACTCACGCCTACCGAAGTAATACCTGCATTGTGGGCGGTTTGTATATCGACTCCCGAATCGCCTATCATCACACATCCTTTGCGCTCGACCCACGCCTTCTCTAAAATCATATCCACGAGTGCTGTGTCGGGCTTCAGGGGTACACCTTCACGGTTGCCGCAAATCTCAACCCACTCGATTGAGGGGAAGAATTTTTTTATCAACTTCTTTGTTCCTGCCTGAAACTTGTTTGATGCAACGGCCAACTTTGCACCACGTTGTTGTAGTAGGTTAACCAACTCGACCATACCTTCGTATGGGATAGTGTGGGCATCAATGTGGTCAATGTAGTAATCTACAAAATCCTTGCGGGCTGACTTGACGTAATCTGGGGTGCGTAACTCTTCTGGCAAAGCACGCTCGACCAAACGCATAATTCCATTGCCGACAAACGAGCAATACTCCTCATAGGTGTGTGTCGGTAGGTCGCGCAAAGTGAGCATATAATCGCATCCTACTGCCAAGTCGCCTATCGTATTGAGCAGGGTACCGTCGAGGTCAAATATAAAGAGCCTATTCTGCATTGTCGTCTCGTTTTTTGATTTTATAACCGATGGCAGCAACCAATATAGATACGATGGGGCTTGCTAAATTGAATATGCAATAAGGCAGATAGGTGAGTGTCGCTACTCCTAAAACGGTAGATTGTGTCATTCCGCAAGAGTTCCAGGGGATAAGCACCGATGTGACGGTTGCCGAATCCTCGACACTACGGCTTAGGAGTTTGCGTTCAAGTCCTCTGTCGTCGTAGAGTTGTCGGAAAAGGTTGCTCGTAAGAATGATAGATATGTATTGGTCACCCGTTGTCAGGTTGAAAAATATACCCGAGCATACCGTTGAGCCTACTACGCTTACTGTACGTTGTGCTATGCGTAGGAATATCTGCGATATGGCCGACAACATTCCGCTGCCATACATCACGCCGCCAAAGCACATTGCGCAGATTATGAGCCAGATGGTATCCATCATACCTCCCATACCACTCGTTGCGACAAGTTCGTTTAGTTGGGTATTGCCCGTCTCGATGGCTGTCTCGCTCGTTGCACATTGTATAATGGCGTATATAGATGAGAGGCCCGAAGAATCAGCGGCAATCGCTTCAATAATTTGAGGTTGGAACACAAGCATTGCGATAGCCGCAAACAGAGCCGATGCAAATAGGGTTACAATGGCAGGCAGTCGCTTGGCGATGAGCAATCCCGTAAGTACGGGGACAAGCAATAGCCAAGGTGTGATGTTGAATGTATCTTGCAGTGCCTGCTCGATAGCCAAAATATCGACAACGGCTTCGGTAGAGCCTGTGAGACCTGCGATGCTGAAAACGACAACAGCGATAAAGAGCGAAACCGTAGTGGTGGTGAGCATATATTTTATATGCGAAAATACGGGTACTTCGGATGTGGAGGCTGCCAAAACGGTAGTGTCGCTCATAATCGATATCTTATCTCCGAAGTATGCTCCCGAAATGATGGCACCTGCAGTCCAGCCCTCGCTGAATCCCATAGCATTACCTATGCCCATCAGTGCTACACCTATGGTGGCAATCGTAGTCCACGATGAGCCCGTAAGTAGTGATACTACGGCACAGATAATGCACGATGCAGGCAAAAAGATAGAGGGGTTCAAAATCTTGAGTCCATAAAATACGAGTGTTGGAATCACTCCGCTGGCCATCCAAGTACCTGCAATGGCGCCGATGAGCAAAAGTATGATAATTGCAGGTGTGGCGCTACGCATATTTGCGACAAAGGCATCTTCCAATTGCTGCCACGAGCATTTGTAGCCGATGATGGCTATTGTAACGCATACGGCAGATGCCGTAAGCAGAGATAATTGGCTGCCTCCTGCAATGGCATCACCGCCAAAGAGTTTGATGGTCAGGGCCAGCATCACGATAAGGACCAAAAGAGGTATGGCCGATATGGCGATAGATGGCTGTCGTGTTGTATTGTTTGTACTCATTTTGTCTTGTTATGTGGGGCAAAGATAGAGAAATCCTTAGAATAGTCACTCATAAAAGTGAAATCTGGCTACTAGAATGTTGTATTTTTGGTCGATTTTTGTATATTTGCAATAAGGAAATTAGTTTTTTATCTGTAACGATTCGGTATTATGATAAGACTTTCGCTGGTAATAGCCACATATAATCGTGCAGCATCGTTGCTCGATACGCTGAAGTCAGTTGTACGTCAGAATGCTCCCGTAGAGCAGTGGGAGTGTGTGGTTGTGAACAATAATTCGTCGGACAATACAGCGGAGTGTTTTGCGGAGTTCGTGCGTGAGTATCCCGATTACAATATAAGAATGGTAAACGAGCCGAGTCAGGGATTGTCGTATGCACGCAACAGAGGTATCCGCGAGGGTGTGGGAGAGTATATTGCCATAATTGACGATGACGAGCATATTGCAGAGGATTTCATTGCCTCTTATATAGAGTTGTTTGATTCGGTACCCGAAGCCGTTGCTGCGGGAGGCCCGATTGTGGCTGAATATCCTGCGGGCCGTCCGCGATGGATGTCGTGCTATACAGAGCGACCTATTGCCAATACGATGTACTTTGGTGAGCAGGTTTGCGAATTTCCGAAAGGTCGCATCCCTGGTGGCGGTAATATGGCTCTGCGCCGTAGTGCCATACGCCGATATGGAGTGTTCGATACATCGCTCGGGTATGTGGGTGAGTCGCTCATAGGTGGCGAGGAGTGCGATTTGTTTGAGCGTTTGCAGATTGCCGAGGCTAAATATTATTATGTGCCTAAAGCGGTGATGTATCATATCATCCCGAAGGAGAAACTCTCGAAAGAGTATCTTGCGAAGTTGAGTTACAATGTGGGTGTTAGTCAGTTACGTCGAGCAAAACTCTATCGTCGAGTGTGGCGTGTGCGCTTTAAGGAGTTATTCAAGTGGGTGGGTACGTTGGCCCTCGCTCTGTGGTACACCATTACTCTGCAATGGCACAAGGGTTATTATCTGTTGCTGATGCGACTGAACATATCACGCGGTCTGTGGAGCAAAGAGTAGGGCGAAGAATAAGGTATAAAAAAATAAATAGAGGTGTCGAGCATAACAAGACACCTCTATTTTTATGATACATATCTTCTCGCTTAAATCGAAAGAATCTTCACGATATCCATATCCTTCAAATCCATCTGTGATGAGTGGGCGATAGCCTTCTTGAAGGGAACGTAAACCAATTCGCCATTCTTGATACCAATCATTACGTTGCGCTGGCCTTCCGACAGAGCCTCGATGGCCGTAGCACCCATTCTCGATGCCAAGATGCGGTCTTTGGCTGTGGGTGAGCCACCACGCTGTAGGTGTCCCAAGATGGTTACGCGGGCATCAAATTCGGGGAACTCTTTTTTGATACGCTCGGCCATACCCAATGCACCACCCGTAGCCTTGTTTTCGGCAACCAACACGATAGCCGAGTTCTTGCTCTTACGGAAACCGTTGTGGATAAGGTCGGCCAACTGGTCAACCTCGGTCTCGCGCTCGGGAATGATAGCCGCCTCGGCACCCGATGCGATAGCACCGTTGAGGGCCAAATAACCCGCTGTGTTACCCATAACCTCTACGAAGAAGAGACGCTCGTGGCTCGATGCCGTGTCACGCAACTTATCGACAGCATCGACGATGGTGTTGAGGGCTGTGTCGTAGCCGATAGTCTCATCTGTTCCGTCCAAGTCGTTGTCGATAGTACCAGGAAGACCAACGATAGGAATATCGAACTCGTTGGCAAAAATCTGTGCACCTGACAATGAGCCGTCACCGCCGATAACAACCAAAGCATCGATGCCTGCGGCCTTCATATTTTCGTAGGCCTGCTGGCGGCCTTCGGGTGTGCGGAACTCCTTACTGCGAGCAGTTTTGAGGATAGTACCGCCTTTTTGTATGATGTTGCTGACGCTCTGTGACTTGAATTCTACTATCTCGTTGGTAACCAAGCCGTGATAGCCTCGCATAATACCTTTCACCTGATAGCCGTTATAGATTGCCGTACGTGTGACGGCGCGGATGGCTGCATTCATACCCGGAGCATCACCGCCCGAGGTAAGTATTCCGATACATTTGATTGCCATAAATATTGATGTATTAAATTATTTGCGTTAATGTTTGTTTGTCTTCGTTTACGCAAAGTTAGCCAATTTTTGTGAATAACCTACGGCTTACAGCACAAATTGTGTGACAAAGATTTCTGTAAATTGGTAAAATGTGGCCCACAGCACAAGAAAAGGGCAGGTCGCAAATCCGCCATAAATTGGATTTGCGACCTGCTACGCTCTTCATAATGCTTATAATTTGAGAGTTGCAATTAATTAAAAAATTATCTACTTTGTGGATTTAATCCATTCGCTGACAAAATTATGAGTCTTTAATCTTCTATTGACATAATATGTATCTCCGGCGCAACCATTTAATATTATCTGATTGGGAGTATGAGAAGTATAACTCCAATATATTCCACCATTTGGGTCAAAGTAACAAGCGTCAGGATTGAATGCCTCGATATTTATATCCAATTTACCCGTAACATCCCGTTTATTGTTAGGTGAAAAATGTATGGTAAATTCGCCAGATGCGGCAGGTTGGTGCATCAAACGTACATTTTGATAAAATAGAGAGCCTTCGTTTACATTCTCGATTCGTGCGGCACGCAAGTAATAGTAATTCGTATCTTTCAAAATGTAGTATAAAAACATATTTTGGGGAGTGTTTACCTCAACATATATATCTTGCGTGGCATTATCAAATTCTATAATAGATCCCAAACGCCATTCCGTCAAACACTTGCCGATTGATTCTTTATCGGTTGCCATAGGCATATCATACGGCTCACACATCTCGAAGTCTTCGGCTTTGATTAATTTACGACCGTTTACCTTAACTATTCTATCTGATATAAATTTCAGGTTAAAATCGTCAGAAATACAACCTCTGATTACGGTATCCTTGCTGAATTTGACACTCTCCTTTGTAACATCATCAACAATCAGTGTTACATTAACACAATCGTCAGACTGTTTCTCAAAATACATCGTTACTTTGTCTGTACATAGCAATTCTGCATCATCGCTTACCCATACTCCTGTATGATGTTGGGCGTACACATTTGTGATTCCAACTATTGCTATCACCAGCAATAGACACTTAAAAGAAATTACTCTTTTCATACTCTTTAGTCGTTAAATAATTGTTAGTTAAAAGTTTTATTTAGCCCTATAATTGGGACATAGTTATGGATACCAATCCCAGCCTGATGGTTAGGTGGTGTAAGTATAAAGTTATAGACTCGATTATTTATGTGCTCTCTTTGTCGTTGCGGGTCTACTTCTGCGCCTCTTTTATTGCCTCGCGCATCTCGGTTTGAGCCTCCTTCATAGCATCCTGCATCTCTTTTTGTGCTTCGCGTATCTCCTCTTGAGCCTTACGAATTTCCTCTCTTGCAGACTCAATCTCGGTAGGAGCGGCAACCTGGATTATTCCGCCCGCAAGATTGAGGATATTACCAGCCGTTTTGAGGACGCCATTGGCTATAGAGAATATGCCGCCTGTTGCGCCGAAAATTCCCTCCAAGATTTCTTTGTTGATTACGTTGTTCTGAATGGCAGGGCCAATCAAGCAGTGTACTTTGACATTGTCGGGCGTAGTGAAGGCAAACTCGCTGTACTCAGTGCCAATAGCCTCACGCTCGAACTTTAAGCCGCCACGATAACCCTTAATGCCCTTCTGTGTGATAGTAAGGTCGTGGGCTGATGAGGTCTTGAATCGAATCTCCTGATTATCGAAATCCAGCGTAATATTCTCATCTATAAAATCTACCACTTCGGGGCTACCGCAGAATGATATTTGCATACCATTATTGTAATACGTTGCGGCTTTGTTCTGGCCTAAAGTGTAGGCCGTAGATGTCGTTGCAGTCGTAAAGGTAATAGGCTCCTCGCCAATTTGCTTGCGGAAGTCGTTAATCTCATCCTCGCTGAACTCCTCGAAGAGAATATCCTGGTCGTGCTTGAAGACTGAATCGAAGGCATTCTCGATTGAGTTGGCAAAATCAACCGACGACTTGATAGCCGAAACGGTCATCGTAACGAGTGATGCGAGCCAGAAAATAAATACAATAAGTATCGCTTTGCCATTTGGACGGCGCGAAATAAGCAGCGCTATCGTGAGATAAATCAGCACAAACAACGGAATGGTCACAACCGCAAAGAAACTCATCAACGCTACGCCCGTTATCGCGTCGAATGCCAGCATCGGGAATGCTCCGAAGGCGACGAGAGTCAAGACTCCTGCTCCGACAACCAATCCGACGAGGATAAACGCTGCGATAATCTTTAGGATTATGAGCAATATCTTGCCGAAGATAATAACGATGTTTGCCAAAATGGTACGCTCGGGCGCATCGACAGGTTGTGCCTGTGTCGCTTGGCGTATGTTGTGGGCCGTAACGCGCTCGCCATTCATCTCCAACTTCTGACGTGCCGACGATGCCGCAGGTATGGTAAACCACATAATCAAGTAGCCGAGGCCAACCAGCATCGAGAAGTTGGGTATCATAATGTTTATGCCAAAGATGCGTATTGTGCCGAAAATAGCAATTGCAATGGGTAGCGCAAAGAGCAATCTCACCCACGTAACATCCCACGCGAAATAGTTGGCCAGACCTGCGCAGACACCTCCCAATTTGCGATTTTGCAGGTCACGGTAGAGGCGTCGTGGGAAACGGGGATTGCCGTTACGGTCGGTAGTCTCTGTATCCTGAATTGTCTGAGAATTTTCGCTCTTCTCGTCATCAATCTCTTCGGCAGAACCCATCTGTTTGATGATGTTTCGTACAATCGGCAGACAGACGATACAGTTCGCTGGCTGTGCCGATAGAATAAGTTCGGCTATGCGGGCCTCTATGTCGGCGATAATCTCCTCACCGTCGGGGTCACCCTCATAGGTGCGCTTCAACGAATCGATATAGTCGTTCAGTGCCTGATAGGCATCCAACTCCATTGTGAATGATACGCCTGCGAGGCTACATTTCTTTATCTCGTTCATAGTGATTGCTTTGTTATGGTTGATAATTGGAGTTATTGTTTTTTGATGCTGCCGCCGCTCGATGTACTGCGCTCTACCGAACATTCGCCCTTGTAGCGGATGTCGGCAGCCGACGATGCCTCGGCCTCAAGTGATTTTGAACAATTTACTTTTATGCTCGCACCCGACGATGCTTCGGCCTCGGCCGTTACAGCATTGAGGTTGAAGGCCTTGATGCTTGCGGCAGACGATGCATCTGCGTCGAGATGCTTTACCTGGCCCGATGCGTTGATTGTAGAGCCAGATGATGCCTTAAGGTTGAGTTCGGGGCTCAATGCCGAGATAGTTACGTCAGCACCAGATGATGCCTCGACAATACCACTCTGCTTAATCCTGAAACTACCCGATACGTTACTGCCAGATGTAACATCGATAAGTAGTTTGTCGCAGTTGATGCGAGCGCAGTTGATGCTACCACCCGATGAGGCCTCCATACTCACGTTAGCACAAGTGAGTTCGTGGTGAAGGTTGATGCTTGCACCCGATGCGGCTTGATAGACATTTACATTGTCGTGTCGTGGGATGGTAACAACGACACTGAAATTCGAGATACTTCTCACCTTGTCATCAATGCCTACTGTGAGCGTTCCGCCACTGCTTTTGCAGATAACATAGTCGATAAGGTTGCTGTTGGCGCTGATTGTGACCTCGTCGCCCTTCTTGTCGCTCATTACTACGTCTACGCCACGACTTGCCTTGATGTAGTTGAAGCCTTTGTCCAAAGTGACGGTTTTAGTAGAACGCTCTGAACTACCGACAATTCTGCTATCATCGGCTTCTCTTTCGTAACTAATGCTATGGCCGTTGATTGTGATGTTACCACGATTACGAAATAGAATCTGGTCGCCAGCAGAGATAGTCAATCCCTCATCGCCATTATTGATTGTAATAGTTGAGCCAGATGGCATTTCCAGGATTTGGACATCTTGTGCCGATGCCTCGGCGCTTCCCGCGAGCCACATCAGTAGTGTGGTGAAAAAGATTACGGGAGCGATAAATAAGTTTTTCATTGTAATAGCCTTTTGGTTAATATTTTAGTGTAATTGTAATAGCCTAATTGTAATAGTTGAGAGCATATAATAATATAGTTGAGAGAGTTTATTCGTCTGCCTCGACAGCTGTCGCTCCGCTACGGATGATTTTTATTTGAGTAACCATTTCGTCCCACGCTTCATCAAGTAGGGCAAGGTGTTTCTCTCCTTCTGCAGTGAGCGAATAGTACTTGCGAGGAGGTCCTTGCGTTGATTCCTGCCAGCGATATGAGAGTAGGCCTAAGTTCTTTTGGCGTGTGAGTATGGGGTAGAGCGTACCCTCGACCACAATCATCTTGGCCTCTTTTAATTCGGCTATGATTTTTGGCGCGTAAGAGTCGCCGCGCGCCAGTATTGCCAGAATGCAATACTCCAAGATGCCTTTGCGCATTTGGGCTTTTACGTTTTCTTCGTTCATAACTTACTGTGTTGTTTTAATTATTAAATTGTATTAGTTCGAGATTGCTTTGCTGTGACCAACCATAGTACCAGGTACAAAAGTCCTGTCGAGAAACCGGCTATCACGCCTACGACAAAGATTATACGCACCAGCGTTGAATCGATGCCGAAGTATTCGGCTATGCCGCCGCATACGCCCGCTATGGATTTGTCGTCAATCGAGCGCACAAAACGGCGTGAGTTGCGACGTCTGCTCTGCTCTTCAGCCTCTCCATTGAGCGGACGGTTGGCCTCGCCAAACATCTCGGCGTTGCCAATCTGCTGCATAGTGGCAAGAACTGTGGAGTAGGTGATAACCATTATCGGAGAGGGTACTCGCTCGCGGAAAATCTCGGCTATGCGTGCCTCGATGTCGGCGAGGGTGTCAGTATCATCGGCGGGCAGGCGGCGACCAATATCGTCAAGATAGTTAGTCAGCGTCACGTAGGCGTCTTTGTCCATCGTGAAGGCCTGTTGCGCGAGGTTTACGTTGATAGTCTCTTTCATAATTATGGTTCAAATTTGTTTGTTGTTTTATTTCCTTGTGCAAATATAGTCAAATTTTGCTACTATGCAAAACATAGTACCCCTTTTCTTTAAAAAACTTGCCATTTTTTTTGGATTTCTCTTTAGAGAAAAAAATTTATGACAAGTTTTTTGGAATGGTAGTGGTAGAGATTTCCTTGGTTTACAATCTTGATTCGTTGTCGCTGCCTCGGTCTATGCTCTTTGAGTTAAACTGCTTACCCGCCTTGAAGTTCCACGTTGCACCTATGCGTACTCGGAATGAGCTGCCGAACTGCTTTGTGGACATATAGCGTTGTACGTCATCTTGCACGAACATTAGCTCCTGATTTGCAGGGATAATATCATTGAACGAACAAGATACTACCCACGAATCCTTGAATCGTTTTTTGAGCGTAGCGCTCATTGAGTGACGTTCGAATACAGTGGCGTTGCTTACTGTCGCTTTGCTCATACCGTATGCCGAGAGGTCAATGTAAAATTGCTTTGGCAGAGTGAAAGTCGCCTGTGTAGAGTATTGCCACATAGGGTGGGTTGTGCGCTCGCTTGTGGGTGTCATCTGCTGCTCCATAATAAGTCCCATCAGATTGATATTCCAATTCCACCACTTTGTAACCGTTATGGGAAGGTTGGCCGACAATGAGTATTGATTGAGTGTAGGCAAATTGGTGTGGGTTATATTCATCATCTTCGGGTCGATCTCGTCGCCTACAATCATCTGCTGAATGCTATTTTGGATAAGAGACGCCGACATCGTAACGGTATATTTGTGTGCTATGACTCCCGAGAGCGAGAATGTATTGAAATATGAGGGGTCGAGCATTGGATTACCTGTCTGATAGGTATAATCCGACAATTGGCGTCGTGTGGGAGTCAAGTTCCAAAAACTCGGACGATTAATCGAGCGTGAGTATTGCGCTATGAGCGAATGTTTACCCTCCTTATCCAATGAGAATGAGAAGTTTGCGTTGGGAAATAACGAGAAGTAGTTCTGCTCGAAACCATCGCCCTTACCCTGCACATTCGTAAACTCACCACGCAAGCCCACAACAGCCGAGAAACGACCAACGCGTGAGGATGCCGTCATATACATCGCGCTGATATTTTCGCGGTACGAGATGTCGTAATCATCGACCTTCGATGGCATCCACGCCCCCTGCTGCAAGTAGCGGTACTCGGCATCTGCATTAATCTCGTTGTAGGTGTATTTCGTGCCATACTTCAAACGTAGTTTTGGCGAAAATACTCTTTCTCGGGCGAGAGAAGCGGTGGCTACACGGAATAGTGCGTTGTTTTTGTCGTAGTAGAGAGAATCCGAGTGGTATGCACCTTCGTTGATGTTGCTGCTGTTGTCGTTAAGGGTGTAACTGTCGTCCGATGTGTAGTCGGCAATAAACTTCAACGTAGAGCCCAACGAGTCGCTCTTGAAAATATAATTAAATGTACCCCAGAATGTTGGGTTGTCGCCTGTGGTTATGTAGCGACTTTTGCTTAATCTGTCAGAGGCCGCCATCTTAAACGAGGTGTTGGCGTTAAGTTCATTGTTTCTATCGTAGTTGTAATATCCACCCGATACACCTACGCTATGCTTGGGGTTGATTTGATATATAGCCGAGAGGTTGATGTTGTGAGAATTGAATTTGCCTGTCTCGGCAGAGTTAGAGTTCATTACGGCTCCGAGTTTCGTGTATTTGGTTATCTCTTCGGCTGTATATGTAGTCTTATCGATATAGTAACCGCCATAAGCCGAGAGGTCGAACTTGCCAACAACTGCATTTATATTTCCATAGGGATTATAGTCGTAGCCCATATCGCTCTGATTTGAGTACATCGAAACAGAGCCTATAACACCATTGTCTAAACGGCGTTTGAGTGTGATTTTAATGATTCCGCCCGATGAATTAGCATCATAGTCGGCTCCCGTTTGAGGTATAATCTCAATCTTGGCAATGTTCTCGGCACGCAGATTCTTGATGTAATTAACAAGTTGCATACCAGATAGTTTTACCTCGCGCTCGTTGATATAAACCTTCGTGCCACTTGCTCCGTTAATAGAGATTTTCTCGTCATCAACCCATACGCCCGGAGATTGACGCAACAACTCCTCGCCATCCTTACCCAGAGCCATATCGGAGTTGGCTACATCAACTACAAAGCGGTCGGCCTCGCGGCGAATGAGTTGAGCCTTGACTACAACCTCGCCGATGTCTGTAGCTGATTCCATCAAAGTAATATCCCCCAAATTGCTATCGCTCGGAATAGTAATTTTCTGCTCGTGGGATTTGTAGCCTACGAAATCTACCAACAATGTGTAGTTGCCATCGGCAAGCGAGAGCGAGAAACGCCCCTTTTCGTCGGTTGTGGCACCTGCCACTTGTGTAGAATCGGTCAACGCAACGACAGTGGCGTAGCCTATGGGCTCCTGCTTGGTGTTTAGTACGCGACCCTTGATTGGGGTGGCGGCAAATGCGAATTGTGCGCAGCAGAGCGCAACAAAAAGTAGCGATAAAGATAATTTTTTCATAATAGTTTTAATTAGATAATTGTAATAATTTTGCCAACGGCACTGCAAATATAAACAAATATTGCTACTATGCAAAACATAGTATCGAAAATTTGCAAAAAAATACAGGAAATTTTTATACCTTATATTTTAAGGGACCTTACGTTTTTAGAGACTCCAACCCTTGCCTTTACAGGCAAGGTGGAGTGACGTGTTTTATAAACTTATGTAGATTTCAGAGTATAGATGTGTCAGCAAGAGGTTACTTGCTCTCGTCAAATTCCAGAATATCACCAGGTTGGCACTCCAATGCTCGGCATATTGCCTCCAGCGTTGAGAAACGTACAGCCTTGGCCTTGCCCGTCTTAAGGATAGAGAGATTGACAATAGATATATCGACCTTCTCGGCCAACTCCGAGAGCGACATCTTGCGTCGTGCAAGCATAACATCCAAATTTACTATTATAGCCATAAGTCGATACTATATTGTCATTGATTCATCTTCGTTCATTTTGGCTGCAATGGCCATTACTTCTGCAAAGATAAACAAAAGTAATGGAGCAAGCAACGTAAGCGGACTAATCTCTATCTGACCGTTGAGTGTAATAGGCGAAGTCTCGTTATAGCACTGCTGAATTGCAACTTGATGAAAAACATTGCGATTGTCCATCAGCAGAATAAAGATAAATGAAACTACGGCCAGCCAGCGCAGTTGGCTTACATAGTTGCGACGGAAGATATTGCCCGTACGCAGACCACGAATAACTCCCACTAATATGGAGATTATCAAGCCGACAACGATAAACATAAATAGATAGGCAACATAGATATGTATCTCGTTCAATTTCCAACCGTAGTGTTCGGGGAGTTCGTAGTCAGGATTGGGCGAGTAGACCAACAAGTCGGCAGGTACGCCCACAACAACGACGTCGCCGTTCTCGTTTTTCTGTATAGGCACGATATAGGGCTCATAGGCCTCGTTGGGAATGGTGTATGCACCGTGGGAGTCTATCATACCAATGAAGCGCATATTCTCGTTGCCTCTGTTTTGGTCGAGGTTGCAGAGTTGAATAGTGTAGTGCAGAATTGGCAACAAAAGGCAAAGCGCTGTGAAGGCAAACAGGAATACGATTCTGCGCTGAATATTCTTCTGAATTTTCATAAGATAAATGTTTTAGTTGATTAATAATTCTGTTCGTTTTAAGTTTGTTTTAAGCGTCGCTTTTTAACGATTATCGATAATTATGATGCAAATGTAGGAATAAAAATTATATCTGCAAATATTTTACGATAAAAATTTAACGAAAAACGATAAATTATTAAGACGGGGCTAAAAATAGCGGTAACGAAAATCGTTGCCGCCATTTTGTTTAAATGTAGATTAGTTCTGTCCCTTATATCGATAAAAAAAAGAGGCCAAACGACCTCTTTTCCTATAATGTATATTTTCGTTAGAATCGGAATGTACAACTCAAACCAAAACTACCGAAGCCGTCGCCCCAGCAATTATCGAGCAGAAATACTGTAGGACGATAATCTACAGCCAAGGTGATAGGCGCACCACTGAAGTGAATACCGAAAGCGACATCACCCGCTACACCTACATTGATATTGTCCTTCCACAAACCTACAGCACCACCGACACCGGCCTGCAAGAACCAGTCGCCTGCGTTAGGAGTCCAATTGCTCCAGTTACAGCACTCCCAATTGTAAACTACAGTGCCGAAGAAGTTGCCGTCAAAGTCAAAAAGTCCAGCATTCACCTTCAATACGTTGCCTGAATTGAAATAACGCTCATATTGCAACTCAGCACCGCTACCAGCGCGGATACCCAAACCATTGTTCTGAGCAAATGTTGTCGCAGCCAACATACAGAAAAGGGCCGCCAAGATAAGTTTCTTCATACGCATTAAATTTAGAGGTTAATACAATTACAAATATAGCAATTCTTATGGAATAAACAAAAATAAAATCAGCAGTATACTTATATTATAATATTTGTAAATCTGCTGCGCATATGGTGCTGGCGTACGAGGAAGGAGGTGCTAATGGTGTAGGTCGTGTGTCTTACGTCGCTCTCGCTTACGTTTAATAACTCTCTGGCGAGGAAATGCTCTGTTTTTAGCGTAGTTTATATCTGTATTGTGTAGTAATTGTTAATAAATATTTCATTCTGTAACGATTTGACCTAAAATTCTTAATTTTATTAATGAAAAACATACTCCTACTCGTTGATAATCAAATGCTTTAGAATTTTAAAAATTTTAAAATCGGGGGGGGGTAAAATTGTTAAAAAAAACTTCATTTTGCTATTGCATATATCATTTATATGATTTAATTTTGTGTTCCGTAAACGAAAAGTTATCATCGTTTCGAGTAATTTTTAAACGAGATGACCACTTTTAGGCGATTTTGGCCACATTTGGGTGTTTTTGGCCACATAAAAACTAAGGTGTTATTCAATAACTTAGAAGTTAGGAAATGAAAGATGATAAACTTTCAAAAGTGTAGAATAGGAAAATTTTAAGGCCGATGAAAAAATATTTTTTAATTATCTTCGCATTGTGCGTGTCGGGTTTTAGTAATAAACTCTTTGCGCAGGATTGGGCTGTTAAGACCAATTTGTTGCACGATGCTACAACGACTATAAATTTGGGCGTGGAGGCTGCCGTTGCCGAGAAGTGGACTATCGACTTGTCGGGAAACTGGAATCCGTTCCAATTCTCTGACAACAAGAAGTGGAAGCATTGGATGGCGCAGCCCGAGGTTCGCTATTGGACTTGTCGCAAGTTTGGTGGTCATTTCTTTGCGGCTCATCTGTTGGGTGGCCAATATAATATAGGTAACATCGATTTTCTTCCCGATTTCTTGGGTACTCCGTTCTCTGAGTTGAAGGACCATCGTTTCGAGGGTTGGTTTGCTGGTGCGGGTATCGGCTACGGTTATGCGTGGATGCTTGGCAAGCACTGGAACTTGGAGGCGCAACTTTGTATCGGTGCGGCCTATACTGCCTATGATAAATACTACTGCCCCAAATGTGGCGAGAAGGTAGGTCCTGGCGACCACATCTACTACGGTCCTACTAAGGCGGCTATCAATTTGGTTTACCTCTTCTAAAATTGTGTGTGATATGAAACGAGTATACTTATATATATTATCTCTGTTGCTTGTAATGCCTGTGTCGGCGCAGCAGATTATGGAGGGTACGGGTGAAGTTCGCAACCTCGAAGTTAAGCGTAATGGCCAGAACGTGTCAGTCAATATGGATATCGACGTCTCAGGTGTCGAAATCGGTGCTGACGAGACTCTGATTTTGGTACCCACAATCGAGAATGGTAACAAGTCGCTCGAACTCCCAGGTGTAGAGATTATGGGCCGTCGTGCTTACATCTATTTCTTGCGTAATGGCGAGCAGACTGCTACATCTAACCCCCTCTATGCCGAGCGTGTTGCGAAGCGTGCCGAGCGTAAGGCGGGCCAGAAGCAGTTGGTGTCATACTCTGCGGAGGTTGCTTTCGAGGAGTGGATGCGTGGCTCTAACGTCAGCGTCAAGGAGAGCAGTTGCGGCTGTTCAAATACCCCCATCGCATTGGGCGAAAATGCTATTGGCGCCTTTGGTCACCAGATTTATCGTCCTCAATACGTTCTCTCGTTCATCGAGCCCGAGCCCGAGCCCATCAAGATGCGTGCCGAGTCGCTTACGGCCTACATCAACTTCTATGTTGACAAGTACGATATCATCGAGGATTATAAGAATAATGCCACCGAGTTGGCATCAATGATTAACTCTATTGACAAGGTTAAGGACGATGCTGACCTCACCATCACCTCTATTACTATCGAGGGTTGGGCCTCTCCCGAGGCTACCGAGCAGCACAACAAGAAGTTGTCGCAGAATCGTGCTAACTCTCTTGCCAACTATGTGGCCAATAAGACGGGCATCGAGCGCAGTCGTATCGAGGCTATCGGTTGCGGTGAGGACTGGAAGGGCTTGCGCGAGTTGGTTCTCGCTACTCCTCGCTTGCTAGACCAGGATAAGGTGTTGGCCATTATCGATAACACACGCCTCACTCTCGACCAGAAGGATAAGCAGTTGAAGGACCTTGTTCCGCCCACCATCTACGACCGTTTGATGGGTGAGATGTATCCCAAGTTGCGTCGTAACGACTACCGTATCGAGTACAATGTGCGTAATTTCGACCTCGAGGAGGCGCGCGCGTTGGTTGATAGCGAGCCGCAGAAACTCTCGGTGAGCGAGTTCTATAAGGTTGCGGGCTCTTACGCCAAGGATTCAAAGGAGTATAAGCACGTTATGGCCGTAGCGGCTAAGACCTACCCGCAGGTTGTGGCGGCGGCAGTTAATCAGGCTGGCTTGCTTATCGCCGAGAAGAAGTACGACGAGGCTCTGCAGGTGCTTGCAGCGAGCGACCAGCAGAATGGCTCTATCCTCGCGGCGCAGGGCTATGCTTATCTGCAGAAGGCCAACTACGCCAAGGCGCGTGAGGCTTTGGCACAGGCTGCAGCCAAGGGCTCGGCAGATGCTAAGCACAACCTCGCCGAGTTGGAGAAGTACCTCAAGAGTTTGTAATAACACAACAAAACTTAAAATAAATTATTTCAAACCTAAAACAAGATTAAAACAACTAACAAAACCGAAAACAGAAAAAACAAAACAAAAACAATTTATAACAATAAATTTATTAAACTAATTAATTAACAACATTTATTAACTTAAAAACTTTTTACTATTATGAAGAAGTTATTTATTGCTGCTATGGCACTTGCGACTATCGTAAGTTGTAGCAAAGATGATGCACCTGCTCAGGTGGACTTGTCAAACAAGAGTGTTCAGATTACTATTAAGAACATGGCATCTGATACACGTGTTGCTGGTGGTCAGACTGCAAATGGAGAAGAGGATGCTTGCGCTGAGGCTTCAGAGTTGATTTTCCTTTTCTGTAATTCTGCTGGTAATCTTGTACAGTCTCGTACTTTGTCTGACGCTCAGCAAACAACACCAGATGGTACTCTAGACACTCAGAACCCTGGTGAGAAGGCATATCTTTTCCACAAGTTGCCAGAGAACGTAACACAGGTAGGTGTTATTGCTAACGTAGAAAGCGCTCCTGCATCTTTGGCTGAGGCTGTTGCTTTGTGGCAGAATGAGAGCAATTTGGTTGCTGAGAAGTATACTGACGTAGTAGCATATAGCATTCCACAGGCTGGGAATGGTATTGCTCTTGTACAGTCTGGTACTTGTACAGTTGGTGAGGGTGAGAATCAGCATACATATCCTTTGTTCACTGCTAATGTAACAGTAACTCCTTATATGGCTCGTATTGAGATTGGCCACATTGGTTGCAAGGATTTGGCAGCTACGGATAATGCAGGTTACTCAAAGATTGGTATTCAGAGCCTTTCTTTGGCTGGTGGTGCACTTGCTATTGATAATGATGTTAACGGAACAGCTACTGCTGTTACTGCAACAAATGCACCTTATACTATTCAAATGGGTACATTTGCTAATGATGCTGCTGTAACAGGTGCTTATGCTTTGACAGCAGCACATAAAGTTGAGGATGATGCTAACGTTGTAGTTCCTACTACTGCTGACGCAGATTGCTGGTCTTGGAATATCCTTCCTCAGAATGTTAGTAACCTTACGACTAACATTTATGTAGTTGGTAATGGCTATAAAGTTCCAACTGGTAGTGAGGGCAAGACTGTAACTATTAATAGTTATAAGGTAGAAGGTACCACAATTAACACATTTGATGCAGCTAATATTTATAAGTTCAACATTTGTTTCAGCGAGAGCAATATTGATGAAACTAACAACTACATCTGTGCAGATGTTGATGTAACAATCGCTCAGTGGGTTGTTAATGATGTTAAGGTTGATTTCGCGACTAAATAATCCTTTGCTAACATCAAATTAGCGAAATAAACCATTGGTCCTCCCCTCGGTGGGAGGGGAGGACTGTTTTTAATCACGAGGCTTCGGCTTCGGAATCAAGAGGCTTTAGGCCTCATATGAGGGGGTCCCACTCCGAGAGGACACGACAACAATAAGCAAAAAACCAGGCGCGTATGTGCGCCCAAAAAAAGAATAAGATGAAAAAACTGCTTCTATACTTATGTATGCCGCTTGCCTCTCTCGTTCTGCTCGCGAGTTGCATCAAGGAAGATATGAGCGATTGCGAGAGATGTACTCTCACCTTCTATTACGAGGGCGATGTCGATTACGACATATTTCCACAGCATATCACATCCGTAAGCCTGTATGTTTTCGATGCAGACAACCGCGTTGTGCAAACAAAACGCATCGAGCAGAACGAACTGAGAGCATTTCAGGGTACGAAACTGAACCTTTGTCCGGGCGAGTATCGCGTAATCGGCGTAGGTAATCAGTATGATAAGACTGTGGTGGAGAATACTTCGTCACGTAATTTCAGCCAGATAATATTCCGTCACCCCAACGCCGGCAAAGGCGTAGTCGAGGGTAACGACTCGTTGTATCTGGGCTCAAAGAAGATTGTAATCCCCGAGGACTATTGGTACAAGGATGAGGTGCCGTTCCGTTCATCGCACCTCAAGGTATCGTACACCGTCAAGGGATACGTTGATGCCGCTGCCGAGGCTCAATCGACACGCGCCGTATCGTTGCTCGAACTAAGAGTAAAGAACCTATTGCCGCAGACCGATTTCGAGAATCGTGCGCACGGCGATAAGATTATGTACAACCCCGAACTTGTGATTAAGAATGGCAATCACGAGGGATACTTTAACATTATGCGCCACGCGAAGGACTCTGACGTAGAGTTTGAGTTGGTGGATAAGGCTACGCAGGAGGTTGTGCACACATTGATGTTGAAGGATTTCTTGGAGAAGTTCCCGCAGATTGATGTGACAAAACAGGAAGTACTTATTCCCATTGTAGTGGAATTCAAGAATATAGGCGTTACGGTGACTATCCCCGATTGGATGATTCATGACGTAACGCCAGATTATGGTAACAACTAATTTAAGGATACGACGATGAAAAAATTTAGACTTGCAGTTCTGGCCGCTGTCATTTGCACCGCCGCACTCCTTACCTCTTGCATCAAAGAGGAGAGTTACGAAGTAGAGACAGCATATTTGGACGTCTCGTTCACGACTCGCACCGCAAATTCGCAGGCTCAGGGTGACAAAATCGAAGATGTGATGGTCTGGGCGTTTAAGTGCGAGTTGAACAGTGATGGTACTATTAAAACTGAGCCGGAAGCAGACGCTACTGCTGCAGGTTGGCGTACGGTGACAGGCCTTAATACATACCAGTCGGTCAATATCCACGTGGAGTTGCCGATGTGCGGTGACGGGGGACAGGATTATGTTCTGGTGGCTATAGTAAACAAAGGCCAATTTGGAACAATCAATAAGACATTGAACGGAAGCACAGAGTGGGCCGATTTGAAGAGCGCTGTGTTTGATGCTTCGGGTACAGCATATTGGGCAAAGCATATTGGCTCTGCTAAGGGTGAGGACCCCGATGCTATGCCCGTATCGCATTGGACAACATTTAGTGTAAATAAAAAAAATACTCACACGCTTACTGATAGTAAATATAATTGCGCAAAAGTTACGATGCCCGTTTATCGTGCGGTAGCAAAGGCATCGTTGTCGATGGTAAAGGCCAGCAATTTTGACCTGACAGTTACTGACGCGAAGTTAGTGAGTGCTGCAATGCCTACCAATGGTTTGGTTTTGTCGAGTTTATCGTCTGAAAATCTGAAAGATACAGACGATTTGAATGATAAAAATCCGACACCGACGTGGTTTGACTCGGCGATTCCAACATATGCGACAAGCGCTCAGGAGCGTTACTTGCGTGCAACTGGTGATGCCGAAGTTACAGGAACTAACACTGTTTCGGTAACGGCGGTTAAGCCTGCGGAAGGTGCTACGACCTATGGCTTTGTGGGTTCGGCAGTAATATATGAGACATCCGAGGTGTGTACGCAGAGTGGTACGACGTTCGCGAAGGGTACTGTTTCAGGCAAAGGCTACTACTTGAGCGTAAGTTACAAGATTGGCGAGGATAGCGATGGTAAAGAAGCACCGACTTTCACAAAGCACGTTGCACTCCCTGCTGTGGTGCGTAACCACGACTATCAGATTAATGCTACAGTGCAGGCCGATGGTCAAATCAATGTGTCGTACACGGTGGCCGATTGGGTGGACAAGACTTGGAATTTGGCATTTGATGCGCCGATTAATACCAATATTATGCCAGCACCACAAAATAATGCTGCGCCAACAGCAGCGCCTACGATGCGTTACACCAATGGTACAGAAGAGGGTGCATTTGTGGGCTATTTCAAGATGACGGGTCCCGAGGGCCTCACTTGGCAGCCTACATTGACCAAGGGTGTGAGATTTAGCCTTGCTGTTTACAAGGTTAACGAAAATGACAACGGAACTTTCACATTGGCTGCAGAGCAATCGTTGCCTCCTATCGCGGCCGATGCAAATCGATGGTACGCCATTAAGGTTATCGCATTGGAGCCTATGGATATTACTAACACCGCGAATAACGAGGTGTCGTTAGGTATCACCTATGCGCCGAAGTGGGATGAGGGTGCTACAGACTTCTTGTTTATCAATCAAGGTTCAGGTGATGATACATATTATTGGGCAGGAAATCAATCATCGACATTCTTGCTTAAAATTACTCAGAACGACCAAACTAATTAGAAAAACCATATAACACCTTAAAACACAATGAGAAGGTTTATTCCATATATCGCTTGTGGCTTATTGTTTATTTCGGGTTGGGCGTGTACGCGTACCGACGATATGGATATCCCGAGCGCTAATCAAGATAAAATTGTCATCAAGACTACGCTTGACCCCCACGTTGTGACACGTGCTACTGTTGCCGACGAAGAGGCCGAGCGTAAGATTACACGTATCGATGTCTTCGTTGTGGACCCTGCTACAGATAATATTGCATATCGTCAGACGTACACATCGACAAATGGTGCGCTGAACAATTCTGGTGCCGAAGATGGTAATGGAACACTTACATTGGGTGCGGAGCGTAGTTCGTTTACTGCCAATAAGGAGTATAATGTTTACCTTGTGGCCAATGCTCCTGCGGCGATTGTCCAGAAACTCGATGAAAAGGTCGAGGGCAGTAATACAGAATACGTTCTAAAGACTCTTGGCGAGTTGAAGACTCTTGTGCACGAGGCGTTTACAATAGTTAATAACACCAATGAAGTAACGCAGGAGGTTACGACTACCAAAAAGACTCTGCTCCATCTTAGCGGTACAACGGAGCCTAAAGCCGATGCTCCGCAGACATTTATGATGGATGCTGTGGCTACTACGTCGGGCAGTACTAGCAAGGCTGTTGTGCTTAATGATGGCGTTACGACTAATAATACCAGCCTCGTGGCTGAGTTCAAGCGTGCTGCTGCTAAGATTGTTGTTAATATCAAGCAGGGTGCGTCAGTTCAGTTTGAGCGCTATCTTTTGAATAAGGATGTTAGCGAGGGCTCTGCCGAGTATGTGTTCTACAACCTTCCTACCGAGACACCCGTTTTGGCTGATGCTGAGGCACTTCTTGCCGATAACAATACTCTTATTGAGACCGATCCGATTGTACTTCCTCAAAAGGAGGCAAATGTGCCCCAGGGAGTTAGTTACCCGACCTTTACCTGGAAAGATAATGTTGGCTCTGTTGATGCCAATAATGGCAAGGGTGACGTGAAGATTCAGATTATAGGCTACGCCTATGCTCATAATTGGGAGAATAAACCTACATTGAACTTTGAGCCGAGCCTTTTGCTCTGCTTGCCTATGTATTGGGATGCAAACAAGGATTTGAACACGCCAAACGGCGATGGCAAGGAGACAATGCGTCCTGGTAACTGGTATAAGGTGCCGCTGAGCGCGGATAAGGTGTTCGAGCGCAATACTTGCTATGTGGTAAATATCACTATCAACGCCGTTGGTGCCGAGAGCAAGAGCGAGGCTATCGAACTCAACGATATCGACTACGATACTCGCCCCTGGGATGAGGTCGAAATCCAGGTTGGTGATAATACTACTCAGCCTAAGTATTTGAAACTCAACACCGACTTGGTGACTATGTATAACACCAACGTCGATAGCGAGCAGTTGATTTTCTCATCTTCATCGCCTATTACATCGATAGTGCTGGCTGATGTCTATACTCAGAATGCGGATGGTGAATTTGTGAAAGTTGAAAGAGATGAAAACGGTAATTTTGAAGTAGGTGCTGATGGTTATTCTGCTTACTATGAGAATAAGTATAGTAGTAAAACAAAATTGAGTGCAAGTGAATTTAGTGTTTCATCTCTCGAAACTGTGATTAAGGCTACAGCCGAGGCAGGTAAGTTGAGTGGTAATATCACTATTACATCTCCTATTGGTCCTGATGAGGCCTCTAAGAATGCGGCACTTGCTAAAATCGAGAGTGAGAAACCCGAGTATCCAACAGTTACTCTTCCTACCGAAGTGCCAGATGGTTTTATTGATGTAGCACCTGAAGAGCGAACTCCAGAATCATTCCTGCCACAAGATAACCCCCAAAGAACAGACGTGGGGGTTTGGAAATATACAGAGCCGCCGACTCAGGCTAGTGGTAATAAATATTATTTGAACTATGAACGTGAAGTGACCTTTATTAAATATAGTTATAATTCAGAGACAGGTAAATTTGAATATAGCGAAGGTAAAGCGAAGGATACGGCTCGTTCACGAAATACGTATAAACAAAACGACATCCCGAATAATCATAATAATGTGATAAAGGATACTCAAAGTCAGGCAGATGGAGATGATGTAACAGTTTGGACATATATAGGCGAATGTGGCGATGATGTAAGTTTTGTTAAGCAATACGAAGACTGGAAGATAACATATAAAGAACAGTTAGATGCTTATAATGCCTCTGTTAACAATCCTGAACATCAAAAATACAGAGAACAGATGCAGGCTTACAATGATGCTATGGATGAGTATAATAGACTGTATGCAATTTATCAGCAGAAGGTAGATGATATAGAGGCTGCTTATACTATTCCTGAAACTCACCACAATACAGTTCGTTATTTGGAGTTTTTGGTTACCAATGAGGAGGGACTGCAAGAGGTTTTCCGAGTTGAGCAATATCCTACTATCTTTGTGCAAAATGTGGTAGGTTGGTTTTCGTATCGTGATGATTTCTGTGCAGACCCAGCGAATCCTAATCCGACCTCTTTTTTACAAAAAGGTGATAGCCGTTATGTAGGTATAAGTTATAATAAAACATCTAAGACATACACATATTATACTACTGAGGGAGATGGTTTTTGGAATTCTAAGGTTAATGATGATGTTAATGATGGTAATTTCAGTAGCAATACAAGTTTTGACCAACGTTATTATTCTTGGTCAGAGAATAGCACGGCATCTCAAGCGACTATTGGAGGGCGTGCAACTGGAGGAGGTAGCAATTCCCGTATGTATCATATTCAGGTAACAACATCTTCTTCTGTATACACTATTGGTCGACCTCTACTTATTGACCCTGATACTAACCTGCCAACAACTGACCCAGAAAGAGGAGTAACAGAGGGCTCTGCGGATAATGCAAAATTGGTTTCACCATCATTTATGACGGCATCTCAGTTGGGTTACTTTGATACATCGCTTCAAAGTGTAGCGGATAATACAACTGAAAGATTTGCGATTGCTCGAGACCATTGTAAGAATTATGTGGAGGTTGCATATGACGGTACAGAGTATCATAACTGGCGTCTTCCTACGGCTGCAGAGATTCAAATTTTGATTAATCTGCAATCGAAGTCAGATGCAATTGACAAGGTGCTTAATGCAACTCAATATTTTAGTGCTTCGGGTCTTGAAACTGTTTCTAATGGCTCAAGTTTCGTTGCTGTGCGTTGTGTGCGAGATGCGTATGATGACTAAACTCCTAATGACTAATGGGCAAAAAATAATTAGATTTTAGAATAAAACCTAAGAATAGATATGAAGCGTTTACTCAAAAATATAATGATGCTCGCGGCGGTGGCAATGGCTGCGGTGGCGTGTCAAACCGATGATATATCGACCGAAATGCCACAACCCGATGACGGGATGATGCGTCTGCGTTTTGGTGTGCAGTCGCCTGATATGCGTCAGGTGAATACACGCGCCGTGGACCCCGACGGTAAGGGTATTCAGAACATCACGATATTCTGTTTCGACGGCAATGGCCTCTTCATCTCGACGGCTACGGCACGTATCGAGGGTGAGATTGGTGATGACGAGGTGTCACTCAGTGGTGGTATCTTCGACGCCGTAGTGCCACAGGCGACTCGCGTAATGCACTTGTTGGCCAACCAGAATATGTCGACATTTACCGAGGACACGTTCCGCGCCAAGAGTGAGGACGAGGTAATGTCAATCCTCGAGGGTTCGTCGGGTATGATGATTTATTGGGCACGTGTAGCGGTGCCAGTGAATGCTCAAGGTCAGATGCTTTTCAACGCCAAGGCCAGAGTACAGGATGACCCCAACTCAGCTTCAAAGAGAATTCAAAACTGGCTGGAGGAGGTGACTCAGAACAATCCTATCATTATGTTGCGAAACCAGGCCAAGGTGACGGTGGTGGCTTCTACAAATAGTAACTTTGAAGTCACAGGTTTTGCGGTGGAGAATACGCAGGCGTTTGGTACGGTTGCACCATACCATATGGAATATAAATTCCCGACGTATGCGCACAGAAATACTGAAAGTTATACGGCTTGGGTGCCTGAATTTTATGTAGATAGGGAGGGTGAGATAGCAAATGCTACTAAGGATGATTCTGGAGCGGTAGGTGCTATACCGAATGGAACCTTAACTAACCAACATATACATTGGCACGAGACGCATTTTATCACCGTGCCGCACAACGATTCGAAGTTGACTAACGTCTTTGACGTGAGCGAGGCTGCCGAGGTCTTCGTTTTCGAGACTGAGAACTCATCTGGTGACCCCGTGAACGTGATTATCAAGGGTAAAAACCCTGGCGAGACAGTAGAGAAATATTATCGTGTGACGCTGACCGATGCAAATGGTGAGCAGGTGTTGATTGAGCGTAACCACCACTATAAAATCGAGATTACTGGTGCGTTGAGTTTCGGTCAGGACACATTTGCTGAGGCTCTGACTGCGCCCCCGACAAACAATATTTGGCTCTCGATTTCTGACGAGGTAAACGAGGTGCAAGACCAGGATTTCTTGTTGCGCGTTGCGCAGACCGACGCTGTCGTGCGTGTGAATGGAAATGGTACATTCTCTGAGCCCACAAGCGATACGGCTTGGGAAGTGACCGAGGGTGGTGTATTGACGCTGAAATTTGAGGTAGAGGATGTTAATACGTCAAACTCGAAGGGAATTAGCACTCAAGACCTGCAGGTCTCTTGGTTGGACGGCAATACTGTGTCAGCGACAAATGTGGGCGTTAGTCCTGCGCTTAATTTTGACACAACTTCAGGTGAGGGTACTATTACTTTGGCGCTGAATCCGCTCGGTCAGAATGATATTAAGAAGGAGGGTACTGTCTTGGTTAAGTATGGCCACTTGCAGCGTAAAATCAAGGTTGTGACCATCCGCGAGCAGAAGTTCGAGCCGATATGGGTTTCTACGCAGGTGTATGGTGTGTACGATGGCCAAGATGGTACAGACCGTGCTAATGTGACGTTGATGTTCAGTGTACCCGAGACTTGCCCCGACGAGTTGTTGCCATTTGAGGTGATGCTGTCGGTGAATGTGTTGGATGTTCGTTCGGAGTCGGGCCAGACCTTGCCCGTAATTCGTGCGGATGACCCCCGCTACGGAGCAGATAACGGCATCGGCTACAAGTATGTCTATACAGTTAAGCAAAAGGGTACACAGCGTATCTATCTGGAGTCTATCTTAAATCAGGCAAATGGTAGTAGCGATAAGTTGAAAATCGAGTCTCCTTACTTTGAGACGGCAGAAAAGATTTTTACGTTTACATCAGCCCAGCGTGCTATTTCGTTGACAAACGCTATAGCGTCTAATCCTAATGCGACTGACGAGGCCGAGAAGATGTATTATATCCTGGTGCCACAGAAGAAGGGTGCGCCAGTTGTGATGAATTTGCAGTTGAAGGAGGGGGCTAACAACATTGAGGCAGGTAAATATGATGAGTTCTTGCTCTATTCAGAGAATCTTGACCATTATACGGATGACAAATTTTCGATAGTGAGAACTCAATTACAGACAAGTAATGATGCTTGGATGACATCTAATTACACAACTGGAACTAATGCGCATTTCCCTTGTCAGTTTGCTCCTATTAATGAGACTTTATGGGGTACGGGAGGTCGAGTTTTTGCATTTACGCAGAGACCTGCATTTTCGACTATTAATTTTACAGATGCAGGTATTAATAATGTTGACCTTGGCCGTTTCTCTATATATATGCAAACAAACAAGGCTAAATGTGCCGAGGTGGTGCGTATTTCATCTAACGACTTAACTTCTAAGGCTGCATTTACTACAGAGGTTACAAATGGTTTGTATGGCGAAAATACAGATGATAGTAAGATTTACAAAGAAAAAGGTTCTAATGTGTATGTATATCGTTCGTTTGTGTTTGAGTTGGCTAACTATCACCCATATCGTTTTATGGCTACGGTAACAGGCAGTGGTGAGGCTGGAAACATCAATATTCCTCACGACGAATCTGCAAGAGGTACAGAATCTGAGGAGATTACCAATGTTACTTGGACTTACGTGCCTAACCAGAAAATAGATGTTGCATTCGATATTACAGACTTTAAGGCAGCGGATGGAACATTAGTTGACCCGTTTGGTCAGGCGTTTGAAATTTATATCCACGCTCCGATGTTGGAAATTGACCAGGATAGAGTAAATGATGTTCTTGCTCAAAAGTTCTATTACGATGCAAGACTTGGTTGTTTTGTATATAAAGTAGAAGCAAAACGTGCTGACGAGGAGAATAAAGCAAAAGATGGAAATATCAAACAAGATGCAATACTCCCAAATAGAACAAATGAAGATGCAACGAAGGGTCAGAACGAGCGCAAGGTTTTGCCCTTTAAGACTAAGGGTATTGTGACAGAGGGACAGATAACAATCTCTTCAAATGAAGAGCAGGTGGTTTATCACTCAAAGACCTTTAATGTACAGAATGCGTCTATCACAGGAAATGTTACTTATACACCAAAGGATGCAACAGAGGCAGTGGCATTGCCCGATAAGGCCTTTATATCGTTTACACGTGTGGCCAACGGTAGCCGTATCGGCTCTATTGAGGTAAGTAATGATGGTAGTGTCTCTCGTTTTGCTTTGCGTTTGCGCCCAGAGTATGAGTTCTCTTGGCAGAATGATGAGGTGCAACTCTACTATGCAGTTCCAGCGGGCGAAGTAACGGAGGAAGACAGAACGTATAAAGTTACAAATTACTACACCGCGACTTATAGTTCATTGAACGCTTTGTATCAGGCAATGAATGGTAGTGCACGTACTGTAAATCTGATATACGCCGGCCAGAATAAGATGGAGATTAGATAAAGCAATAGGTTTACTGCCGTAGACCATAAGCGATAAGAAGAGAGGATGCAGGCCCACGGGTCTGCATCCTCTTCGTTTTGGGGAATGATATAGTTTGATGTTGGAACGCAGTTGTCATTCCGAAGGAGCGTAGCGACTGTGGGAATCTCCTCCATCGAAGAGCATGGGAGATTGCCACGTCGGACTAGTGTCCTCCTCGCAATGACATTACTGCACTAATCTAAATATAATTCTGCTTTTCGGTGGGTGGCGATTTGAGGTCGGTGTTATTCGTGTATCACGTATCTTATTTCTTGAAACGATATTTTATCGTTTTGAGTGATTTGGAATCCGATGTGTCGCCGTAGTGCAGGGTGTATTCGCCTTCCATAGGGTTCATACGGCCTGTGGCGGGATTCCACCATAAGAAAGTATCATCGTTGATGGGGATGCTAACCTCGGCCTGCTCGCCAGCCTTAAGAGCGACACGTTTGAAACCTCTCAATGTCTTGATAGGGCCTTCGGGGTCATCTGCGCGGCTGATGTATAGTTGTACGACATCTTCGCCCGCGCGTTTGCCCGTATTGCGGACTGTTACGACCAGAGCCTTGCTGCCATCAGCGGTCTCTGCGATTCGGGCTTTGCCGAATTTGAATGTCGTATAACTCAAGCCGTGACCAAACGGATAGAGGGGTTTTCCCTCGAAGTAACGGTAGGTGCGGCCCTTCATCGAATAATCCTCGAAATCGGCAAGTTGGCTGTCATCGGCGTAGAACGTAAGAGGCAATTTGCCCGAGGGATTAACATCGCCATAGAGAACATCGGCAATGGCCTTGCCGCCCTCCTGGCCGAGATACCACGCCTGAACGATAGCATCACACCACTTAGCCTCGTCAGCAAAGGCCATAGCGCTACCCGAGAAATTTACGAGAATAACCCTCTTGCCGGCATCGTGCAGAGCCTTGATAACGCGTTTCTGTACGTCGGGCAACGATAGAGTAGTGCGGTCTCCGCCATCGAATCCTGGCGCGCTAACCTCCAACTGTTCGCCCTCAAGGCACGATGCAAGACCTCCGGCAAAGATTACCGTTTTATAATCTTTAGCGGCGGCTACGAACTTCTCGACGTCAAAACCTTTGCTGTCTGGGTTGAATGCAGCCTTCATCGCAACGTCTCCTGTTACGGCAGCCGTAGTCAGGCCCTCGACGTAGGGTACACCCTCGATATGTTGGATGTTGCCACCCTTGGATTTTATGCCGTCAAGCAACGATGATTCGTTTAAGGGGAAGCCGTTGTAGTTGCCCCACAACATTCGCGCTTGGTCGGCATTGGGGCCCATAATCAGCAATTTTTCAGACTTTTGGAGCGGAAGAATGCCCTTATTTTCAAGTAGTACGATGCTCTCGTGGGCAATCTTTAGCGCCAAGTCTTTGTGCTCTTGAGAGCATAGTTTGTCGGGTGAAAGGTTATCCCAGGGTGTCTCGCCATCCATCTCTCCGAGCAGATAACGATACTCCATAACCTTCGTTATACTTTCATCTACGCTCTCTACGCTTAGGAGGCCTCTGCGGATGGCTTCGGGTATTGCTGGAACGGCATCACCGCACTCCATATCCATACCAGCCTTTACGGCGGCAGCAACGGCTTCAATCTTGTTGGCAGACCATTTGTGTCCTGCATAAAAGTCCTTTACAGCCCAGCAATCGCTGACGACAACACCGTCGAAACCCCACTCCTTCTCGAGAATGTCGCGCATAAAACGCTCGTTAGCACCTGCAGGGATGCCGAACATACGGTTGTAGGCAAACATCACCTGCTTGACATCGGCCTTAGTGATAAGGTCTTTGAAGGCGGGAAGATAGGTCTCCCATAAATCTCGCTCGCTGACAACGGCATCGAATGAGTGGCGTGTGGATTCAGGTCCAGAGTGTATGGCATAGTGCTTAGCGCAGGCCAGAGCCTTTATGGGGCCATCCTGATGCTCACCCTGTAGGCCGCGAACAACCGCCATACCTAACTGTGATGTCAAGTAGGGGTCTTCTCCGTAAGTCTCCATACCTCGTCCCCAACGTGGGTCGCGGAATATGTTGATGTTGGGAGTCCAATACGACAGGCCTTTGTACCACATATCCTTATCTTTTGCCGCGCGGGCAATGTTCCATTTGATGCGGCCCTCATCGCTTGTAGCGGTGAACACCTGCTCCAAAAGGTCTGCATCAAACGACGATGCCATAGCAATCGGCATAGGGAAGACCGTTGCATTGCCATTGCGGGCAATGCCGTGCAGAGCCTCGTTCCACCAGTTATAATTCCTAATGCCGAGTCTTTCGACGGCGGGTGAATTATATACCATCAGCGCAACTTTTTCCTGCAAGGTCATATGCTTTACAATATCCTCTGCACGCTCACGGTTGCTGCGTGAAGCATCGGTGAATGTGGGTTGTGCCGAGCAGGGTATGTATGCCATTACAGAGAGAATGGCAGTGATGATAAGACGTGAAATGCGAAGTTTCATAATATGATGTTTTTGGTCAGTTCGTATTTTTATTCTTTGACTATAAAGTAGCGTGCGAGAGGAGATGCAAGGTAGAGTCCGCAGATTGATGATTGCGGGTACATTGCGCCGTTCTCGGTGAGGCGGATGCCTATCTTGTCTGTGTCAAGCAGTTCTGCTAATGGGAATATCGTACGTTGGTCGGGTAGTGAGGGGTAGCCTACAGCAGGGCGTATACCTTCGAATTTGGCGGCAAATAACTCCTGCAATGTAAGGTCCTCGTTGGGCGCATAGCCCCATAAAGATTTGCGGACTTGCTGATGCAACCATTCGCCTGCTGCCTCGACCAATCTGTCGCCGAGACTCTGCATCAAAAGGCTTTCGTACTCCTTTCTATTGCATTTCAACTCCTCTAACTCCTGTACAAAAGATTCAGAAACAGTAACTGCAAAGCATCCTATGTGGTCGCCATAACCTTCGGGTGCTATAAAGTCGCATAATGCCAATTGCAGGCCCTCTTCGTTTGGCGAAGTTTGGCGGGGAGTGGCGATTATGGTGTGTTGCGGTATGCCGTTGCAACATTTACAACCTTTATGATGCTCGATGATGATGCTTTCTGTGGTGCCATATGCCGAGAAGAATCCGACACGGGCCTGCAGATAGTGCTGCATTTTGTCGAGCAATGACTCGGCCTCTTGATGAATCTTTTGAGCCTCCGCTGATGAGGGTTGTACACGCCACAGATTATAGAAATGGCGCCAATTAATATATGGTCGTACATCCTCTATCGATATACGTTCTATGGTCTTTACGCCAAGATATGAAGGCTTGTGGAGAGTCTGGCACGGCCAATCTATCTTTAGCCTATTATCGGCGGCTGGGGTATTTTGTGGGGCTGCAGTTGTTTTTGTCATCTCTTGACGCAAGACCTCTTGTCGTGAAAGGTTTTGCTCGATGATGGTTTGGTGCTGCTCGCTTTGTAGTTGTATAGCCAAAATAGGATTCTGGGCAGCATCCTTGACGTGCAGGACAGCACCATCGTATAAAGGAGCAATCTTGACCGCAGTATGAATCTCCGATGTGGTAGCACCTCCGATAAATAACGGTACATTGATTCCAGCCTCGCGTAATTCCTTCGCTACATTGCACATCTCGTCGAGCGATGGGGTGATAAGACCGCTTAATCCAATAAAATCTACATTATACTCTTTGGCAGCAGCGACAATCTTCTCGGCGGGGACCATTACTCCCAGGTCAATAACATCAAAATTGTTACAAGCCAAGACTACGCCTGCTATATTTTTACCAATGTCGTGAACGTCGCCTTTTACGGTAGCCAACAGGAATCGCCCATTTTTTGTGGCAGATGTTGCATTGCCGGCCTCGATGTGTGGTTGCAGAATCTCAACGGCACGTTTCATCGTGCGGGCAGTCTTAACTACCTGCGGTAGGAACATCTTACCCTGCCCGAAGAGTTCACCCACGAGAGTCATACCTTGCATAAGCGGGCCCTCGATGATGGAGGCTGCGGTGGGGTAGGTTGCCAATGCCTCTCCCAAATCTTCTTCTAAAAACTCCTCCTCGCCACGCTGTAGGGCTGTAGCCAAACGCTCTTCGAGAGGTGTGTCGTGACGGGTAGTGGAAGGTGTGTCAATAGTAGCATCGGCAGATGCCTGGAATTTGTCGGCCAATGAGATTAGTCGTTCCGTAGCATCATTGCGGCGGCAGAGAATTACATCTTCCAAAGCCTCTAATAACTCCGAAGGTATATCTTCGTACATAACCTTTGTTGCGGGATTCACGATAGCCATATCCAGTCCTGCGCCAATGGCGTGATAGAGGAATACGGCGTGCATAGCCTCGCGCAAATAGTTATTTCCACGCAGTGAGAACGAGAGGTTGCTCACTCCACCACTTACCTTTGCTGATGGTAGATTGGAATGTATCCACTCCGTAGCACGAATAAAATCCAAAGCATAGGTGTCGTGTTCGCTGATACCTGTAGCGATGGTGAGTATGTTGGGGTCAAAGATGATATCCTCGGCCGGGAAGTCGAGTTGTTCACGCAGTAGTCGGTATGCTCGTTGGCAGACCTCAATTTTGCGCTCGAATGTTGTTGCTTGCCCCTGCTCATCGAATGCCATAACGACCAATGCTGCGCCAAACTGCTTTACTCTTGCGGCACGTTGCAGGAATATCTCCTCTCCCTCCTTGAGCGAGAGTGAGTTGATGATGGCCTTGCCCTGAATACACTTCAGAGCCGATTCAATGACTTCGAAACGCGATGAATCCACCATCCACGGCAGACGTGCTATCTCAGGGTCTGAGGCCATCAGGTTGAGGAAGTTGCACATCTCCTCGCGGGCATCTATCATCGCATCGTCCATATTGATGTCGAGTATCATCGCTCCCGCTCGTACTTGCGAACGTGCTATAGCAAGTGCTTCGTCGTATGACTTCTCCTTGATTAGGCGCAGGAATTTGCGGCTACCTGCTACGTTACATCTCTCGCCTACATTGATGAAGGCTCCGTTGGCCGAGAAGGGCTCTAAACCTGCCAACCAACCCTTTTTATCGGCTTGCGGTTGACGGATATTTTTAGCCCGAGATGCTACCTCGGCTATCTTTCGTATATGGTCAGGGGTAGAGCCGCAGCAACCGCCGACGATGTTGACTATTGCGGCATCCGTAAAACGCTCAATGTTGCGGGCCATAACATCGGGTGTTTGGTCATATTGCCCCATAGCATCGGGGATACCTGCGTTGGGGTATGCACTGATGTAATAGGATGTTATAGCCGACAAGTTTTTGAGTAAAGGGAACATCTGCTCAGCTCCGAACGAGCAGTTTAAGCCGATGCTGATGATATCATCGTTTGAGATAGAGGTCAGGAATGCCTCTAATGTCTGTCCCGCCAACATTCTACCCGAAGCATCGGCTATGGTGACAGATAACATAATAGGCAGATGATGCCCTGTACGCTCAAAGACGCAACGAGCCGCCTCCAATGCCGCTTTGGCATTGAGTGTATCGAAAATAGTCTCTATCAATAGTAAATCGACGCCTCCTTCAATCAAGGCCTCTATCTGCTCCTCATAGGCTTGTTGCAGTTGGTCAAATGTGACGGCACGCTGGGCAGGATTTTCGACATCGGGCGACATCGAAGCAGTCTTGCCCGTAGGGCCTATTGAACCTGCAACAAAGCGTGGTTTTTCGGGTGTGAGTTCGCTTGCTCGGTCAGCCTCTGCGCGGGCCAGACGGGCTGCTGCGAGGTTTATCTCACGGATGAGATGTGTCGTAGAGTAGTCGCCCTGCGATATGGCTTGGGCGTTGAATGTACAAGTCTCGATAATATCTGCTCCAGCCTCGAGGTATTGGCGGTGGATGGCCGCAATGACATCGGGACGTGAAAGAGATAGCAGGTCGTTATTGCCTGCCAACTTTATGGGGTGAGATTGCAACTCTTCGCTACGAAAATCCTCTTCCGTAAGGCCGTAACGTTGAATCATAGTGCCCATAGCACCGTCGAGAACCATAACTCGACGTGAGAGTATATCTTTTATATTTTGAGCCATTAAAAGTGCTTTGAGTAGTTTAATATACAGCCTTTGCTATGGCCTCGATACTTGTAGCGGCATTCATCGAGTAGAAGTGGATGCTCGGTACACCTGCGGCCTTTAATTCGCGGGCCTGAGAGATACCCCACTCTACACCCAGAGCCTTTACATCGTCATTCGATTTACATCGTTGTAACTCCTTGGCTAACTCCAAAGGTAAGTCGATATGGAAGGTTTTGGGTAGCAAGGCTTGCTGTGTCAATGATGTAAGGGGCTTGATGCCTGGGATGATAGGTACGTTGATACCAGCCTCGCGGCAACGCTCAACGAACGAGAAGTAACGGCTGTTGTCGAAGAACATCTGTGTTACAACGTACTCTGCACCCGCCTCTATTTTGGCCTTCAAGTACTCGATATCCATCTCCATATTCATCGCCTCCTCGTGTTTTTCGGGGTAGCCAGCGACACCAAACGAGAAACGCTCATTGAGGGCATCGTGCTCCGTGCCGTCCAACATCTTGCCGTTGTTGAAGTTGCTAACCTGATGACATAGGTCAATGGCGTGTTCGTGTCCGTCGCTTTCTGCTACAAAACGGTTTTCGCCTTTGGCTCTGTCGCCACGCAACACCAAAAGGTCGGTAATGCCGAGGTATGAGAGGTCGATTAACTCGTTTTCCAATTCCGTACGAGAGAAACCGCTACATATAACGTGGGGTACGGTCGGGATACCATATCGCCCTTTGAGTGCAGCCGCAATGGCTACTGTGCCAGGACGCATACGTGCTGTCGTGCGCTGGAATATGCCAGACGAAACCTCACGGTAGATAACCTCGGTGCGGTGTGTCGTGATATTGATATATGCGGGATTGAACGGCATAAGGCGGTCGATGGTCTTGAAGACCTGTTCGATGCTCTTACCCCTGATGGGAGGAAGTACCTCTATAGAAAAAGCCGTAGGATGTTCGGCTGCCAGATACGATGCAATACTCATAACCTTTTGTTTTAATCGAACGCAAAGTTACGATTTGTGGTGCGCAATTCCAAATACTGCTATGTTTTCTTTACTCTCCCCACTCATAGCGCGGCAGGTCGATGCCTGCGTGAGCCAATACACGTTCGGTGACGGTGGCGGCCAACGCCTCAATATTCTGGGGATGGGAGTAGAACGAAGGTGAGGCGGGAAGGATTGTTGCGCCTGCTTCCGTGAGCGTTGTCATATTACGCAGATGGATAAGCGAATAGGGTGTTTCGCGAACAACGCATATTAGTTGGCGTCGCTCCTTGAGCATTACATCAGCCGAGCGCTCAATCAGTGAGAGTGATACTCCCGAAGCGATACGGCCAATAGTGCCCATAGATGCTGGAATGATAATCATCTTTTCATAACGGGCCGAGCCACTTGCCGTTGGGGCAAACATATCATCAGCCGAGTAGCGTACAATGCGTTGGTCGCAGGGTAGGTCGATGCCTTCGTGGCGGGCTACCTCCTCTCCGCAACGGCTCACGATAAGAGCAATCTGCTTTACATCATTGCATTGCAGCAATTTCTCCAAGCATTGGCGGGCGTATATTGTCCCGCTGGCACCCGTAACGGCAACGATAATCTTCATAGATGGATATTATAATTCGATGATTTTACACTTTAGGCCCAATTCCTTGGTGCGCTCCAATACGCGTGGCAGAGCATAACTCATATTGCGGAACGACTTTTCACTATCGTGGAAAGCGATGATGCTTCCAGGGGCGATATGCTTCTTTACACCACGCCAACACTCCATAGGCGTCACCGTGCGAGCATAGTCACGTGAGAGTATGTTCCACATAATAATCTTGTAGCGCTGTCCTACGGCACGCATCTGTGAAGGTGTTACACGGGCATAGGGAGGTCGGAAGAGGTCACTGTGGAGTATGTCATCGGCAAAATCTACATCTTCGATATATTTTTCAAGCGGCATACCCCAACCCTTCTGGTGTGAATAAGTGTGGTTGCCAATCTTGTGGCCCTCGTCGATGATGCGCTGATGCAGGTCGGGATACATTTCGGCATTTTTGCCCAGAACAAAGAATGTAGCCTTGGCGTTGTAACGCTTGAGAGTGGCGAGAATCCATTCGGTTACACCCGGAGTAGGCCCGTCGTCAAAGGTGAGAAAGACGCCGTTGCGGTCATCAATCTCCCAAATCATATCGGGATACAGGCGACGAATCAATTTTCCAGGGTTTATCTTCATACCACAATCTCTCTGTTTAATCTCGGCCTATGTCGGCTGAGCAGTAATCGGTCACAAAAGTAATGCTTTTTTTGCTTTATAAAGGTATATATTTTGTATAAACTCTAATTTTGGCTAACTTTGCAGAGATATGAGTATAGTTTAGAGTCGATTGTCGCATAAATTTAGCGATTGTGGCTCAATAAAGAATATGTTTTTATGAAACGTCTTTTTTTGAATTTGGTGGTTGTGGCGGTTGCCACGTTGTCGATTGTAGGTTGTGATGCATTTCATTCTGCATCCTCATCAGATAACTCTACAGGTAGCCCCTACGAGGTGGTTGTAGTGTGTGACCAGCAACCTTGGTTGAGTGAGTTGGGTGATACGTTGCAGGCCGTTTTGCAGCAACCTGTTCGCGAGTTGCCTACCTATCAGGCTATGTTTGACGTGATGCGTGTGCTGCCAAATAATTTCAAGAGTCTTACACGTCACCACCGCAATATTATAGTCGTTCACGTCAGTCCAGAGTTCAAGGAGCCCAAAATCGAGGCGCAGTATGATGCTACGGCTAAGCCGCAAATCTTTATTTCTGTTCAGGGCCCCGATAATCAGACATTAGCAAAATATGTTAGCGATAATCGTGATAACTTGCTGTATGTGCTGGAGAAGGCCGAGCGCGATAGACGTATAGACTACTCAAGGAAGTATTATTCACACCCGCTGTACGATATGGTGAAGCAGGAGTTTGGCATTGATATGTATATCCCCGATAACTTCAAGATGCGTACCCAGAGCGAGAATATGATTTGGTTCTCTCACGAGTTACCTGTAGCGAGTCAAGGATTCTTTATCTATAAGTACCCTTATACAGGCCCCGAGTCATTGACTGTAGAGGCGTTGATTGAGGCTCGTAATAAATTCGCATCTCGCATCCCTGGCCCCGCTGACGGTTCGTATATGACTACTGTTACAAAATTGCCTTCACCCGAGGTGGAGGGGGAATATATTCCTTTCCTTCCCGAATATCGCCCTATCCGTATCGGTGAGCGTCCGTGGATTGAGATGTCTGGTTTCTGGGATGTTGTAAATTATGTGATGGGTGGCCCTTATGTGAGTTATACAACAGTCAATCAGGCTACGCAGGAGGTCGTAACGCTCGATTGCTATGTATATGCTCCCAAGGACAAGAAACGCAATCTGTTGCGCGACTTGCAGCATATGGTATATGTGATTGATTTTCCGCAGGATAAAGAGTAAAAGTAATCTTGCGATTAGAATATAAGAGGCCGATTTCGCCATAAGCGAGTCGGCTTCGTTCGTTTTATACGGCGAAAAGTTTTTTGTGAGTGAAAAAGTTGTAAAATAGTTTTTTTGTACTTACCTTTGTTAGCAGAAAATCATTGAGTGTTAAATCGGGATTCTAATCTCACGATGCGGGCGAGGGCTTTTTAGACTATTGGGCCGCTGGGGAGGGGGGTTGGGATTCTGGCTTTTTTTACTGTTTTATTAGATATGGCAAGTGAAATTATTTATTTGACGGCTGAAGGTTTGCAAAAACTTAAGGATGAACTACATCATATGCGCTCGGTAGAGCGTCCCGCTATCTCGGCCGCTATCGCCGAGGCTCGTGACAAGGGCGATTTGTCGGAGAATGCCGAGTACGATGCTGCTCGCGAGGCACAGGGTTTGTTGGAGATGCGTATCGCTAAATTGGAGCAGACGCTGACTAATGCTCGCGTTATCGATGAGTCGAAGATTGACAAGAGCAAGGTGCAGATTTTGAGTAAGGTGACTCTGTTGAATCATAACAACAAGAAGCAGGTTACCTATACAATCGTATCGGAGAATGAGGCTAATCTGCGTGAGGGTAAATTGGCAATCGGTACTCCTATCGCGAAGGCGTTGCTCGGTAAGAAGAAGGGCGATGTTGTAGAGGTGACAGTTCCTGCAGGTGTATTGAAATTCGAGATTCTGGATATCAATATCTAATTCTGTATAGCACTTATATGCGTAGACGGCAGTTTGGAAAACTGTTGTCGTGACGTGGTAAAATAAATGAGGTCGGATTTTGTGTCCGACCTCATTTGTTATTAATATCGTTTTTTGATGTTATCGCTTGCAGCATTTGTTGTAGCGCTCCTCGATAACTTTCCAGTCTAGTACCTCCCAGAATGCTTTTACTCCTTCAGCGCGTGCATTACGGTAGTCTATGTAGTAGGCGTGCTCCCATACGTCGATAGTGAGCAGCGGGTGCAGACCGTCGGTGAGCGGAGTGCCTGCGTTCTGTGTGCTGACGATATCTAACTCTCCGTTGTCGTTGCAAACGAGCCATACCCATCCTGAGCCGAATAGCGCCAAAGCCGCTTTGGTCATATGCTCCTTTAGGCCCTTTATGTCGCCATATTTTGAGCGTATAGCCTCGGCAAATGCTCCCGATGGCTCACGTAGGGGTGAAGATGAGAATTGGTCGAAATAGAATTGATGATTCCACGTCTGTGCAGCATTGTTGAATATGGCGCCATCCGATTTGAGGATAATCTCTTCAAGAGTCATATAAGCATATTCTGTACCCTCGATGAGTTCGTTTAGTTTTGCTACATAGCCAGCCAGATGCTTGTCGTGATGAAACATTAGCGTCTGCTCCGAAATGTAAGGCTCAAGCGATTGCTTGTAATAGGGGAGTGGGGCAAGTGAAAATTTCTGTGAAACAGTTGTTGTTGTCATAATAACGGTAATAAGATTAATTAATAGTGTTTTCATACACTTTTCGGTATAGCAAAGATAGTACCTTTATTTCAGTAAAGTTGTTGTAATGCTATAATTATTTTTGATTATACTATTATTTGATGCTATAATCTACGAGGGATGAGGAGTGGCCAATGTTTTGTAAATTAAGATAAAATTAATTAACTTTGCCCAATAAATAAAGTTGAGTGTATGCCTAAACTCTATATCATAGCCGGATGTAATGGCGCTGGTAAAACAACGGCATCGTATGCTGTGCTACCAGAGATGTTGGAGTGTCGTGATTTCGTCAATGCTGACGAGATAGCCAAGGGCCTTTCGCCGTTCAATCCTTCGCGTGTCTCTATTGAGGCGGGCCGCTTGATGCGTAAAAGAATGGATGACTTGATGTCGGCAGGCGCGGATTTTGCTTTTGAGACGACGTTGGCTACACGCTATTATACGCGATTTATCCGTCAGGCACAAGAGCACGGCTACTTTGTGTCGTTACTCTATTTTTGGTTGCCTACGCCCGACCAGGCTGTTGAGCGCGTGGCCCGCAGAGTGCAGGAGGGTGGCCATAATGTTCCGCCCGAGGTGGTGCGCCGTCGCTATTTCAGAGGGTTGAGGTACTTGACGTCGCTCTATACGCCGATATGTGATTATTGGGTTATTTATGACAATAGTTCGGTTGAGGGCGTTAAAAAGATAGCATACGGTACTCGCGATGAAATAAGAGAGGTTTTTGATACGTTATCATATCGTCAAATATGCAAAATGTAGAGACTATGAGTGAAATGGAACTTGAGCAGTTGCAAGAGAAGATAGATGCAGGAATACTTTTGGCTCAACAGCGTTTGAAGGAGCGCGTTAAGAAGGAAAACGGCGAGTTAGTCGTTATGCGTGATGGAAAGGTTACGCACCTGAAGGCCGACGAGATTGAATAGATGCTCTTGTAATGATAAAAACTGCCCCGACTGTTTGGATTATCAGTCGGGGCAGTTTTTTCTTTATTGCATATTTTATAGATTCTCGAGTGTGTATTGAATCATCTTTATGCGGATGTTCTGCGAATATGAGGGATACATCGAGTGATTCTGGTCGGGATATATCATCATATCGTACTGCTTGCCTGCGCGATTCAATGCGTGGCACATCTCCATAGTGTTTTGAACGTGTACGTTGTCGTCAGCAGTACCGTGCATAATCAGCAGACGGGTGCGGTCGTGCAACTTATCGGCAAAGTTGATGGGAGAGTTCTCGTCATAGCCCTTTGGGTTATCCTGCGGCAGGTCGTTGTAAATCTCAGTGTAGATAGTGTCGTAATAACGCCACGATGTAACGGGTGCTACTGCGATTGACATCTTGAATAAGCCCTCGCCCTTGAGTGCGCAACCCAAAGCCATAAAGCCACCGTATGACCAACCATAGATGCCAATGCGCTCTGCATCGACATAGGATTGCGAGGCCATATAACGTGCAAATGAGATTTGGTCCTCGACCTCCAAACGGCCCAAGTCACCATAAGTCTGTTTCTTGAACTCCTCGCCCATATATCCTGTTCCGCGACCATCGCAGCATACTACGATGTAACCGTTGCCGACCAAAACATTCTCCCAACCGAGTGAGAATGAATCGGCTACAGACTGCGAGCCAGGACCTGAATACTGAGTCAAAAGTACAGGATACTGCTTGTTGGGGTCAAAGTCTGCGGGTTTGATTATGTAGGCGTTGAGTTTGTCTCCACGCTCTGTGGTAAAGGTAAAAAACTCCTTGGTGGGTATCTCCTGCATCTTCTCCTTGAGTTCCTTGTTCTCTACCAATGTGCGGATTAACTCGCCTTTGGCGTTGCGGAGTTCTACCAAACGGGGCTCGCTGGCAGATGTGAATGTAGAGATATAATACTTCATACCCTTACTTGGAGAGATTGAGTATGTACCCTCACGCTCAGTAAGGCGACGTTTGTTCTTGCCCTTGTAGTCTATAGAGTAGAGGTTACGACGCAGAGGTGATGACTCTGTTGACATATAATATATATGTTTGTCTGTAGTCTCCACGATGCTTGTTACTTGCCACTCTCCTTCGGTCAGTGCGCGAAGAGGCTGCTGACCATTCTTGATAGAGTAGAGGTAGATGTGATTCCAACCCGACAGAGTCTCGTTCTGTGCTATGAAACGGTCGCCGTCGATGAAACGGATAGTGCTCAATGCAGGTCGCTCTACATAGCGTGGCGATGACTCCTTGTATATTACCTGTTGCTCACTACCCTCACGGCACAAAACAACCTCAAAGTTACGTTGCTTGCGGTCTATGCGGTAATAATACAACTCACCAGCGGGAGTCCAACCAATGAACGGAATATATTCGTCACGCTCCTCGCCCGAAGCAATGAGTTCCTTCTTTGCCGATGCAATGTCGTACAACCACAATTCTACAACCGAATTCTTATCGCCCGCCTTGGGGTATTTGAACGAGTAGGGCTTGTTGTAGAGTGTGCCATCGAAACGCATCATCTCGAATGTAGGCACTTGACTCTCGTCAAAACGCAGATATGCAATCTTCTTTGAGTCAGTAGAGAATGCATAGGCTTTGGTAAAGCCATACTCCTCCTCGTACACCCAATCGGCCGTACCGTTGATGATTTTGTTCCATTCGCCATCGTTGGTTACAGCCGTAGGCTCTTGACCCAGCGTACCGACGTAGAGGTTGTTCTCTTTGGCGTATGCATACATCTTTGAGTCGGGCGAAAGCGATAGGTCGCGGATGTCATTAAATTTAGCGATTTCCTCGCCATTTGCGATTGATACTATCTGATAATCTACAGTTGAAGAGTGGCGATAGATGGGGCGATAGTTGTTGCCCAGGATAATCATATCCTCGGCAGGCGTAAATTCATAACTTGCAAAACGGCCCTTGTAGAGTGTGTCGCACGCAGCCTCATCGGCATAACTGTGTCGCAGGATAGCACCGCCTCGACTGACGGTATAATGCTCTCCGTCCTGCATTGAACGTAATCCCGAAACACCTCTGTTCTGGCTGCTTAACACAGTTAACTCTTTATATGTTTTCTGCGAATATGTTACAGACGACAATGCTGTAAATATCGCGGTAAGTATGATTAACGATTTCTTCATCTCTTGTTAATGGTAAATTAAATATCATCCACATTAAAGTCGTATCCCAGGCGCTTACCCGTCACGAACTTCGAGTTATCCATCTTGGTGTTGAACTGGTCTACCGTAACGCGCTTGTTCTCCTCGTAGGGCGGCATCAGCAAATCGAAGTTGATAGCGTAGTTGATGGCAGACTCCATAATTGCAACGAGTGCCTCACGTGTAATCTTGTTTTGGCCAAAAGCCATAGGACGTACCAAAGTCTGGCGTTTACCCTCTACGAAGAAACACTTTTCGCGGTTGATAAATATGCGGCCAATCAAATAGCCCTCGTCGGCATTACGGTTGAACTTGAACGAATCTGACAAGAAGTTGTAGATATTGATTACACCACAATACGAGTTATCGCGTTCAGCCTGTACATATTCGTTCTGCCAGATGATGTGATTAGAATCGAATTCAAAAATATCGGTATGCATCTGGAATATGAGCAGGTCGCTTGCAATCTGCAATTGGGCCTCGAACTTGCCACGGTCGCGATACTCTATTCTGACGCGCTTGTCCAATTTGCCATCCAGGTCATCGTCCAATTCCGATGCAATCTCAAACAGTACATCTTTCAGTTCGTTGAATGTCGTAAACGTATTGTCGAAAATGTGCTGCTTGAGCGTCGATTTGTTGATTATCGCTGCGAGAATCTTCTCGCGCATAGGTGATTTATCCATCGTTGTTTATTTTGTTGTCTTACATTATTGTTGGTCTCCTTTGGCTTTTAATCAATGTGCCTCAGGCCAAAATCAGAACATTATTTGTGCAATTTCACCTGCTGGCCTATCTGTAGTTGTGTGTTTGGCTTTAGGCGGTTCAGCGCAGCCAATTTCTTCATCCTGATACCATACTCCTGCGAGAGTGACAAGAGTGTCTCTCCAGGTTTTACCGTGTGATACTGCTCCTCTCCCATCCATTTAGTCTGCTTGCGCTCGATGTAAATCATCTCGCCCTCGATAGGGTCAGCAGTAGATTTGGAATTAATCTCGTTATATTTTCGCAAAGTACGCTCTGTAATTGCAAACGTTGAGGCAATATCTGCAAACTTGTCGCCATTGCGGGCAATGACAAAGTGTGAAAGATTGTTTGAATAGACACTGTATCCGTTGTATGTTCGCTCCACAACTCTATAATCATTGGGGTCAATGCGACCTTCTGTGGTCGTAGGAACATTGACGCTACTATTCTCAGCGAAAGTCTCGGCCACGTTCTCGTCACTCTTGAAACGTGAGGCATAAAGCAATGCTCCATTCTCGTTATCCAGCAAGAAGAGTTTGTTATCTTCAATGATTTTAATGAGTCGCTGAGCATAGTCGGGGGCCGTAGCATAGCCTGCCGCCTTCAAGCCTCGCGCCCAACTACGGTAGTCGTTCGACGGGTAGGCGAAAAGCGAATCGTAGCGAGGAGAGTTGTCCAAAAACTCTGCGTGGTCCTCATATGAGTCCTCTACGGAATCATATTTGCGGAAACACTCATTAGGGGCATCATCCGTATGATAAACCTTCGCACCTTTCCAATCCTTCTTGCACTTGATGCCGAAGTGATTGTTCGAGCGACGGGCGAGGTTGCTGTTGCCACTGTCGGACTCCAGAATTCCTTGCGCCATAGTGATGCTGGCGGGTATGCCGTAGCGCTCCATATGGTCGATTGCTATCTCCTTATAACGGTCGATGTACTCCTCTTTGGTGAGTCTTGTCTGCGCCCAAGAGTCGGCAACTGAACATACGATGGCCGAGAAAATTAGGGCAAATATTGCTTTTTTAGAAAAAATCATTATCTTTGTAATTATCAACTAAAGGCAAAGATAGATTATTTTACAATAATAACCAATAAAACTACTGTTTAATATGTTTACCGAAAATGCAAATAAGATTTTCAATCAAGTGATAGACGACTACCACCGCTTTGATGATGTAGACCATAAGTTCGAGAATCCATATCCTGCAGGCTCATTGGATGCCTTGTTGTATGAGAAAAATTTGGTCGATACCGTGCAGTGGCATTTGGAGGATATCATTCGTGACCCCAATATTGACCCCGCTGATGCATTGGTCATCAAGCGCAGAATTGATAAGTCAAATCAGGTGCGTACTGATATGGTAGAGTATATCGACTCATATTTCCTCGATAAATATAAGGATGTGGCTACGGCTGCTGATGCTCGTATCAATACCGAGACTCCTGCGTGGGCTATTGACCGTTTGTCAATCCTCGCTCTTAAGATTTATCATATGCATCAGGAGGTTGTGCGTGAGGATGTTGAGCAGTCGCATCGTGATGCTTGTCAGAAGAAACTTGATACATTGTTGGCACAGCAGGTGGACCTCTCTACAGCCATCGAGGAGTTGTTGGAAGATATTGAGGCAGGTCGTAAGTATATGAAGACTTATAAGCAGATGAAGATGTACAACGACCCCTCGCTTAACCCTGTACTTTATGCAAACAAACAATAATTCGGAGTCTGCTCCCAATAAAAAAATGCCTCGGCATATTGCCCTGATACGTCTATCGGCGATGGGCGATGTGGCTATGTTGGCTCATACCGTACGTGCATTTCAGGCCGTTTATCCCGATGTGAAACTCACCATAGTTACACGACGCCTGTTTGCTCCGTTCTTTAATGGGCTGAATGTCGATTTTCTGTTTGCCGATACCAAAGGCCGTCATAAGGGCGTGAAGGGTATTTGGCGTTTGTGGCGAGATATCTGCAAATTGAAGGTCGATGCCGTTGCTGATATGCATAGTGTGATGCGTTCGTCAGTTGTGCGTAGCCTTTGCTGGTTGAGCGGAAAGAAAACGGCGGTGATAGATAAGGGCAAGATTGAGAAGTGGTTCCGTGTAGGCTATAATAGCCATAACAGCGTACCGCTTAAGCACACCGTTGTGCGTTACTGCGATGTATTGCGCCGAATGGGATATGAGTTTGAGGACCCGACGCCTGCTGTCAGAAAAGATGCTCCCAATCCTATGGGTGAAAAGAGTGGGGTATGGGTTGGTTTTGCGCCATTCTCGGCTCACGATGGTAAGACCTATCCCGAAGATTTGCGAGTGGAGGTTGTCCGTATGATGAGTGAGCGTTATACAAAGGTATTTATCCATAGCGGCGGTGGTGCAGAAGCCGAATTTGCTCGAAATATGGAGTCGCAGTATGAGAATGTGACGGCTCTTAGTGGCAAGGTCGATTTGGGCGGAGAGTTAAATCTTATGTCGCATCTCGATTGTATCGTTTCGATGGATTCGCTTGCTATGCATATGGCTTCGTTAGTGGCTACACCAGTTGTATCGGTATGGGGCGCTACCCATCCGTCGTTGGGTTTCCTTGGTTGGGGATGTTCTGCGGATGGTGTATTGCAGGAGGAGATGCCTTGCCGTCCTTGTTCGGTATATGGTAACAAGCCTTGCGAATCAAAGGACTATAAGTGCTTAAGATGTATTACACCCGAAATGATAGTATCAAAGATTGATGAACTAATTACCTCCAAAGAGTAGTTTATACCTTAATTTATAATGAAAGAGTTCAGCCCGAAGGTTGAACTCTTTCTTTGTATAATCAATCCAATGTGTGTCGATTACTTTGCGTAACTTACTGAACGAGTCTCGCGGATAACGGTAATCTTTACCTGACCAGGATAAGTCATCTCGTCCTGAATCTTCTTTGCAATGTCGTGTGACAATGACTCTGACTCCTGGTCTGAGAGTTTGTCTGCACCTACGATTACGCGCAACTCACGACCTGCCTGAATAGCGTAGGTCTTGACAACGCCAGGATATGAGAGAGCGATATCCTCCATCTCCTTCAAACGCTTGATGTAAGACTCTACGACCTCACGACGTGCACCGGGACGTGCACCAGAGATGGCGTCACAAACCTGAATGATAGGAGCGATGATTGATGACATCTCAACCTCATCGTGGTGTGCACCAATAGCATTGCATACGTCGGCCTTCTCCTTGTACTTCTCGGCCAACTTCATGCCGATAATTGCGTGTGGCAATTCGGGCTCATCATCGGGCACCTTACCAATATCGTGCAACAATCCAGCGCGACGTGCAGCCTTAACGGGCAATCCCAACTCCGAAGCCATAATGCCTGCAAGGTTTGCAGTCTCACGAGCGTGCTGCAAGAGGTTCTGACCGTATGATGAACGATACTTCATCTTACCGATAAGACGGATAAGTTCGGGGTGCAGACCGTGAATACCCAAGTCGATAGCGGTACGCTTACCAACCTCTACAATCTCCTCCTCAATCTGCTTCTTAACCTTTGCTACGACCTCCTCGATACGTGCAGGGTGGATACGGCCGTCAGTTACCAACTGGTGCAAAGCCAAACGTGCAATCTCACGACGTACGGGGTCAAAACCACTCAGGATGATAGCCTCGGGGGTGTCATCAACGATAATCTCGATACCTGTAGCAGCCTCCAAAGCACGAATGTTACGTCCCTCACGACCGATGATGCGGCCCTTAACCTCGTCGCTATCGATATTGAATACCGTTACAGCATTCTCGATGGCGGTCTCCGTAGCGACACGCTGAATAGATGTTACGATGATACGCTTTGCCTCTTTTGTGGCGGTGAGTTTTGCCTCCTCGATGGTCTCGTTGATGTATGATGCGGCCTCGGTCTTTGCCTCCTCCTTCATATTCTCCATCAAGATGTTCTTTGCATCCTCGGCACTCATACCAGAAATCTGCTCCAAACGAGCATTCTGCTCCTTGATTACAGATGCCAACTCCTCTTTCTTTGTGTTTAGGCTCTGCAATTGGCTGTTCATCTGCTCCTTCAGGCGGTCATTCTCCTTGAGTTTATTCTCAAGGTCACGCTGCTGATTCTGCAGGTTTGCCTCAATCTGCTTTGCACGCTGCTCGCTCTGTGCAATCTTCTGATTACGCTCGTTGATAGTGCGGTCGTGCTCGCTCTTAAGTTGAATAAACTTCTCTTTTGCCTGAAGTATCTTCTCCTTCTTAATCATTTCACCTTCGGCTTCGGCCTCCTTGAGAGCCGTAGCGCGTTGCTTTTGTATCGAGTTCTTCGTGATATAGGTAGTAACCAGGATGTAGGTTACCAGTGTCACGATGACTGATATGATAGCAGTTATAACTATAGTTATCATCTCTGTTTTGTTAATTAAATTAGTTTATTTATTGTAGTTTTGTCTTTTCGTTTTCTTACTTGCTCAAAAATAAAAAAGCCGCATAGAAGTTCCTTTTCTTGTTTGACGAATCTGCCGATAAGTCAAGGTGTGGGGCTCCGGAGTTCGCAATCGTCCAACGGTGCGCGCGGCACACCCCTTGCGGGGTTAAGGCCTGATTTTGAGAAACCGAGAGTTGACCCAATGTAAAAAGTGTTCAGTTTCGCAAAGCTATAAGGAAATCTATGCGGGTAGATTTTTATGTAAAGAGCCTATATCTTTATATGGTCTATTTATTTGTAGCACGCTTGCTGCTTGTACTCTTCTTGCGAGGTGTAATGCGATTAAGGTGCTTGTCCATCTTCTGTGACAAAGCATCGAGTGCCGCCACGTCATCACTGTCAAGTTCGTTCTGGCGGGCCATCGATATGTTGTTTATACACAACTGTAAGGCTGTTATAGCCAAGCAATCCTTTAAATCACAACTTTCACCAAAAGCCTTCTCTAATTTGGCTATATTGGCATTTACCTCACGCTCGGCCAAGCGATAAATCTCCTCCTTATCGCTGTCGATTGTCATTTGGTAAGCTTTTTCCTTTACCCTGAGGTTTATCTTTTGCTTTGCCATATTCCAAACTAATTTTCTTGGGCTTTAGTAAGTAGCGCTATGCACTTATCAACCTCCCGCAATAACAGATTGATGCGTGCACGTGACTTTGCCTTATCTGTCTTATTGCCGCTCAAGCCCTCAGCCAGACGCAGACGCTGTACCTCGGCCTTCAACTCGCGAAGTTGCTCTTCCTGCTCTCGCACTTGCGCTCGCAATGAGTCTCTCTCTTCACGCAGTTGATGACACTGCTCCTCCAGATTCTCGTATTGCTCGATAATCCTTTCGGTCTGTGCCTCTATATGCTTTATGATGCTTTTACAAGCCATCTCGTAGGGTCTAAACGGTTTTTAACACTCAAAGGTAATAAAAAAATATATTTTTCGCAAATTTTATTGCCTGCGATATGCTTTTTTCTCGAATCTTATCGCTTGCAACATCTCTTTGCGCGAGCCTCGACAACTTCGCCAAATAGGTCATAGTCCTCGGCATCGGTAATGATGACATCGTAGAAACAACCTCTGCGCAGACGGCGTTTGTCGGCCGCTATGAGTATCTCCTGGTCCACTTCGGGAGAATCATATTGTGAACGAGCGACGTAGTAATCGCCTTGTCGGCCATCGACTATAACACGCATTGTCTGTCCAACTCTCTTGAGGTTGTTCTCCAGCGAAATCTGCTCCTGAATCTGCATAATGCGTGCAGCACGACGCTCCTTTTCCTCCTCGGCTACATCATCTGTAAGTTTCTCGGCAGAATATGTTCCCTCCTCCTCGGAATAGGGGAAAACTCCCAATCTGTCGAAACGTACCTCGCGTACAAATGCCTCCAATTCGTCAATGTCCTCCTGTGTCTCGGTAGGGTAGCCGACAAGCAACGTAGTGCGTATAGCAATATCAGGAATTTGTTTGCGAAGACGCTCGATTAACTCCATAGCCTCGGCTTTGGTATGACGGCGTTTCATTGCCGAAAGCATCTTATCTGATATGTGCTGGAAAGGAATGTCGAGATATTTGCAAATCTTCTTCTCGCGCGCCATCACCTCGATAACATCCTCGGGGAAGGCGGTGGGGTAGGCATAATGTAGGCGAATCCACTCTATGCCCTTGATTTTGCACAATTCAGTCAGTAGGTCGGCCAGACGACGACGGCCGTAGAGGTCGATGCCGTAATAGGTCGTATCTTGTGCAATGACGATAAGTTCCTTAACTCCTCGCTCTGCCAATTTCTGCGCCTCGTCCAGAATCTGCTCCATAGGCACCGAAGTGTGCTTGCCACGAATCAGCGGTATGGCGCAATAGCCGCAATGCCAATTACAACCCTCGGCAATCTTCAGGTAGGCGTAATGTGATGGAGTGGTCAGCACTCGCTCGGTCTCTAACTCTTTGCTATGCTCTCCACCCAGCGCGGCAACTATATCGGCCCAATCGTTTACTCCAAAATATTTATCAACTTCGGGAATCTCCTCGCGCAACTCATCGGCATAACGCTCGCTCAAGCAACCGATGACGAACAACTGCTCGATTAAACCCTTCTCTTTGGCCTGTACGGCAGACAGGATGGTGTCGATGCTCTCCTTCTTGGCATCACCGATAAATCCGCAGGTGTTGATAACCACCACTTTGGCGTCGGTAGAATCGCTGTCGAATGTGAGTTTATATCCTGCAGCCTCCAACTGCGCCATCAGGTGCTCGCTATCGACCACATTCTTCGAGCATCCGAGAGTTATGACGTTGATTTTTTTCATCTTTTGCTCTTTTTTACTTCTTCTCGCCGAAAAGGGCGTCTACAAATTGATGGCGGTCAAACATCTTGAGTTGGTTGATGCCCTCACCGATGCCAATATAGCGTACGGGAATGTGGAATTGGTCGCTGATGCCTATCACTACGCCACCTTTGGCTGTGCCGTCCAACTTGGTGATTGTGAGTGATGTAACCTGTGTAGCCTGTGTAAATTGGCGAGCCTGCTCAAAGGCGTTTTGGCCCGTAGAGCCGTCCAATACGAGCATCACTTCGTGCGGAGCATTGGGTATCACCTTCGACATCACGTTGCGAATCTTGGTAAGTTCGTTCATCAAGCCAATCTTGTTGTGCAGACGGCCCGCAGTGTCAATCAAAACAACGTCGGCACCATTGGCTACTGCTGACTTCAGTGTGTCGAACGCCACCGATGCGGGGTCAGAGCCCATCTCCTGACGAATCATCGTTGCTCCTGCACGTTCGGCCCATACACCCAACTGGTCGATAGCCGCAGCACGGAATGTGTCGGCAGCACCTATGTAAACCTTACGGCCCGCTTTGGTGAGTTGTGCGGCAAGTTTGCCGATTGTGGTGGTCTTACCAGCACCATTCACACCCACAACCATCATAACGTAGGGCGTGCCCTCCTGCACCTCTAAACCAAAGTCCTTTTGCGACGAGTGTGACTCCTCCATCAACTGTGCAATCTCGTCACGCAGGATGGCGTTGAGTTCCGAGGTGTTCATATACTTGTCGCGCGCAATGCGTGCCTCGATATGCTCGATAATCTTTACAGTGGTCTCTACGCCCACGTCCGATGTAATGAGCACCTCCTCCAAGTTATCCAACACGTCGGCATCGACAGTCGAGCGACCCGCTACGGCACGCGCCAACTTCGAGAAGAAGCCCTCTTTGGTCTTTTGCAAACCAGCCGACAGTTCCTCTTTCTGCTCTTGTGCTTGTTGCTCCTCGTGCTGCTCAATGGCCGCCTGTGCCTCTGGCGTTGCTACCTGCTCAGCCGCATTATCTTTCTTCTTCTTAAAAAGGTCAAAAAATCCCATAATCATTTACGTTTTTAGGCCCACGCAACTGCGAAAGGCAAATTATCATACAAAGTTATGATTTTTTAGGGATATAACCAAATATGAGCGCAATAAGCAAGCGCAGGGTTAGTTGTATTTAGAAAAAATATTATTTATGTGGTATTCAAGAAAGTCTCTGTTAGGAGAATGACGTTCAGGCATAAGTATTGCTTTGTTTTCTATCCTTAAAAAAAAGTTATTATAAAAGTCTGAATGTCTATAATTTTTTAATTCTTTAGAGATGGTTACGGTATAATCATCTGGTCTAATTCCAATTAAACCTGAATCAAATGCTTTGTCATACAACGCAGACAAACATATTCCATTTTCGGGGTTTAATCTATTTTCTTCATTGTCAGACCAGGGTACAATATGACTTGCAATTAATAATTGAGGCACTGTAATGCCCGATATAGCGCAGGTTTCGTTATAGTTTGCTAATATCATTGCTCTAAAAGCATTTTGATTTATTCGTTGCTTAATAACAGTTTCGCGCTCCTTTCCTGTAAAATCTTGTTGAGGTATCGATAAAGACGTTTCTATGTTTTCTTTTAATAATTTTGCTTTGATATTAGCCTCCTCCCAAAACAATTCTTCTTTATTGTTGATGTATTTATTCCAATATGGAAGACATTTAGGAATGCCTGCATACATTCCAACTTTACCCATAGATGTTAGAGCAGGGTCGCAAGCCGCATAATTTACAAGTCTGATAGCAACAGAATTATTGGTTCTTTTAATAAGATTTGCCAATGCTATTACTTCGGGATTATTCTTATTTAATCGGTTATAAGGTAATCTGAAATATAAAGCAAGTGCTAAAATCATTTCATCATCCGTCCAATCTCTTCTCATAGTTATGGGTATTTGTTATATACAAAAATAGTTAATTTGAATTAATAATGGAAATTATACCCCACAAAAAAAGGCACCTCTTGCGAAGTGCCTTTTTTTATTAAACGCGAAGTCTAATAAAAATTATTTCTCAGCGAAGTATGTCTTGATGTCAGCCTCCTCAAGAATGTTCTGTGTCTTGAAGATGTAAGCACCGGTCTTCTCTGATTTCACCATCTTGATGCACTTGGTGTACTTCTTGTTGGTACCCGTCTTAAGGGTTGCAACTACTTTCTTTGCCATAACTTACACAAAAATTACTTAATTTCACGATGTACTGTAACCTTCTTCAAGTAAGGATTGTACTTCTTACGCTCCAAACGATCGGGTGTGTTCTTCTTGTTCTTGGTAGTGATGTAACGTGACATACCTGCAACGCCACTCTCCTTCTGCTCGGTGCACTCCAAAATCACCTGCACTCTGTTACCTTTCTTTGCCATTTGTCTTTAACTTTTTTAGTAAACCTTCTTAGGTGCAGCAGCCTCCTTAAGAGCGGCAGCCAAGCCCTTCTTGTTAATAGTTTTCATACCGGCAGTTGTTACTTTCAAAGTAAACCAACGGCCCTCCTCCTCTGACCAGAAACGCTTTGTCTTCAAGTTAGTGTTGAACTTGCGCTTAGTCTTGCGGTTTGAGTGAGAAACATTGTTACCCACTACAGCAGTTTTACCTGTAATTTCGCAAACTCTCATTGTTTTGTTAATTTTAGTTTATATCCCCTCACAATAAGGGTGCGCAAAGATACGCAAAATAAATCCAATAATCAAAATATTTTAATTACTTTTCCTCGCTTTTGGCACACTTTGTTGAAAAAATAGGGTTGTGCGACCTGAGCCACACAACCTTACTATATCTTGCAATATGTAGTTGCAGTATTACTCGCCCTTGATGACTTTAACACCGCGCGGAGCCTTAATCTCCGACTTAATCTTGCCGTCAGAGCCCTTCTTATGCGAAATTGTTATGTCGCCATAGGGTGTGGGGAAACTACCCTCGGCCCACTCCAAATTGCCCAAATGTGGAGTGATTTTCACCACTTTGCAAGCCGGCTCTACAACCTCTACACCCAACACATTTTGCATAAGCCAAGATGTGGGACCCGATGCCCAGCCGTGACACAGGCTGTGGCGGAAACCTTTGTAGCAATATGCACCGAAGTCGCCGTGAATATCCTTCTTGCCTTCGGGAACAAGTGCGTCAATAGGTGCTGCATCGGGAATCCAATCGGTGTGGAAATCCTCCCAGAATGATGTTGCGCCAAGGTCAATCATAGCGCCCCAGAAGTCGCGAATCACCTGCATAGCACCCTCGTAGTCGCCCGCTTTGGCCATAGCCTGCAACATATAATATCCGTAGAATGTCGAGAATCCGCGAGCACCATCTACAGTCAGCACCTTGTCGTTAGCCTCTTGGGCGTCGATAATGCCCGCCAAAGCCATCAATGCAGCACCCTGTTTGCTACCAGGTGCGGTGGGCTCCTGAGCCTCCTTGAAATATTGCTCTACAACGGCGGGGGCAGCGGTTACCATTCTGTCGTAACACTCCTTGCAACGCTGTGCCATATCGTTTTCGCCCAAATAGTTGCACAACTCCTCGCCTGACTTCATAGCCCACATCATCAAGGCCTGTGTACCTGCACGCATAGCGGGACGATTGGCGTTCGACGGCCAATCGAGGAATCCGCCACCGCTGGTCTCAAAGCCCTGGTCATCAACCTTTGTCATCAACAGGTCGAGCAACTGAACAAGGTAGTCGCGCTGGCTCTGCAAATACTCCTCGTCACCGTGATAGTAGAACCAATCGCGCTGATTGATAACCCACCAAATAGAGTATGTGTACATACCATTCATCCAATTAGGCAGGGGTGTGGTATCTTTTACTAAGTCGAGGCTCTTTGGTACGACCTCGTTGTAGCCGAATACGTGGCTAACGGTTGTGATTTCGGGGTGGAGGTCACCCATCCAAACCAAGCGGTCACGCTTGATGCCGTCCCATAGGTAGTCCTGCATATTGAGGTGCACGGTACGCGCTCCTGTCTCCCAAATCTGATTCAGACGCTCGTCGTTACACTTGAAAGAACCGCGATAGGGTATGTCGCGCATAACCGAAATGGCGCGAATCTCCTTGATGTGTAAATCACGGTTGTCGTCCAAAAGGTCAATGCGTACAAAGCGGAATCCCGAATTGCCGACCTCTTTCAAACCAAGCCAGGGCAGAGTGGTCTCAAAATCACGTATAGCGTGGTCGTTTGATGCACCATTCTTGCCATCAATCTCGCACATAGCCTCGCTTGCCGACTCGCCGAAGCGAACACGGATGCGAACAGGAGTGTGGTCGCCAGGCATACCTGTTACAATCTGCAAACCGCCGTGCAACTCCTTACCGAAGTCGAGCAAAATGGCGGGATGCTCCTTCTCTGTGCTCTTCACAACGCAGATGTGGCTATTGGTAAGGTCGGCCTGACCATTACCCTCACGCAAGAGGTAGTCGATGTTTGAAATCAACTCGCCGTGTTGAGTCCAGAGAATCTTTACGGGTGAGATGTATTCACGCTCGAGTTCGCCTGAATACTCATTTTCGTTAGCCGTAGGCTCATCTGTTGGGATGCGGTCTATTACGAATGATAAAAGTCTGCCCACAAGTACAATGACAATTACTAAAAAAAGTTTCTTCATCTTTGGTTATCTTATTTGTTAATATTATTCTTTAACTCTTTGTAAAGCATTTCGATGGCATAGGCTGCCGCTCGGTTGATTATCTGCCCTCGGTCTGTTCCGCAGTTGCGTAACGAGGTGATGGTGCGGGTGGGGGTTGCAACGGCCATCCATACCGTGCCTACGGGCTTCTCTTTTGTGCCGCCCGTTGGGCCTGCTATGCCTGTAGTCGCTATGGCGTAGTCACTGCCTATTGCCCGGCGTGCACCCTCGGCCATCTGTCGTGCGACAGTCTCGCTTACTGCACCTTGTTGCTCAATATCTTTAGCATTTACACCTAATATGTTGCACTTCACTTCGTTGGCGTATGCAATGATACCACCATTGAAGTATGCCGATGCCCCAGCCATAGCAGTAAAGCGTGAAGCTATGGCTCCTCCCGTACAACTTTCGGCCGTAGCGAGCGATAGTTGTCGCTGGCAGAGTATGTCGTGAACGAGAGCCTGCATCGAAGCATCCTCAAAGCCTACGATATGTTGAGGAATAATTTCGTTCAGTTGGGCAAAAAGACTCTCAATTTCTGCTGTTACAGACTCCTCATCTGTGATGTCGTATGCCGAAAGGCGCAGACGAACGATGTTAGGAGCAGGCAGATACGCTAACTTTATGTATGGGGGTAATTTGTCCTCCCAATCGGCAATTCTCTCTGCCAGCATCGATTCGGGCAATCCTGCCGTAATCATAGTGCGGTGTATGTTGGCGTGAAGTGAGAAGTGGGCCTTCAGGCGTGGCATTACCTCATCTTCCATCAGGTGCTCCATCTCGAATGGAACTCCTGGTAACGATATAACTATGCCACCCGACTTATCCTCGAACCACATACCCGGGGCAGTGCCGTGATAGTTGAACAATACCTTACACTTTTCGGGAACGAGAGCCTGCGAGTGGTTGAGTTCGTTATATACTATACCTCTGGCTTCGAGCATCGTCTTCACGTGATGGGCAACTGCCTCATCTTCTCTGAAATCCGACGCGAAGAACTTGGCCAACGTATATTTTGTTATGTCGTCCTTTGTAGGGCCCAATCCGCCTGTGATAATGACTACCTGCGTAGAGTCCAACGCACGGCGCAATGTCTGCTCAATCTGTGTGGCGGTGTCGCCGATAGAAATCTTTTCGGCTACAGTGATGCCAGCACGATTAAGGTGCTTGGCTATACTTACGGAGTTTGTATCGACAATTTGGCCGATTAAAATCTCGTCGCCTATGGTAATTATTGTTGCCTTAATCATTGTTGTTAGTCTCCTCTACTTGCTCTGCTGTTTGTTGTGGCTCGGCCTTTGGCTCGGTTGCCGATGCAGTGTTTAATTCCGCTTTGCGGATACGCTCGTTTAAGCCTAATTGGATATTGCGCAGAGAGTCGCCTCCGCCATAAAAGAACTCGCTATATATTTGTACCAATGTGGCACCTGCGTCTAACATCGCTTTAGCCTCATCAGGTGATGTGACACCTCCGCAACCAATGATGGGGTAGGTGCCCTTTGCTCGCTCATATATTCGCTTGACAACCTCTATTGCTCTATTCTGCAATGGTTTGCCGCACAATGCACCCTCGGTACGACCTATCGAGTGTATTGTGGTTGTTGATTTCTCTATTCCGTGTCGGCCGATTGTTCCGCCACAGGCTACGATGCCGTCGAGCGGAGTCTCGAGCATAATGTCGGTCATAACGTCCACCTGTTCATCAGTAATGTCGGGCGATATTTTCAGCAATATAGGTCTGTACTGATTCTGTCCACGACGAAACTCGAATAGGGGCGTAAGTATGGAATTTACATAGTCCTTATCAACGGGAGTATAACACTCCGTAGTCGAATTATATCCTATGTTAATCGTAAAATAGTCGGCGTATTGATATAGCGGACGAAACAGTCGCAGATACTCCAGCGGAGCATCCTCCGTTGAGGTCAAATCACTCTTTACGATGTTGCAACCAACGACAATCTTGCTTTGTCGGCGTTTAATGTTCTCAATTACCTGTTCAACACCCGCACTATCGGTCTGCCCGCGATAGAGTAGAGCCTTGTCCTCGGCCAATTCATAGAGCGCAGGCTTGGTGATGTTACGTTGCGGACGTGATGTAATAGAGCCTACCTCTACAAAACCGAATCCTGCAGCGGCCAACGCGTCTATCATATCGCCATTACGGTCAAATCCTGCAGCCAGGCCTATGGGTGATGAAAATTTCATACCAAATACCTCTCGCTCGAGATGTGGGGTGTTTGTGGCATACATCTTCTTTACCATATATCTTAATATGGCACTTCCAGCAGCCGTACGCCACGCCCAGCGCTTGAAACGCAGGTGGAAGTCGGGACTTCTCAGATAGGTAAAAGGTTGTATAATGGATTTTATCATACTATCATTTTTTACATAGCAAACGAAATTACTCTACAAAGATAATAGTCGCGTTGTCCTCGTTGTAAAGTTCTTTCAAATGCTTGCCGATGTTCTCGTCAAATTTGTAACTGCCTTTGCAGTCTACGCCTTTTGCGTCTTTGTATTGTATGTAAACATTGTTTTTAAGCGTAGGCAGCCAATCCGTTTTGCCAGCATCAATATTCAGCAGGTGATGTGTACTGCGGTCAAAAACATTGTCGCGAATAACAAAATCCGATGCGGGGTTATAATGCGCCCACGATTTGATTTGGGCAATGGGTGTTATGTCGGGACGTTGTTTGCCCCAGCCCTCACCTGTACGGCGTAGCAGATTGTTGCACATCACAATGTTATACATCTTGTGAGTCAGTCCCTCGTGACGAGGATATCCCAAGAAGTATTCGATTGAATATACACAATCCTCTACCAGATTGTTAGAATATGTAATATCCTTCATCGTCAAGGCGTTTGTTCCGTCACCCTGATGCTGGTGGGTGATAGCGGCATCGTAAACCTGATAGATGTAGCAGTTGTCTACTAAATAGAAATCGCACGCACCATAAATCTCTATCGCATTGCCATAGCGTGTGGGGTGGTTGCGTCCGAATATGCCCTCGGCCTGAATAGAGCCACCTATCCAACCCAATTCGCAGTTCGTTACAGTTAGGCCCTTTGTCGTTCCGCTGCCTATGCCGTGCGAGCCGCAATATTTAAGGCAGAGATTATCAACTACGATATTATCGTTCGCTTGAATGATATGCCCCTTTGTCAATAACTCAATCGACTCAAAACGCTCCGCAGGGTTGCCCTTTGCCGAGTAGAGATATACTCGTTTAGCCTCCTTGTAGTCGTGATAGAACTCCAAATCACGCTTCAGGTCGCGGTAACTTTCAAACTTCTCTTTGGTCTTGATGTGTAGCGAAGGGCCATTCTCTTGAGTGATTTTCATCACCTTGAAAGCACACGCCTCTCCGCTGTTGAATACCAATGTTCCTATGTCTTCCGCAATCTCTCTCTCGTAAACCCAAACGTTCTTGGTCTCGGTCTCACGCCATACGCCCTCTTTGGCAGCATCGCAGGGTGAGCCATAGATTTTGGGTTTTTCACCCTTGCCGTAGGCCGAGTAGGTTACACCCGCCTGGCTCTTGATGTGGCCACGCCACAGGCCGCCTCTATTGAATAGAACAGCGTCGCCAGCGTTGAGTCGTAGCGAATTAACCTTGTCTATGCTCTTTATCGGAGAGTTGGGTGTCAGTCCGTCGTTGTAGTCGTTACCATCTGTAGAAACATAATACGTCTTGCCTGTAACCTCGATTTTGCTCTTGGTTTGGCGTATCTGTTTTTTTATCTTCTCGGCACGACGGTCGAGCATCTTTATGTATTTCTCAGCGTTAATCTCTTTGCCTACGGCAATTTCAGGGTGCATAGTCGCTCCTAAAATCAAAGCGATACTCATTATAAATGCAAAATGCGATGCAAAGCGTTTCTGGAAAAATCTCTGTTTCATAATCCCAATAATTAACAAATTCCCACACAAAGATATAAAAAACAAAATGCGAAACGATAAATTGCCGATAATTTCTGCATATAGAGGGGTATAAAAATTGATTTTCCGTAATAAATAACCTATCTTTGTAGATAGGATTTGGAAAAAATAAATAAAAACAGATATGGCTAAAAAGTGTTTTAACGACGAGAATTTCTTGTTACAGAGTCCTGCTGCCGAGCGTTTGTATCACGACCACGCGGCTAAAATGCCCATTATTGATTACCATTGCCACCTCAATCCCGAGTATGTGGCATCGGACCACCGTTTTCGTAGCCTTGCCGAGATTTGGTTGGATGGCGACCACTACAAGTGGCGTGCTATGCGTACAAACGGCGTAGCCGAGCGTTATTGTACGGGAGATGCGTCGGATTGGGAGAAATTTGAGAAGTGGGCCGAGACCGTACCCTATACGATGCGCAATCCGCTCTATCATTGGACTCATCTCGAACTTAAAACGGCCTTTGGTGTCGATAAGTTGCTCGGCCCATTGACGGCTCGCGAGATATATGACCACTGTACGGCTCTGTTGCAGCAACCCGAATATTCGGCTCGTGGCTTGATGCGCCGCTATAATGTCGAGGTGGTATGTACAACCGATGACCCGATAGATTCTCTGGAGCACCATATCAAGTGCCGCGAGGATGGTTTTGAGTGTAAGGTGTTGCCGACGTGGCGTCCCGACAAGGCTATGGCTGTGGAGTCTCCTGCGGCATTCAAGGCTTACATCGATAAGTTGGCAGAGGTGTCGGGCGTTGAGATTAAGTCGTTCCAGACTCTGCTCGATGCATTGCAGGTACGTCACCGCTTCTTCGAGAGTGTAGGTTGCCGTTTGAGCGACCACGGTATCGAGGAGTTCTATGCCGAGGATTATACCACATCGGAGATTGAGGCAATCTTTACCAAAGTATATGGAGGTAAAGAGTTGACCGATGCCGAGATTCGCAAGTATAAGAGTGCTATGCTCGTTGAGTTTGGCGTGATGGATTGCGAGTCGGGCTGGACACAGCAGTTCCACTTTGGTCCTATCCGCAACAACAATAGCCGTATGATGGCTGCCATAGGTGTTGATACGGGTTTTGACTCGATGGGTGATTTGAATCAGGCAAAGAATATGGCCAAATACCTCGACCGTCTGGATGTACAGGGTAAACTTACGAAGACAATTCTTTACAATATCAATCCCCGCGATAACGAGATGGTGGCTACGATGATTGGTAACTTCCAGGATGGTATTACTCCTGGTAAGATTCAGTTCGGCTCTGGTTGGTGGTTCCTCGACCAAAAGGATGGTATGGAGCGTCAGATGAACGCACTCTCGTTGTTGGGCTTGTTGAGCCGTTTTGTGGGTATGCTTACCGACTCACGCAGTTTCTTGAGTTATCCTCGTCACGAATATTTCCGTCGCACGTTGTGTAACCTCATCGGTAACGACATCGAGCAGGGCTTGTTGCCTGCGAGCGAAATGGAGTTCCTGGGACAGATGGTCGAGAATATCAGTTACAACAACGCCAAAAATTATTTCAATTTTTAACCCCAATATTACAATTATATAACTATGAAGACAAACTACGAAGTGCGCTATGCGGCACATCCCGAGGATGCTAAATCATACGATACTGCGCGTCTGCGCCGAGATTTTCTTATCGAGCGAGTATTTGCTGCCGATGAGGTGAATATGGTCTATTCTATGTATGACCGAATGATTGTCGGAGGTGCTATGCCCGTTGCCGAGAGTCTCAAGTTGGAGGCTATTGACCCCGTGAAGGCTCCCTATTTCTTGACTCGTCGCGAGTTGGGTATTTTCAATGTAGGAGGTGCAGGTGTTGTTAAGGTGGGTAATGAGGTGTTTGACCTCGATTACAAGGAGGCTCTTTATTTGGGCTCGGGTGAGCGTGATGTTGTTTTTGAGAGCAAGGATGCCGCTAATCCCGCAAAGTTCTATTTTAACTCTACTACAGCACACCGCAACTATCCCGACAAGAAGGTGACCAAAGCCGATGCCATAGTTGCCCAGATGGGTTCATTGGAGGGCTCTAACGACCGTAATATAAATAAGATGCTTGTGAGTCAGGTGTTGCCTACCTGCCAATTGCAGATGGGTATGACCGAATTGCAGACAGGTAGTGTTTGGAATACTATGCCCGCACACGTCCATTCACGTCGTATGGAGGCTTACTTCTATTTTGAAGTTCCCGAATCGGATGCCGTTTGCCATTTTATGGGCCAGCCCGACGAGACTCGTCATATATGGATGCGTGGCGACCAGGCGGTACTTTCGCCCGAGTGGTCAATCCATAGTGCAGCGGCTACGCATAACTATACCTTCATTTGGGGTATGGGTGGCGAGAATCTCGACTATGGAGACCAGGATTTTTCGGCTATTACCGACCTAAAGTAACGGTATATGAATACGATGAATTGCTTTTCGTTGCAGGGTAAAGTTGCTCTCGTGACGGGTGCGGCCTACGGAATAGGCTTCGCCATTGCCGAGGCATTGGCCGAGGCTGGTGCGAAGATTGCCTTCAATTGCCGTCGTCAAGAGCATTTGGATGATGCCTTGGCGGCATACAAGGCCAAAGGAATAGATGCTCGCGGTTATATCTGCGATGTGACCGATGAGGAGACTGTCGGATGTATGGTAGCCGATATTGCATCAGAGTTGGGTGCGATAGATATTTTGGTAAATAATGCGGGTATAATCAAGCGCATACCAATGCACGAGATGTCGGTGGAGGAGTTCCGCGAGGTGATTGATATCGACCTTACGGCTGCCTTCATTATGGCGAAGGCTGTTATTCCGTCGATGATTGAGCGAGGTGGTGGTAAGATTATCAACGTCTGTTCGATGATGTCGGAGTTGGGACGTGAGACTGTATCGGCTTATGCCTCGGCAAAGGGTGGACTCAAAATGCTCACTCGCAACATAGCATCGGAGTATGGCGTATATAATATACAATGTAATGGTATTGGCCCTGGCTATATAGCGACTCCTCAAACTGCTCCTCTGCGTGAGCGTGATGCTGAGGGACGCCGTCATCCGTTCGATGCTTTCATCGTGTCGAAAACACCTGCGGCACGTTGGGGTAACCCCGATGATTTGAAGGGCCCCGCAGTATTCCTTGCATCGTCGGCATCGGATTTTGTCAATGGTCATATCCTATATGTTGATGGTGGAATATTGGCTTATATAGGTAAGCAACCCAAATAAAATCAAAATAGAATGAAGAACCTGCTACTAATTTTTGCTGTATATCTATGCAGTTGTTCTGCAATTAAAGGCTCGGTGGATGTTGAGGTCTCTAACCCGTCGGACTTTGCACGTAATGGCGAAGTCGTTGAGGTGATGTGGAGTGATGTGCAACAATGTGCTGCATTACCCGATAATGTGTTGGTCTATAATGCTGAAGGTGAGGAGATACCCTCACAATTAGTATTCAACGAAGAGGGCGATTTGGTCTCTATTCTGTTTCAGGCCGATGTCGCAGCCAACGCTATTGCGCAGTACACAATTTCACGTGGCAAGCCACAGGCGTATGAATCCAAGGTGTATGGCCGCTATGTGCCCGAGCGTATGGATGACTATGCGTGGGAGAATAATTTGACAGCATATCGTATCTATGGCCCATCACTTAAGGACCCTCGCACGCAGGGAGTGGATGTGTGGGTTAAGAGCACCTCGAAACTTATCATCAACGATTGGTTTGCTAAGAATGACTATCACCATAATTATGGCGAGGGTATGGATTGCTACAAGGTAGGCAATACGCTCGGAGGCGGTGCTTTGGCTATTGTTGATGGCGAAAAGTTGCTACTTTCGGGTAACTACACCACTCAACAGTGCACGATGAATGGCCCTTTGCGCACATCAGCAGAGTTTGAGTATGCTCCCGTTGAGGTTGGTGGACAGAGTGTAGTGATGCGTCGCACCATTTCGCTTGATGTCGATAGCAGATTCTCGCGTCAGGAGTATCTCTTTGAGGGCTTTGAGGGCGAGATTGAGGTTGCTGCAGGAGTTGTGTTGCACGATGTCAAGGCTCGTACAGATGGCAAGAATTATGTAGCCGTGACGGAGGCTACTTCGGATACCAAGGACCCTGTGCGTGACGGAAATATCTCGTTGGCTGTTGTGCTTGAGGGTGGTAATGTGAGTGCTGATGTTCAGTCTCACGCTGTTGTAAAGCGCCGCATTAAGGCTGGAGATAAGATTGTTATGCTCAACGGCTCGGGATGGAGTCAGGGCGGTGTCGCACGCCACGCAGAGTGGCAGACGCAGGTCGCCGAAGCCGCGGAGAGACTTGCTCGACCGTTGACTGTAGAGGTAATGAAATAGAATTATGGTTATAATGAATAAAACCCTGCGTTAAACAATCATAACGCAGGGTTTTTATTTGTGAGATACAAATTCTATTTAGAAATTGAGTGTCTTCTCATCTCCGCTGAATGAACTTATTGTAGCCGTTGCATCTGTAAAGTAATAAACGGCGATGTTGTCATCGTTCTCGTTGTACATACTGCGCAGGTGTGGGTGGGCATCCAATACAGCCTTCTTAGCCTCTACTCGCTCATCCTCGACCATTGTCGCTGCCACGCGTATCCACTCGTTGTCACCTTGAGCGCATATCTCGGCTTTGGGATTCTGTGCCAACTGCTTTGCTACGCGCTTAACGTGGCCTGTGATGATATACATCTTACCTTCGAAGATGTGTAACGCTCCAAAGGGGCGAACACGTGGCTGGTCGCCGTCCATCGTAGCGATGTAGAATACACCTTTCTTTTGGATAAAGTCGAACACCTCCTGCTGTGCTGCAGGGTTGGAAGAAGCGTACTCTGCGTGATTCTTGGGAGTAGTGTTCTGCTCTGCAGAGTTGTTAGCGGTTTGCGGTGAACAGGCCCAAAGAGCGATTGCCGCAATCGCACAAAATAGTAATTGTTTCATAGTAATCATTTTATAGGTTAAAATCTTATGAGCAAAGATACTTAAATTATCTGGATAAGTAAAATAGATATATGGTTCCAAAACGAAAATGCAGGCCAAAATGACCTGCATCTTTCTGGAATATGATTGTGAATTATTTCTCTTCGTTGTCAGATTTAATATCTTTCAAAGCCTCACGAATCTTGTCGCATACGCGGCTCTGGATATTACGCTCCATAGTGCAAATAAGGCTGCAAATTGCCTTCGCTGAAGAGCCTCCGTGACCAATCATTACGGGTGCATTGATACCAATTACGATAGTACCACCTACGCTCTCGTAGTTCATTGCGTTCCAGAAGTTCTGGTGATAGTACAACTTCTCACAGATAGGCTCCAACACGGGACGCAACAAGTTAAGCAACCAGGGCTTGAACGGAGTCAAACGAGTGTTGATGCGATAAAGAGCCTCTGCCATCTTGAGCACAACGTTGCCTACAAAACCGTCGGTTACAACTACGTCACAAGTCTTGCCTGTAAAGATATACGATGACTCTACGTTACCTACAAAGTTGATACCCTTCTGCTCCTTGAGCAAGTCGTATGTTGCTTTGGCCTGAGCATTACCCTTGCCCTCCTCCTCGCCAATGTTGAGAAGTGCAACACGGGGATTCTCTATACCCAAAACTGCCTCGGCAAAGATTGAGCCCAAAAGGCCATATTGTGTCAATACCTCGGGCTTGGCGTCAACGTTAAGACCAACGTCCAAAATCAGACCACGACGATTCTTCACGATGGGAATAAGTGTCGAAATCACGGGGCGGATAACACCCTCGATGGGCTTGATGACCTGCATACAGCCTACCATCATAGCACCTGTAGAACCTGCGCTGGCAAAACCATCGATTTTACCCTCGGCCAAGTGGTTAAAGCCGACGGTCATACTCGAATCTTTCTTTGCGATGAATGCTTTGGCGGGGTGGTCACCCATCTCGATTACCTCGGTTGTGGGGACTATATCGAACTTGTCGGCCGAACAGTTGTGCTTGGCCAAAAGTGATTTAATGCGCTTTTCGTCACCAAAAAGTACAATGCGGCTATCGGCGGAAACCTTCTTGAGTGCCATCACAGCACCCTCAACAGCAACCTCGGGTGCGAAGTCACCACCCATAGCATCTATACCAATCTTAATCATAAATTAAATAAATTTTATTCTCTGTTACACTTTATTTGGTCGTTGGTAAACAAAGTGCAACACTCTTGCTTATGTGACGTAACTAATAAGATGGGCAGAACTTTGCGTTACGTCGCAAAAAATGAAAAGAGAGAGCGTCCCTCGTCGGTGCGCTCTCTCGGTAGGTGTTAAACACTACTCGGCCTTCTTCTCGATAGCCAACTTGCCACGGTAGAAACCGCACTCGGGGCATACACGGTGGTAAAGTACCGCTGCGCCACAGTTTGAGCAAGTAACAACTGTAGGAACTACTGCCTTGTAGTGAGTTCTTCTCTTGTCGCGTCGTGTAGACGAAACTTTGTGTTTAGGATGTGCCATTTTACAATATAAATTTTAAGTTATCGTTTTGTTCTATCTTGTGTTCTAATCGTTAGCCTTCTCCATTTGAGCCTTCAATGCTGCCAACTTATTGAAGTCACCCTCGTCTATGCCTCGCGGTGATTGTTGCTCGGCCTGGGCCTCAAGGGCCTCAAACTCGGCATTGCTAATCACTCTAAATCGCGCCATCATATCGGGGTTGCATTCACCTTCGGGATGAACTCTCTGATAAGGCAACGAAAGAACTATGCTTTCATAAATATATTGTGTGAGGTTTACCTCTGTCTCAGCAGGGTTTAGCCACATAACCTCACCGTCGTATTCTCCCTCCTCTTCCGAGAGGCGAACAATCAAGTGGCCCTCGTAATCTATCGGCACCTGGCAAAAATCCAAGCATCGGTCACATTCGCAGGTAACTTCACCCGAAATCTCAACATCGAAATCCAATTGACGCTCATTTTTGAGCATTGTTACCTCGACGTGGCAATTTCCGCCGTGAATATCCTTGCTCTCGTAGGCTGCAAACAAGGCATCATCGACCTCGAAATCGAAGTCGTATGTGCTGTTTTTCAGGCCCTTATAGGTTATTGAGTATCGTTTAGCAACCTCCATATTGCAACAAATAGCGAGCAAAAGTACAAATTTTTCACTAATTCTGCAAATAATTGCTATTTTTGTAGTGCTCGAATGTGAGTTATTTTGTTTTTGTGGTAAAAATTATGGATAAAAAGTTTACTATCTCGCTACAAAGTCGTTATGCGGAGTTGTGGCGATACAATATAGTTGTTACTTGCGGATGCTTTGACGAGGCTGGTGAGCGCATCAATTTTTTGTCAAAAGAGAATTTTGTAGCGGCAGTAGGAAGCAATTTGGATGCCGCTCCTGAGGGTATAGAATCTCATAATAAATTGGTGCTGACAACATCGCCTTGCGCAAACATCGTGGCTTATATCTATCTTATACCACACTCTTTACCCCCGACGCGTGACGTCGAGGAGTATGCTCCGTTTGATTTAAGGGTTAAGGTCTCGGCCGACGATAGTGTGATTTATGACTCTAACCATAAAATCAATCAATGGTCAGGATGTTCGATGGAATTAAAACTCCCGCAGGTGAAATAACTTCGTGCGGGAGTTTTTTTTGTATAGTATAGTCGCTTATTTTCTTTTGTTTACAGGATAATCAATAATCATTTTCAGCATAGGGTCATCGACGCCGAATGTGAAACCGCAGTGACGGCTCTCGTTAGCAAGATTCCAAACGAATACGGCTCCTGCTCCCATACCCAAATAGATGTCAAACTTTTCGCGCATAGCCTCCACGCGTCTTTGGCGTGATGTGCGGCAGTTATCACCACTATCAATACCTGTTTCGCCAACTATTAATACCTTGTCTAACTCATACATAGCCTTTAGGCAAGGCTCAAAGTGTGGCGATTCGATTGTGTTGGAGTTCTGGTAATCGTAGTCATATTCGTGGAGATTGCCTACGTCAATATGTGGTGAGTCGTGCATTGCCTTGTAGTTAGCGACACCGTCGTATGCCCAACCTGCGAATGTACCGCTCTCGACCAAATGGTTGGGGTCGTACTTCTTAATCGTAGCCGCCACCTCGTGCAGGAAATCGCGTATAGTTGCCCAATCGGCCTCACCTGGCTCGTTGATAATCTCCCACATCGCTATGGCAGGCGAGTCTTTGTATTTGCTCACCATCTTTATGACGTGCGGCAGATATTGCTTGCGGAAACCATCCTTGTACCATTCTGGTTTTTTACCATTACCATCACCATTGGCGGCACCGTCAAAATCACCGCAACCGCAGCGGCCGTCTCCTAACGATAGTAATAATTTTATACTGTGCCTCTCGGCCAACTCAACCAACTTGTCGGTCTTGTGGTTAAACGCAGGAGTAGCCCACGTGCGAACTATAGTATTCTTGGGTAGTGATGCAAAAAGGTTGTCGATTTGTTCATCGGTAAATAGTTCGTAGTCGTGTCCACATCCGCATAATTGGAATGAGTTGAACGATGCACATTGGTATGGCTTGCCGTTGAGCATCAGTTGGCGACCCTCACGGTAAAGAAAATCCTTTTTGTATTTGGGTTTTGCGGTTGTTATTGCAATGTCAAAAACAAAAATAGACGATAGTAGTATAGTTATAAATAGGTGGATTCTGTATTTCATATAAATCAGTTTATTTCAGTTTGCCGCCTGGCTTCGGGTAGTGCTTTGCGGCATCATCCAAGACAAGTACATAGTCCATAGCCTCGCCCTTCATTGGGGGTGTAAACGCCTTCGGCTGACCGTCGTTGGCAAATGAGCCAATCTTCTGTGCCTTGCCTGTGCGGGGGCAGTACCACCACGCAGTAATCTTCTCTGCCTTCAGCATATCTGTCTTTACTGAAAACTCTCGGCCTATCGGGGCGTAAACCATAGCATAAGAGCCTGCGGCATCCATTGTGGCGACGAAGCGGTAGCGACCTGCTCCTGGTACAGAAGAATGTACCTCATCCTGCACGATAAACTCCTCGGCGGGAACTCTATCAAAGTATGGGCGCGAGAGCATCAGGTTTTTCAGGTGAACGACCTGTCCTGCGCCAGGTTGGTCAATGGCCTTATGCCAGGGCATCAGAGGACGGTTGATTGGGCCACGTCCTTTCTCCTTGTCGTACATCTGCCAAACAGAGTGGTGACCGTAGGTTATGCCTGCCGAGCCGTAGAATACCGACCAATATAATGCGCGACGTACATCCCAAGCGTTTGAGTGGCCATCCTCGTCGGGGCGGAACTCCAGCGGGTGGTCCTCATAAAGAGGTTCGATGTCTATAATAGGCTTTGCGGGTGAGCGACGGAAGTCGTCCAAAATTTGCGCATTTGAGTTGTAACGCTGGTGGTGTCCACTTTGGCGGCTATTGAAGTCGAGCCACTCATCGTGGTGGAACCACTTCGATGAGGTCTGCCAACCTGTCGGATGGAAAGTCATCAGATTAATCTTATCTACGCTACGTATTCCGCGAGCCATTGCGCGGATTATATCTTTGTGGTATTGGTCATCGGGATTGCGGTCACCGCCCAAAATCCAGATTACATTATATTTGTGGTATCGCTCGGCAATCCAACGTCCGAATACCTCGGCATTCTGTGGGTTGAAAATCTTATCACCGTCTCGCCACCAACGACCCCACGTCGGGAGTAAACCGACATACATTCCGAGTGAGTTGGTTTTGGCAACGATGTAATCTACATTGTCCCAATAGTCGTTGTTGTCGCCTTCTGTGGTTGCGGGCTGGGCAGGATTGCGATTTACCAATGGCTTGTAACCGTAAGCGTTATCTACGTTCACTCCATCCACCTCCGAAAGGGCTACGGCCTGTATTACGTTATACCCCTTGTCGGCGCGATTCTTTATGTAGATGTCCACCTCCTCGCGGTTTGGGCGGTGGAACAACTCCCACGCCGTATCTCCTTGATAGAAGAAGGGTTTGCCATCAGCAGTTTGCAGATAGTGCCCATTCTCCGACACCTTCAACTGCGGCAGATTCTGCGCCTGCATAGACCAAAGTGCGGTCATCAGCAGGATAGATAATAAAATAACTCTTTTCATAAGTTTATAGTTTTATGCTTATTATTATTTCTTGTCGGGATACCAGTGATAGCAGAGAATCTTTCCAAAGGCGTTCTCCTCGTGGAGTATAAGGTATGAACCATCCTCCTGCTTCATAACATTGATTGCATAGTTGAAATCGCACCATCCGCTCTGATTGTTGATTGTTTCATCGGGCTCGATGCGACCAACGAGTTTGCCCGTTTCGGCTTCATAAACCATAATAAAGCCGTAGCGACCAAGAGCCACAAAGATGTAATCGCCCTCGGCTGCAAATGACTTTGCGTTGTGATAGTCACGCCCCGAGCCATCTTCTATACCAAATGGCACATAGAGAATCATATCGGCCTTCCAGCCCTTCTCAATCTCGCCCGCTGCAACGCGCTCCAAGAATCGACCACACCTTACGATGGTACTGCCCAACGCCCACCAAGTATCCTGTCCGTCGGGGTAGGCAGGAGAGAAACCACCTAAATAGAGATTATCGGTAGCGGGGTCGTAGTAAATACGCTTCGCATCACCAAAGCTCTCGGGTAAGGGGAAGAACTCCGCTTCGGCGTATTGGGGTATGCCGAGTGAGTTGAGTCCTATGCATCTCCAGAGGAAAAATCCCTGATGACGTGTGCCACGCCAGATATTTCCTGCGTGGTCAATGAACATACTCATTGAGTATTGGTTTATCTCGTCGATATTGTGGAACTCGCTCTGCTGACGTACAGCGTCGCCGTTGTCATCAACCCAAAATGTTATTTTGCGGTTTTTATCGGGGTCTCCATTGTGAGCGAAGAGGAATGGAACGGCAATGTAGCCATAATTCTCCTCATCGAAACGATAACCCGCCAACATCCCGCCATACATATCAGAGATAAAGAGAAAACTCTTGCCGCCGATGGTACGCTTGAACGACGAAGTGACGAATGCTCCATTTTTCTTTACTCGCTCATCGTCGGGGTAACGGAACGGGTCGGCTGTATAGGCGACGAGTTCGTCGATGCGACCTCCCTCGCGGCTGAAATCTATTCGGTGAATCTTCTCTGGCGAGTAGAAGATGTTGGGCTGTGTGCGGTCGAAGTCGGCGGTAGCCGTAAAGATAAGTCCTTCGCTCTTCCAGAGGCGTCGCTTTGTCTTTTCGTTGTATGCCTCGACCACAGCACCTCGGCCATTGCTGACAGCGGTGTTGGCCACATAGATGTTACCATTTGTATCTACACCTGCTGCCGTTGGGCCCGAGAAACGATACTCGCCTACTTGGCCCGCCTTGAATTGGTCGTTTTGAGCAAAGATGCCGCCCTTGCTACCAAATGTTGATGATAGAGTGGGGCGCTTGTAGATATTGGTATAAATCAACACGTTCATATCTTTGCCTCTGTTGGGCAAGAGCAGGCGGTTGTTTTCGGTGTCAATCGTAAGAGATAGCGCCACAACGCCATCGGGGATGTCGATGGCTTGAGGCAGCAACTTGCCGTTCATCGCATTCATACGCACGATGCGGTTGCCCTGTATCATCCAAAGGCCATCTTTGTTGTCGGCATATATCTGACCTACGCCACCTTTGACCTGATAGCCGCCCAGATATGACATCGTAGCCGTGTCGTATATCTTTACCGAGTCGGGCATATTTTTGCTCTCGTCGCCCGTCACGGCCACAAAGAGATTGCCATTGTGGATAGCCAGGCCCGTCATCTTGCGGTTGCGCTCCTTGCACACAATTGTCATATCACCCTTGTAGCCGTAGCCACCCTTGAATGGGGCGTTCAAGCCCGTTTGTATATCGTAGCGGCGTATGGTTTTCCACTCTATATCATCACGGCAGGGTGGGTATTGTGGCAGGCCGTTGTCGTTAAGGTGGTCGTTGCCACCATCACAACCGTGTTGTGTCAGCAGTTGATATACATACTTGTCATCGAGGACAACCGCTTGGCCAGAAAAACGGCCCCAGCCTCCTGTGCCCGAGCCCTCGGGGCGGCTGATGAGTTTGCCATCCTTGAAGACAGCGACATTGGTGCCACCCTCGTCCCAATCGCATATAGTGGCGACTACGCCGTTGCGATTTACATACATATTCCACATATCGTGAGGTATATGTACCTCCTCATATCCACCTTCGTTACCTATCCACGAAGAGTGGTAGTTTTTGAGTTTTAACTCCTTACCGTCGACTGCCTCGACTTTTTGAGCCCTGGCAGAGAGTGCAGAAAATAAACCTGCGACAATGATAAATGATAAAAATTTTTTTCTCAT
>JAFYRX010000026.1 GCA_017546725.1 Alistipes sp. | reverse complement strand
GCACTCCACGAGCGTAGCGATACGGTAACGATGGTAATCAGCAGAATAACACCCACTGCCAAGGCATATACCCACCACGACATCTCCACGCGATAGACATACTGCTCCATCCAACGACTGATGATGTAGTAGCTTACAGGTATTGCCACAGCCGAGCAAGCGGCGACAATGTAGAGGTACTTGCGGTTGAACATTCTCAATATTCCACCCACCGATGCTCCGTGAACACGGCGAATACCTATCTCGCGGCGGCGATACTGCGTTTCGAACAACACCAAGCCAAACACGCCGATAATCGAAATCACAATCGAAAGGAACGAGAACAAGGTAACGAGCGTCGAGAGCTTATCCTCGCGCTGATAGACCAGCTCCAACTCGTTGTCGAAGAATTTTACATCAATCTTCTCGGGGTCGCTGTTGGGCGAAATATCCAACACCGTATCAATAATATGCTTTCTCACCTCGGCAATGTCGGCGCCGGCCACCGTGCGGATATAGGCAATGCGCGGCAAATCAAAGCCATACTTGCCGTAGATAAGGAAGGCAAAAGGTCTGACATCATAGTGTGCCGACTGGAAATTGAAGTCCTTGCAGATACCTACAACCTGTGTTTTTGCTCCGCCAATATGACCGCTAATCGCAGATTCGGCCGTTAGTTCAAATGCCTTTGCTGCGGCCTGGTTAAATATCAATGCACCTGTTTCGGTAAGTTCGTCAGATGGCATAAAGTCGCGCCCCTCGACAATATCAATACCCATTACCTGCAAAAAGTTGTGTGAAACAACATGAACTCTAAACTCATGTTCTGAGCCATTCGGCATAGGGCGAGTCCACGACATCATACTCTGCGTCAGCTGACCACGACTCATTGCAATATCCTTGATTTGCGGATTTTGCATCAGACGGTCGATAAGCGCATCGCGTTTGGTGTAGTCCAACACATCAGTCCACGGACCATTTACAGCCTCATAAGGCAGGGTGGCAACCAATAGATTCTCTTTATCGAAGCCCATTTCCTTGGTGAGCATATATTGATGCTGGCGATAGACAAACAGCGAGCAGATAATCAGCGCGATAGAGATTGTATATTGCACACCCACAAGGGTATAACGCAAGATGCGACCGGACTTTGACGCCGAGAAATCTCCCTTGATAACAAATGCCGGTGAGAATTTGGTAATGTACCACGCGGGATAGATTGATACCACTACACCGAAAAGAATCACGCCCAAAGCAATAGCACCCGCCAACGACCAATTTTCATCAATAACCACCGAAGTTGAGATATACTCTTTGAGTGGCGTATCGGCAAACAGCACCACAATAACGGCCGCACCAAACAGTGCAACGAGAATCAGACCTATTGTTTCAACGAGGAAGTTCAGGCGTAGTTTCGCAGTTGGAGCACCGAAGACCTTGTAGTTGTTGACCGCACGGATTCGGCTCGGTATCAACGCGAAGAAGAAGTTCACAAAGTTGATAAACGAGATTATGAGTATCAACACCGCAATAGCGATGAGCGTGTAGGTCGTTGTGCGACTGCCGTGCATCCACTCCGGCGAGGTATCATCGGCAAAGTAGAGGTCGGCAATCGGATTCAAACGAGGGGTAATAAGTTCCAGTTGCTCTTTTTGCTCTTCCACCGAAAATCCTCGTTTCTCACAGTCTTTTATAATATAGTCGAGCATTTGCTGCTCCGCCTCCTCGCGAGAAGCCCCCTCACGAAGCAATACATAGTAGGAATTACCCCAGTTATGCTCATCTTCGTGTCCATATTCGGGCATAATCATATAAGCTTCGCTATGAGCTATGGTTGACGGTTTAGGAAAGGCCTTGTAGATGCCCGAAATAACAAGTTGCTTTTGACTTACAGCACCACGACCGGAGTTAATTCTGTCGCCAACCGAGAGATTGCAACGCTTGGCTACACTCTCCGAGATAATCATACCCTGGAAAGCTTTGAACTCCTCGTCGATGCCTCCCGCTATAAACTCGAATGGGAAGACGGCCAATGCGCTGAGCTCAGTGCCACAAACTCCGATGGTAAAATTCTCAATCGTTGAGTTGCGCTTGGTAGAGTATTCGTTTTGATATTGCGAATTACCATAACTGCCTGTCATATCAATAGCACCGGAAGCCTCAACTTCGGGGCATACGGCGCACATCTCCATAGGGATGCGTCGATTCCAGTACCATTCCCAGCGACCCTCTTCCGACCACGAACGGTGTTCCAAGCGATAGATGCGCTCCGAGTTGGGGATAACGCGGTTGTACGATAGGTCAAACTTCACCTGCACGGCGATTAGATATACCGCAGCAAAGGCTACTGCCATACCCACAATGTTTAGCACCGACGATGTGGTGTAACGGCGTAGTAGGGTTATAAAATTTCTGATATACATAGTTTTATTAAGTTTATCGGTTAAGTATTAGCACTTCATTATCTCCAAAATTATCATACGATGAGGTGATTACCTTCTCGCCCGGTTGCAAGCCCTCGATAACCTCATAATACTGCG
>JAFYRX010000025.1 GCA_017546725.1 Alistipes sp. | reverse complement strand
GTGTTACCTCGGTTAGAGCGGAAGACGAGGCTCAAACTCGCGACCCTTAGCTTGGAAGGCTAATGCTCTATCAACTGAGCTACTTCCGCAAAAATAAACCGCATCAGAGCGCACCATCCTTGTCTTAAAAGACTCTTGCAACCCCGACCGGTCTGTAGTGGGAAGAGATGGATTCGAACCACCGAAGGCGTACGCCAGCAGATTTACAGTCTGCCCCATTTGGCCACTCTGGTATCTTCCCAATATTTTAACGGTTGGACCTCTGTCCTTGATGAGCCGATGGAGGGATTCGAACCCACGACCCCGAGATTACAAATCACGTGCTCTGGCCAACTGAGCTACATCGGCATCTTTACCGTTTACGGGATGCAAAGGTAGGTATTTTTTTTTAATCTCCAAATTATTTGCAACTTTTTTTTACAAACTTTATTTAGCGACCCTAAAAAAAGCCCTGCTTCGCTTGTTCAAAGAACATTTGACATTCCGTATTCTTCTAAACTCGGAAAATCGAGTGCAAATATAGCGACTCTTTGCGAATTAAAAAACATTGTGACACTTTTTTTTTGCAAAAAGTTAAAAAAAATGCATTTTCGGCCATACCTATATATATTATAGACACGACAAATCACATTTCTATCCAACCGCAGCAACACGACTCTCGACAATCACTCCCTCATTAAAGTACCAACACTCTCTTTGAGCCGCCTGACAGATAATGATGGAGTGTCGATAATTGGCTCGACGATAAGTATGGAGCAAACACCGTATCTTCGGCAATATCGGCCACACACCAATTACGCATCTGCGACGACGCACTATTTTGGCGTGATAAATCGCGGAACGAGATAAACAAAACCCTATTCTCGGAATAGGCCTCACGCAAATATTCGGGGATATTACGATAGAGCGAACGTCCCAGAGCAACCACAACAGAACAGCCGTTTGCAAGGAGAATATTGAGTACCGCTCGTTCTATCGGAGAATGAAAGCCACTGATTATCACCTTATCGGTTTCTGCAATTTCGTGAGCCCACTGCCGAGCGAGGTCAAGCGCCTCTGGCGGCGAAGTACGAGATGCGAAGAATGCCACCAAGTGTCTATCCAACAACCCTTTATTTCCAGATAAGTCCATAAAAAAGCGCAGGCCACTGCATTAACTTATCCTACTCCGAGGTCTTGGCTACCTGTAACACGAATAAGCAACACAGAAAGCCCACGCCGGATGATATATCACACACACCGAGCCAATGTCGGTGGCCTGGATACACACCTTGCGCGGACATCTGATTGCGAATCTTCGTGCTACTACAACTGCCAAGTTTCGGAGTAGAAGATTACGACAAAAAAATGTCTACTAATATGTATGGCTCAACCACAATGGTTGCAAGCCGTAACAAAGATAATGAAAATTATCAAAAGCAGAAATTTCTACACAACCTACTTTTATTTATATTCGGAAATATTTAATGTCGCTATGCCATTCTAACACTAAAGCAGATTATTCCAAAAATATTTCCACAAAACAGCACATTTTTAGGGAATTTGTAGTAATTTCACGCACGAAAAAGAGATATAACACATTTACACTATTTTTATAATATGTCTGCAACGACAAAAAAGAACCTCTTAAAAGTGTCGCACCCGATATTGACTCGTGTTAAGGAGTATTTTATGATGGCTCTCGGTATGGCCATCTACTCATTCGGATGGATTGGTTGCGTCCTGCCCGCAAAGGGAACAAGTGGCGCGGCATCGGGATTGGCAATCGTTATAAGCACCGCACTACACAACTCATTCGGAGTAGATGTAAAGATTGGTACGCTTGTACTATTGATAAATGCCGTTCTGTTGCTTATCGCTGGATTTGTACTCGGATGGAAGTTCGGCATCAAGACCATTTTCTGCATCTGCGCCCTATCGTTGTCGATGAACATCTGGCAGGCCATATTGCCCGCAGAAGATTTCCTGCACCTGGACCGCTTCTTGGCGATGGTCGTAGGTGGTGTGATTACAGGTTTTGGCGTCGCCATTGCGCTAATGCAGGGTGGCTCAACGGGAGGCTCGGATATCGTTGCAATGCTTATAAACAAATATAAGCCAATCAGTTATGGTCGAATTATATTTGTTGTCGATTTGCTTATTATCGCATCTTCGCTCCTCGTTGGTTTTACCATCGATGCTGCGATTTACGGTTATATTATGACAATCGTCTTTGGCTATACAGCCGACTTGGTTTTGGCTGGTAACAAACAATCGAGCCAAGTGCTTATCATTTCGCAACGCTATGAGGAGATTATACAAGTGATTAACTTTGAGTTAAAGCGTGGTGCGACACTTATAGAATCGGAGGGAAGTTATACGCACAACTATACAAAAATGATAATGGTTGTCTGCACTAATCGCGACACGCCAAACGTCCTGAAAGCCGTGAAACAGATTGACCCTGATGCATTTATAACTGTAGCATCGGTTACGGGAGTCTATGGACAGGGATTTCAGCCTATAAAACTCTAAATAGATGAGTGACTACACGATAGAGCGACTCTCATCAAGCGACGCTTCAACAGCAGAGGCAATACGCCTTCTGATAGAGCAACTTACAGGCCGCGAATCAACTTTTAATGAAGCCGACCTGCGCAACACGCTACAGGACAATGCATCGCGTATGTTCGTTATGCGCCACGATGAGGCCATCGTAGGGATGATTACGCTCGGCATATACTTCTGCCCCACAGGTCGTAAAGTCTGGATTGAAGATGTAGTGGTAGATAGCGAATTACGCGGAAAAGGATTGGGCCAGCAGTTGGTAGAGTTTGTAATAAACTACGTCAAAGAGAATCTGTCGCCCTGCTCGCTGATGCTCACATCACGACCTACGCGCATTGCTGCCAACGAACTCTATCGAAAAGCGGGATTCGAGCAACGCCAAACTAATGTATATAACATAAAATTATAAAATACACCTATGCAAAACAGATTATTTACCTTGTGCCTCGCGCTAATTATGTTGTGTACGGCAGGTACTCTTAACGCAAAGAACGAGAAGCCGTTCGTAATTCCCGAACTGCGCCATTGGCAAGGAGGCGAAGGCGTTGTGTCGGTGAGCGCCAATACCAAAGTATTATACACAGACGCTGCATTAGAGAGTGTAGCATCTGCATTGGCCGAGGATTATGGTCTGATGTATGGCAAAGCGCTGAAGTACAAGGCAATAAAGGATACCTCAAAGGCTCCTGCCGGTGCTTTCATCATAAGCCTCACGACAGACAAGGAGTTGGGCGAAGAGGGTTACAGCATCTCTATTGGCGGTCACATCGTACTCAACGCTCAGACCACAACGGGCGCATATTGGGGCACACGCACACTGTTGCAGATTTTGGAGGCAAGCAAAGGGGCCAGCCTTCCGAAAGGCGACATCCGCGACTGGCCCGACTTCGCTATGCGTGGTTTTATGATTGACTGTGGACGTAAATACATACCGCTCGACTACCTCAACGAGTACGCTAAAGTGATGGCATACTACAAGATGAATACATTCCAGATTCATCTCAACGACCGCGCTGCAAAGAAATATGAGAATACTTGGGATAAGACCTACACTGCATTCCGTATGGAGAGCGAGTTCTTCCCCGAACTTACAGCCAAAGATGGCCATTACGGTAAGGATGAGTTCCGTCAGTTCCAGAAGGACGCCGCCAAAATCTGTGTAAACGTGATTCCCGAAATCGACGTACCATCACACTCATTGGCATTCTCGCGTTTCCGCAAGGAGTTGGGCTCGGAAAAGTATGGTCTCGACCACCTCGACCTTGACAATCCCAACTTATACTCGTTTGTAGATTCACTTTTCACCGAATATCTCCAGGGCGAAGACCCCGTATTTGTAGGCAAGCAGGTACACATCGGCACCGACGAATACTCAAACAAAGACAAGGAGACGGTAGAAAAGTTCCGCGCCTTCACCGACCATTACATCCGCTTTGTGGAGAAATTCGGCAAGCAGGCTTGCGTATGGGGTGCACTCACACACGCCAAAGGCGAGACACCCGTAAAGTCAGAGAATGTCATAATGCACTGCTGGTACAACCCTTATGCACAACCCGCTGATATGAAGAAATTGGGATACAAGATAGTCAGCGTACCTTCGCATTATGCCTACATAGTGCCTGCAGCAGGATACTATTTCGATTATCTTAATCACGCCAAGATATATAATAGTTGGACCCCCGCAACTATCAACCAATACACATTTGAGGATAAGTTGGACCCTTGCCTGCTGGGAGGTATGTTCTGTGTATGGAACGACATTGCAGAGAACGGAATATCGGTTGATGATATCCACCACCGCTGCTACCCCGCTACACAATACTATGCTGCAACAACGTGGAGTCCTTCATACAAAACCCTACCCTACGAGGAGTTTGACCGCAAGCGCACTCAACTCAGCGAAGCCCCTGGTGTAAACGAATTAGGAAGATTCGCAGGCAAGCCTAACAGTGTAGTTTACAGCATCGATGAGGTAAAGGCAGGAAAGAGTTACCCTCACGTTAAGGCTGGATTTGACCACACCATAAGTTTCCACATCGACGGAGCAAAGGAGAGCCGAGGCACATTGCTCTTCTCAAACAAGGTGACAGAATTCTACCTCTCAAGCCCCATCGACGGTCGTATGGCGTTCGTGCGTGACGGTTACCTCAACTCATTTGATTACTATGTGGAGGATGGCAAAAGTGCAGATATTCGCATAGAGTGTACCAACTCGGCAACACGCCTTTACGTCAACGGAAAACTTCACGACCAACTCAAGCGCGAGAAGCGTTGGATTACCGAGAAGAAGCAGTATGACTACGTGCCTACACTCTACTTCCCCTTGCAGCAGGCAGGCGAGTTCAAGAGTCGCATAACCGACCTCAAGGTGGAAAATTTTATCCGATAATACCACACAAAAAAATAGCAAGAGACGTCCTATATTGGGCGTCTCTTTTTAACTTTTTTAAGCGAAATATATTTTCACTTTTTGCCAAAATCGCACATCGAGCACTATTTGACCTTTAGCAGAGGTCACTTGGCACCCCGTTTTGGTCGTTTCACCTATCAAACGGATGTTTAACTCGATTATTTGTGTATTTTTGTGCAAAATCAGAAAAATATAAAAACAAAATAATTATTTATGAAAAGAATTTTATTCACATTGATTTTGTCGCTCTTCTCATTTGCGGCTTTCGCTCAACCGAAAGGTGCCATAAACGGTACTATCGTAGCAAAGATTATCAACGAGGAGCAGCAGCAGGTAACAGAAGGCTTGGTTGGTGCAACAATCGAACTTATGTCGAAGAAGGATACTCTTCAGAAGCGATATGAGTTGTCGGCTATTCGTGGTGCATTCCAATTCAAGCAGGTAAACGTAGGTGATTATCAGTTGAAGGTCGAGTTGCTCGGTTATAAGACCACAACAAAGGATATCACTGTTAAGAAGGGTGAGACTCTTGAGATTAAGGATTGGTTAATCGAGGAGGATATGCAGCAGATTGCAGGTGTTGATGTAAAGACACAGGCTGTGCGTACGACAATCAACGGTGATACTATCGTTTACAACGCAGGTGCCTACAAGGTATTGCCCGATGCTAACGCCGACGAGTTGTTGGCAAAGATGCCGGGTATCAAGGTTGAAGGCGGCTCTGTAGAGGCACAAGGTGAGGCTGTTCAGAAAATCCTTATCGATGGCCGCGAGTTCTTTGGTAACGATGTAGCATCGGCTATCTCGACACTTCCCGCAGAGGCTATCAAGTCGGTCGAGGTATTTGACAAGTTGAGCGACGAGGCCGAATTCTCGGGTATTGACGATGGTAACAGTTACAAGGCTATCAACTTCGTTACGAAGATTAAGACTGCTGTATATGGTCGCGTAAACGCTATGTACGCAGTAGAGCCCAAGGAGAACGATTTGGAGAAAACACAGCATTTCGGTAGCGGTGATGGTTATGCCAACATCTTCAACAAGAAGGCAAAAACTACCGTACGTTTCTCGGCCAACAATATGAACGGCAACAGCGAATCGAAGATGGGTTACGGCGGTTTGAACTACATCAACTCTTGGGGCGAGGACGACAAGGTTAAGTTAGAGGGTAGTTACTCATTCAACGCCAACAACAATAAGAATTACAGTTGGTCGGAGCGCGATTACTTCCTCACCGAGGAGCAGATTAACTCAAATCGTGACGATATTTATGACCGTCAGAAGTCGAACAATTATAGCAATAGCAGGGGCAACAACCACGGCTTGAATGCCCGTTTTGAGTGGAAAATTAACCCTCGCCACCGTTTGATGTTGCGTGCTAACGCATCGTTCAACGGCAACAAGAATAACGGTAACAACTACACAGATTACTTCCCCGTAAGTGGTTTGGACTCTATCCGCCTCGACAACTGGAATCTTGGTAAGAGTAATGGTTTCAACGCAGGTTTCGGCGGTAACTATATGGTACGTATAGGTGAGAAGGCCGGTCGTATTATGTATGTAAACTTCAATGGTAACTACTCGGATAATGGTTCAAACAGCGAGAACTACTCGGAGCGTAGCATTGACGAGAGCATCCAGCAGCGTTCGAACTCAAATAATGGTAGTTACTCTTTGAGCGGAAGTTTGACTTACGCCGAGCCTATCGGTCAGCACGCACAGATTACAGCAGAGTACCGCATCAATAACAACTATCGTGATGCAGACCGTATGACATATCTCTACGATTTCAATACAAATGAGTATTTGCCCGATATGGACCCCGACTACTCAAACAAGTACAACACAGAGTATTTGACACAGAATGTAGGTCCTGGTTTCCGTTACGGCTATGAGGGTACATCGGTATCGGCACGTGTAAACTATCAGCACGTAGCAATGAGTAGCGACCGCGTATATCCGCAGGCTTACACTTTGCCCAGAAAGACATTTGAGAACATCACATACTCGGCAAATGCTCGTATTAAGATTAATCAGGAGAACCGTATCTCGGCACGTGTAAGTTCAAACACATCGAATCCTTCGGTTAACGACTTGCAGGATGTGGTAGATATCTCTAACGTAAACAACATCAGTTCAGGTAACCCCGATTTGAAGCCTTCATACTCTCACAGAGGTAACATCGATTACACTCACTCGGGTATTATGAATGGTACTACATTCTCAATCGGTTTCAACGGCTCGAAGACACAGAACAATATCGTAAACTCTGTGATTATGAACTCACCCGGTTATGAGGTTTACTCTCCCGATGGTGAATTCCTGACAGCGTTGTCGCCCACGGGTCGTTTCTCGAAGCCTATCAACGTAAAGGATGGTAGTTGGAATTTCGGTGGTCGTATCTCTTACGGATTCCCCGTAAACTTCATCGGCTGTAATATGAACATCGACGCTAACGGTTCAATCAGCCAGTCACCATCGATGTTGAATGAGGTAATCAACCGTTCGAAGAATCGTTCATTGGGTGGTTCTGTAATGTTGAGTAGTAACTTCAGTGACTATGTAGACTTCCGTCTGCGTTACTCACCTCGCTACAGCAACGTCGAGAACTCAATGTCTGCAAGCGGTAACAACGAGTATATCAACCACCACGCAAGCGGTAACGTACGCGTAGTATTCGGCTTCGGTTTGACATTGCACGCAAATGTTAATTACAGCAAGTATAAGGGCTTGAGCGAGACTGCATCACGCTTGGACAACGAGGACTTCATCGCAAATGCAGGTTTGGGTATGAAGGTATTGAAGAAGTTGGGTGAGATTCAGTTGGTAGCAAACGATATCTTCAACCGTAACTCTGGTTTCGGTCGTAGCTGGAACGCTCTCTATATGGAGAACTCAATGCGTAGCGTGATTGGCCGTTACTTCGGTATCCGATTCACTTACAACATCCGTTCACGCAACGCTACAAAGGCACAGCAGCAGGAGGAGCGCGGTGGTTTCCGTCCTGGCGAGGGAGGTTTCCGTCCCGGTGAGGGCGGCCCCGGCGGTGGCTTCGGCGGCGGTAACAGAGGCGGCTTCGGTGGAGGCGGCGGCTTCGGCGGCGGTGGTTTCGGTGGCGGCGGTGGCCGTTTCTAATCCAGAACGCACGTTCAAGTAAACATATAAAAAACAATCAGCCGTTCAATTATGAGCGGCTGATGTTTTTTAGGGCTATACATTACGGTATTATAAAATTCTCCCCGAACATTAGAGGTGGAATTTATTATATCGGTTGCACTTTTTCGTAATAACAAATGACTATTTCTGTTATTTATATGACGTTATTGTTTTTAATTTGCGTATCTTTGTTATCGGACTAAAACAAAATGCCTTATGAAACGTATCGTTATTATCCTTTTGATGTTGTTTCCCTGCGCTGTGATGGCACAGGAGGCCAAGCAGGATTCGCTCAAGTTGCTCTTTGTGGGTAACAGTTACACCTACTACAACGACCTCCCGCAGATGGTCTATGAGATTGCCAAAACGAAAAAGAAAAAACTATCCGTCAGGAGCGTGACAAAGGGCGGCGAGCGCCTGAAGGGCCATCTCAATAATGAGAAATTGCGCGAGATGCTCACATCCGAGAAGTGGGATTTTGTTATCCTGCAGGAGCAGAGTAGCGCTCCCGCCAAGCAGACCGAAACGGTCATTGCCGATATATATCCAGCGGCCAAATCATTGGATAGCCTCATTCACGTTGGTTCGCCCAACGCCAAGACTATATTCTATATGACTTGGGGCCATAAATATGGTACAACCCACAAAATTGAGAACTATCCTTTGGCCTACACCTACGATGGTATGCAGGAGCGTATAAAAACGACATATTTGGAGATGACCTATCAGAACAACGCTGTATGTGCTCCCGTAGGTATGGCGTGGCAGCGTGTTCGTCAGGAACGTCCCGACTATCAACTCTATATTCAGGATTGCTCGCACCCATCGAAGTTGGGTACATATCTTGCGGCAAATGTTATCTATACGGTGCTCTTCGGTGAACGTTATCAGACCACTTATACCGCAGGATTTGCGAGCGAGAAGGCCGAGTATATCCAACGCACAGCACAGCAGACAGTATTTGACAACAAGGCGATATTAAATATAAAGTAATATAACGCGAGGGTGGAATTTATTTCCACCCTCCAAAGTATCGCATAAACTGCATTCGCTCCAACGAGTCGGCATTATCGGCATACTTGGCGCTCATCAGTGCTCGGAACTCATCGATAGATTGATAGTTGTGTCGGCGACACCACTCCTCCGTAAATGCCAGGGCCGCGTTTATCCAACCATTACCTTCACGATATATTGCACTGCATACCTCGACGGCCGATGCTCCCGCAAGCAACGATTTTACGACGGCAGCCCCGCTATGCACTCCGCCCGACAATGCATACGATATGCCCTTTACTGCAGCCGATGTTATACCCACCCAACGTAGCGGGTTTACCAAATCCGATGGCTGACTAACTACTTTCGCCGACGAATACTCCATCTGCTCGATGTCGATATCTATCTGGTAAGGTCGGTTGAACATTACCACGCCCGCTGCTCCGTATACCTTCAATCGCTTTACTACATTAACAGGATTGGTAAGATTTGCTCCTAACTTGACAATTATAGGAATCTTTATTTTATCGTGTACAGCCTTCAATATCTCGATGTGACGTTGCTCATAATCTCCGTCACAATAGTTGCGTGAGGTTGCCAACCCCATAACATTCAACTCCAGAGCATCAGCCCCCGCACACTCTATGGCCTCGGCAAACTCCGTCCACTCTCCCTGGCTACGGCAGCAAATGCTTGCGATAATAGGGATGCTGCACAACTGTTTGGAGCGATGTATGACATCGATATATTTGCGCAGATGTTCTGCCGATAGATACCCTTGCATATAATCGGCGGCCTCGACGTGTTCGCCATCCTTTTGCAGATGGTCGGCTTCGCGGATTATACTCTCCTCAAATAGAGACTTTATAACTACTGCGGCTGCTCCAGCCTGCTCAAAAGCAAGATTGTTTTCAGGTTTGTATGTCAGTACACAACTACTTATAATTATAGGGTTGCGCAATTCCAATGTAGCAAATTTTGTTTTCAGATTAACCATATCAACTTTTGTTTAGGATTATGGGTGCAAATAACAAGCCGAAATCGCAAAATAAAATATCACACAACATATAAAATGTTCTATCTCGCCCCAAAAATATGATTTTGCGGAGCATCGTAGAGCCCAAAAAGTTCTTTGTAGTAAATTTTTGTTATATTTGCACATAAATTTATAATAGAGTATGGCTCTACACGAAAAGAGAAAACGTAAATCGACTGCCGACAGCACACAAACTGCACGGCACAGTCTGTTTACATATATAGATAGTACGGAATACAATTCTATCATCAACCACGAAAACGTGCCGCACGCAATGCGACGCGGTGGAATCTTTATTTGTCTGGGCGGCGAGGGTTACGTAATCCTTAATGAGCATAAGTACGAATTGCGCCGCAATACTATGTGCGTGGCATTCCCTGGTACGATTATACAGGGCTTTGAGACGGGCGAAGGTTTTGAGAGTTACACGTTGGCTATCAATATGGATTTTCTGCGCGAACTAAACATTCCTTCGGCGAACTCGATACACATATCGATGCGCGAAAATCCTTGTGTCATCCTCTCCGATGAGGAGTTGCAGAGCATTATGGAGATATGCAAGATGATGCACCGTAAGGATTCGCGTACGCAACATCCTTTCCATCCGCAGATAAATGTATTGACCTTGACATTGCTATGCTATGAGTTGGCAGGAATATATATGCGAGACATCGCCGTCAAGCGCCAGCCCTGCACTCGTCAGGATATGATTTTCCGCCGATTTATGACTTTGCTGGCTACCGACATTATCACCTCACGCGAGGTGAAATATTATGCCGACAAGTTGTGCATCTCGCCCAAGTATCTTACAATAGTTACGCGCCAGATGTCGTCACGCAGTGCATCGGATTGGATTACTCGTTCTGTGATTCTCAATGCCAAGGCAAAACTTGCGACTACGAATTTGACGGTACAGCAGATTGCCGATGAACTCAATTTCCCCAATCCCTCGTTCTTCGGTCAATACTTCCTGCGTCATACGGGAATGACGCCCAAAGAGTATAGACGTTCAAAAATGTAAAAGTAATACGACTGCAATATGACAGCACTATATAACAATATCATTTTCGGGCCAGTGCAATCGCGCCGTTTAGGTGTTTCGCTGGGTGTGAATCTGTTGCCCATCGAGTCGAAGTTGTGCAGTTTCGACTGCATCTATTGCGAGTGTGGCTGGAATGGTGACCACATAGGCCCACGCCGTTTCAACAAACGTGAAGATGTCAGAGAGATGCTTGCCACAACACTTCAGCAGATGGGTGAAGATGGCAGACTTCCCGATGTAATAACATTTGCTGGTAATGGCGAGCCTACGATGCACCCCGAATTCGAGCAGATTATAGACGACACGATAGCCCTGCGCGACCAATTCTGCCCTTCGGCTAAAGTTTCGGTACTGAGCAATGCTACACAGATTCACCGCGAAGATGTATGCCGAGCATTGTGCCGAGTGGATAACAATATCCTGAAGTTGGATTCAGCCTTTGATTCGACGGTGCGACTGATGAATAAACCTGCCGCAGGTTACTCCGTAGAGGCTACTATTGAGCGTATGAAACGCTTCAGCGGACAGATGACCTTGCAGACCATGTTCCTGCGTGGTGAGTATCAGGGCCAGCATATTGACAATACTTCCGATGAGGAGGTTGCGTCGTGGCTGAAACTTGTTGAGGAGATTGCACCTCGACAAGTGATGGTCTATTCGCTTGACCGTGATACCCCCTGCAAAACGCTGGAAAAGGTTAGCCGCGAGGAACTTATGCAGATTGCCGAGCGCGTCGAGGCGTTGGGCATCCCCTGCTCCGTAGCATAAACTGATAACCAATTTTTGTATATTTGTTACAAATATCGTATATTTGTATCAATGGATACTATGCAACATATCGATTACGACCTATTATATAAAGTCAATTCGCCAGCCGACCTCAAAAGGCTTGCGATTTCGCAACTGCCCCAATACTGTAACGAGTTGCGCCAATATATCATCGAGGAGTGTTCGAAAAATCCTGGACACTTGGCCTCGAGTTTGGGTACGGTGGAGTTGACCGTAGCCCTTCACTATGTATACGACACCCCGTTCGACAAACTTATATGGGATGTGGGCCATCAGGCTTATGCCCACAAGATTATCACCGAGCGTCGTGACCTCTTCCCCACCAATCGTAAGATGGGTGGCATCAGCGGTTTCCCGCGTATGGCCGAGAGCAAGTACGATGCGTTTGGTGCAGGCCATTCATCTACATCTATCTCTGCTGCGTTTGGACTTGCGAAGGCTGCCGAGTTACAAGGTATCGACAATCACGTTGTAGCCATAATCGGCGATGGCGCTATGACAGGAGGTCTGGCATTTGAGGGATTGAATAATGCGGGTGAAAAGAAGAAGGGCAAATTGCTTGTTATCTTCAACGACAACGAGATGGCAATCGATAGAGCGACAGGTGCGTTGGACAACTATTTTGCACGCCTTTCGACCTCGCGTGCCTATAATTCGTTTAAGCGTCGCTTGTGGGCGATTCTTGCTCATACCCCCAAGTTGTTGCGTATGTGCCAGAGAGCGGGCAACGCCATAAAGCAAGGTTTGCTCAAAAACAGCAACCTCTTTGAGAGCCTTAACTTCCGCTACTTCGGTCAGTTGGACGGCCACAATGTAGTGGAGTTGGTGCGTATGTTGTCGGCATTGAAGGATATAGACGAGCCGAAGTTACTCCACATCAGAACTATCAAGGGTAAGGGTTACACCCCCGCCGAGGATAATCAGTCGGTATGGCACGCTCCAGGACGATTCAACCCCGAAACAGGCGAGCGTATCCCCTCGAAGGACTCGGCTGCACGTTATCAGGATGTATTTGGTAAGACTCTGTTGGAGTTGGCGAAGACCAATTCGGCTATTGTCGGCATCACACCTGCTATGCCGTCGGGTTGTTCGATGAATATAATGATGCAGGAGATGCCCGACCGTTGCTTCGACGTAGGTATCGCCGAGGGCCACGCCGTAACTTTCTCAGCAGGTTTGGCTGCGGGAGGTATGCACCCCGTATGTAATATCTACTCGTCGTTTATGCAGAGAGCATACGATAATGTCATCCACGATGTAGCGTTGCAGAACTTGCCCGTTACGTTCTGCCTCGATAGAGGTGGTCTGGTCGGCGAGGATGGCGCTACACACCACGGAGCATTTGATTTGGCATATTTCAGTTGTATTCCCAATATGATTGTCGCTTCGCCGATGGATGAGTTGGAGTTGCGCAATCTGCTCTACTCGGCTGTTAATACCCCATCTCCCTACTCAATCCGTTACCCACGTGGTTGTGGTGTCGGTGCAAAGTGGGAGGGCGAGCCGTTTGAGGCTATCCCGACGGGTAAAGGTCGCCGCTTGAAGGAGGGTAACGAGGTTGCTGTATTGACCATTGGTCCTGTTGCACACTTCGCTAAGGAGGCCATTGAGCGTGTCGAGTCGGAATATAAGACCTCTGTAGCACACTACGACCTGCGTTTTGCAAAGCCTCTCGATGAGGAGTTGCTCCACGAGGTGGGCCGTACATTCAGCAAGGTTATCACCGTCGAGGATGGAGCCTTGCGAGGAGGTGTAGGCGAGGCTGTTGTGAAGTTCTTCAACGACAACGGCTACGCTGTTAATGTCAAAACTATGGGTATCGAGGATAAGTTCATCGAGCACGGTACACCTGCTGAACTCTATGCTCTGTGCGGTTTCGATGCGGCAGGCATCGAACAACAAATCAAGTCGATGTTATAATGAGGCTGGCTATTCTCTTTATTTCGCTACTTTTTACCTCTGCTGTAGCCGTTGCGCAACCGAGTGACGACCTGCTCGGCAAGTTGGAGTGTGTGATGAACGTAGAGGATATTCTGCCCGCGCAGGTAGAGATAAATGGCACGACACAAGGATTTGCCATTTATGGTCGTTATGCATTCTCGATGCACGACAAGGGGCAATGTGTAATCATCGACCTTAAGCGAAATCGTTTTGTCAATACATTTGTCATCGAAGGCAATACAGGCCACTGCAACAACGCCTCGTTTGGCGTAGAGCGCTATTCTAAGAAATCCCAATTCCCGCTCTTTTACGTTACCGAGTGCCGAGGTGAGAGAGCCTGCTACGTGAACGACATTACGACGGAGGGTGCTCGCCTTGTCCAGAAGATATATTACGACGGAGACGAGATTACAGGCCCTTGTGATTGGGCAGTTGATGCGGCCAGCAAACGCATATATCTCTACTGCACCATCGGTACAGTGCGCTATCTCAAGAGGTTTGCTCTTCCACGCTTGGCTGACTCTGATGCTAACGGCGAGGTACATCTGCAGACGTGTGATGCGCTGGGCGGTATTCCCGTAGGCGATATTAAGATTCCACAGGGTAGCCATATCTATAAAGATGTAATTTTCCTACCCGACGGAGTTCCTTCGCGCGGAGTCCTGCGTCTGCACGCCTCTAATGTTGTAAGCGGCAAGAAGTTGCTCTCGCTGGATTTATCGGATATGGGCCTCGAGCCCGAGGGTGTTGCCACTCGCCGAGGTTATCTCTATATCTCGTTCCATACCCCACGTCAGAATCGGGCAAACATAATCTATCGCGCCAAAATCAATCGACGTAATTAGCATCGAAAATAAGTTCCGATGTGTCGTAGCCTCTCTCGCGAGCCAATTGCAGGATGTGGCTGATGACCGCTTGGCTCATCTTTGGCGTGCGTGATAGTATCCATAGGTATTTGGGTGAACGACTCCCTACCAGCGCCCACTCGCCGTTTTCGGCCATCTCCATAATGTTGTAATCCGAGTAGAAGAACATAAAGAACGAGACTCGCAATCGCCCCGCCTCGGGCGTGGTCTTTGCCTTGCCGATGGCCTCCTGTGGCTTGCCGTCACGCACTCCGCGGTTGATGACACGCACCGTTCCGTCGGGCTGCAGCGTGTATTCGGCGGTCACGTTGCTCATCCCTCGCTCGAAACTGTGGTCGAAGCGAGCCACCTCATACCATAGGCCCATATAGTTGTTCAGGTCCAGTGACTTAATGACACTTCGGTCAATCTCTCCCTTCATTGCACATCGGCCCGTGACGGCACATAGTACAAACAAAATAGTAAGTAACAGTAGCAAAGCACGAATTTTTAGCGTATGTTTCATAATTGTTTTTTACGATGCCAGCGCAAAAACCGTACTCATTTTGCCGTTCGTTTGAAAAATCTCACTTTTAACGCAAAAAAACTCCGCAACCACTCAATGCAGTTGCGGAGTAATATCCATTTGAGGCAAAGCCTCATTCCTTATAATTAGCGTACCTTAAACTCGGGGTCGGCCTTCATCGGGATAGGCATCGATGCGTAGTAACCTGCATCGAACTTCTCGCGTACAGCCTTGAATGCCTCGATTGTGCGCTCTACGTCCTCCAGCGTGTGTGCCGCTGTGGGGATGATACGCAAGATAATCTCGCCCTTCGGGATTACGGGATAGATTACAATCGAGCAGAAGATACCATAGTTCTCGCGCAAATCGACGATAAGGTTAGTACCCTCCTCGTTACCACCCTTCATATAGACGGGTGTTACAGGTGACTGTGTAACGCCAATCTCAAAGCCATTCTCCTTGAAACCTGTCTGGATAGCACGAGTAATCTCCCACAACTTCTCCTGATATTCGGGGTGGTTGCGGATAAGTTCCAAACGCTTCAAAGCACCGATAACCATAGGCATAGGCAACGACTTAGCGTACAACTGTGAACGCATATTGTAGCGGAAGAGGTTAATCAACCAACGTGGACCACTCACAAATGCACCGATACCAGCCATTGACTTTGCGAATGTGTTGAACAATACATCAACGCCATCCACAACGCCAAAGTGAGCCGCAGTACCCTTACCGCCAGGACCCATAGTACCAAAGCCGTGAGCATCGTCAACCAACAAACGGAAGTTGAAATCCTGCTTTGCCTTAACGATTACGTCGAGGAAGCCCAGGTCGCCCTTCATACCGAACACACCCTCGGTGATTACCAATACACCACCGCGCTGTGACTCGGCCAAGTCGGTAGCGTGCTGCAACTGCAAACGCAACGACTCCTCGTTATTGTGAGCATATACAAAACGCTTACCCTTGTGCATACGCAAACCGTCGATGATACAAGCGTGGCACTCTGCATCGTAAACCACTACATCGCGCGGTGAGAGCAAGCAGTCGATAATAGAAATCATACCCTGATAACCGAAGTTCAACAAGAAAGCATCCTCCTTGCCTACAAACTCTGCCAACTCGCGCTCCAACTGCTCGTGGTACTTTGTCTGACCACTCATCATACGAGCACCCATCGGGGCTGCCATACCAAACTCCTGTGCACCCTTGGCGTCAGCCTCACGTACTTCGGGGTGGTTAGCCAAACCGAGATAGTTGTTCAAACTCCAGTTGAGCATCTCCTTACCGCGGAAACGCATATGAGGACCCAATTCGCCCTCCAACTTCGGGAATGCAAAATAACCGTGTACCAACTGCATATACTGACCAATCGGACCACCGGTATTCTTCTCTAATCTTTCGAAAATATCTACCATAATAGTTTATATTTATTGAGTTATTAGTTTCCTGCTATACAAAGAAACACAATTAATTCTTATTTGACAAATTTTCGTCCCACCAACTCACATATTTAACCTCCTCGGCCGTCAGCGCTCTGTCGAATACTGCAAGACCGCCAATCTCTCCTTTGAAGAAGTTGGCGTAACGATTACTTGCGAATACCGCACCTACTGTAAAATCCGAGCCATTGTCGCCAATGCCGTCGGGGAAGTAGTAGGGATTCTTAACCTGACGCAGACCCTCGGGATAACCCTCAAAGCCCGTTGTGTGATTGATTAACTCCTCCTCACGCTCCTCGAACTCGCCATTGAAGTATGAACGGATATACTCACCGTCATAAGTAAAGGCTACGGCACACCACTCATTTTGAGGCACAATCTGCTTGCTTGCCGAGTAATCTATCGAGTAAGGGAAAGGTGGGGTTGGTTTTCCCGTGCGCGAGATGTGACCGCACACCTGATTTGCTCCATTGTAGTGCGGCAATCCTACGAACAATCCATATTGTCGTTTTCCGCCATCCTCATATTCGTTCCACATACCGCCTACGAAACTCTGCGTAGCGGTCCATTTTACCCACGCTACAACCGTAACGCTGCCGCTCTTTACATTCAACGCACCCGTTTCGGCGTAGGGGATATACAGAAAATCATCACCATCAAAATGCAATGAACGGCCCGACAATGGCCCTTCATCGACAAGCGTTGGCATAGCATCGCCCTCGGCGCGAAGCGAAGGTGTCGAGATTCCCTTTGCTACCAAATAATCTTCATCAGCAAAATCCCAATATGCGACAATATTTGGTACACTTTCCAATCGTTTGGCCACCTCTGTGCGAGAATCGCATCCGATAAAGCACAAGAGCATTATCGAACAAATCGCCTTTAACGATGAATGAAAAATGTTTCGCATAAGAATCCGTTTTAGATTTTCATTTAACAAAGATAACTAAAAATGGTTATCAATATTCCAACTCACTCTACAAATGGCTCTCCCACGAGGCAAAATAGGTATTTTTACTTATTGCTCTTGCGCATAATTCATAAAAAAGTGCGATTAATATTTTGCCGATGTATGATATCCCAAGATTTTTTCTTATCTTCGCAAAAGATAAATAATATTTACAACTATGGGATATAAGAGAATACTTCTAAAGTTGAGCGGCGAGTCGCTTCAGGGAGAACAGAAATATGGTCTTTCGACAGCAGTGTTGCAGTCGTATGCCGAGCAGATTAAGGCGGCTGTGGCTACAGGTGTGCAGATTGGCATAGTTATTGGCGGAGGTAACATATTCCGAGGCCTGCAAGGCGCCAAGAAGGGTTTCGACAGAGTCAAGGGCGACCAGATGGGTATGCTTGCTACGATTATCAACTCGTTGGCTTTGCAGTCGGCTTTGGAGGATAACGGCGTTAAGGCCAAGGTTTTGACCTCAATCCGTATGGAGCCTATCGGCGAGTACTATTCAAAGGCCAAGGCTATAGAGTATCTTGAGGCTGGTTATGTGGTAATCATCGGTGGTGGTACATCTAACCCCTATTTCTCGACTGATACTGCATCGGCTTTGCGTGGCATCGAGATTGAGGCCGAGGTTATGTTCAAGGGTACTCGTGTTGACGGCGTTTATACAGCCGACCCCGAGAAGGACCCGACAGCGACAAAGTTCGACCGCATTACATTCGATGAGGTCTACAACCGCGATTTGAAGGTGATGGATATGACAGCCTTCACACTCTGCAAGGAGAACGGTTTGGATATCATCGTATTCGATATGGATACCGAGGGTAACCTTGCCAAGGTGCTCGCTGGCGAGACTATCGGTACACTTGTGTGCAAGGAATAGTTCCTGTAGAGATTATTCAATTAATAAGTGCCTATTAAAAAGTTAAAGATTATGAATATCAAAAACATTTGCCGTAAGGCTTATATAGCCCTCGCAGCCGTTGTGCTGTTTGCCGTAGCACCTCACACTGCATCGGCGCAGGACCAGAGTGCCGAGATTGCCAAGACCACATTGGTTAAGGTTGGTGATAAGGCTGCTGACTTTACTGTCGAGATGTTGGATGGCAAGAAAGTTACGCTCTCGAAGTTGAAGGGTAAGGTTGTGTTGGTAAACTTTTGGGCAACGTGGTGTCCTCCTTGCCGAGAGGAGTTGAAGCACGTTCAGAAGGAGATTATCGACCGCTTCAAGGGTAAGGACTTTGTCTTCCTCCCCATCTCTCGTGGCGAGAAGAAGGCTACAGTTGAGGCATTCCGCGAGAAGGCTGGCTATAAATTTGCTATGGGTTTGGACCCCAACCAGAGCATTTTCAAACTCTTTGCATCGAATTACATTCCTCGTAACTTCCTTATCGGTAAGGATGGTAAAATCATCTATTTGTCGGTTGGTTACGACGAGAAGGAGTTCCAGGAGTTGATTTCGGCTATCGACAAAGCACTCAAGTAAAGAGTATCACCCAAAATGAAGAAATAGGAAAATTTATAATAGAACTACTATGGATACAAAGACAATTATTAATGGCGCAACCGACCGTATGAAGCGTACGGTAGACCACCTCGAGGAGGAACTCTTGAACATCCGCGCTGGTAAGGCTTCTACTAACGTACTGAACAGCGTGTTTGTTGATTACTATGGTTCACAGACTCCCGTGTCTGGCGTAGCGAGTGTTACAGTACCCGATGCACGAACAATATTGATTCAGCCTTGGGATAAGAATATGATTCGCCCCATCGAGAAGGCTATCATCGATTCTAACATCGGCCTTACTCCCTCGAACAATGGCGAGACTATCCGTTTGACTATTCCGCCTCTCACCGAGGAGCGTCGTAAGGAGTTGGTTAAGCAGGTTAAGGGCGTAGGCGAGACTGCACGTATCAGCTTGCGTAACGCACGCCGCGATGCTGTTGAGGCCTTCAAGAAGGCTCAGAAGGAGGGTATGCCCGAGGATGAGGCAAAGGATGGCGAGACACAGGCACAGAAATTGCTTGAGAAGTTCTCAAAGCAGCTCGACGCCTTGATGGAGGCCAAGGAGAAGGAGATTATGACAGTCTAAACTCGTCGAAAATAGGCTAAAGCGGGCTTGCGGGTCCGCTTTTGTTCATTTTGGACACACGTTAACTAAACCTTTAATTGAGATAAACGATGAAACGTATTGTATGTTTGATGTTTGCAGTTGCGATGTGCGCTGCGGCATTGGCACAGGAGGCCCGCGAGGTGCAGCACTTTGCGCATCGTGGTAGCCGATATGAGTTTGACGAGAATACACTCTCGGCCTTTCAGGGTACTTACGACAAGGGTATCAGAGGCTACGAGACCGATGTGCGCATTACGAAGGATGGCGAGCTGGTTATCAACCACGACAAGTCGCTGAAGCGTACTGCGGGCGTGGATATGATTATCGAGGAATCGACACGCAAGGAGCTCAAGAAGGTCAAGAGCCTTCAGGGTAATCCTGTGTTGTTTGTAGATGAGTTGTGTAAGTGGCTCTCGAAGCGTGATAGCATCTATGTGGAGTTCGAGATGAAGTCATCGGACTACAGCGAGGAGCAGCTCGAGGTCTATTGTGACAAACTCTACAAGATGGCGATGGCCAAGAAACCCGCCAATTCGACCTATCTCTTCACCTCGTTCGATGCGCGAGCCTTGCGCGTGATGAAGGCGTTGCATCCCGAGGCAGACATTATGTATATCGTGGGCGAACCCATCAGCGACAAGCATATCAATAAGGCGTTGGAGCTGGGTTCGAAGCGTCTGGCGTGCAATATGAACGGCACAAGCCGAGCAATGGTGCAGAAGGCCCACAAGGCTGGTCTGATTGTCTCGTTGTGGCCCGGTGGCGGCATCGAGGATTTCCAGCTGGGCGTTGCTCTCGGTGCTGATGCTCTCTGCTGCGACAAGGCTGTAGAGGTGATGGAGTTTGCAAAGAAGAATATGCCGTGGGTTAAGTTATCGAAACATAGATAATTACGACTTCTCGGTATAGAGTTAAAAAATGAGGTTGTTCAGCACATCGTTGAACAACCTCTATTTTTTTGTCTATACAAACTCTATCTCATAGGCATCGCCATTATATCCTGCTCCTACGACATATTGTATTGCAGTCGGTGAGAACTGCTCCTCGTAGAAGTGGTGACAGTGTCCGCACAAGATTGCTTTCAGCAGAGGCTGTTGCTTGAGCCACGCTATGAACTCCAATGTAGGCTCATCCGAGCGTTGTTGTACCGAACGGTTGCGCCATTGCTCATCGGCTGGTAGCGAGGGATTGGTCTGATAGGTGCGAGTTATCTCTAACGGCGCTCCCGTCACATATCCCGCCAAGCCTTTGTTTCCTTTCAGCACATCGGCGCAGTGCTTTGGTGTGTAGAACGGAACGTGGCACATAAGCACGATGGGCAACCCTTTCTCGACCTCACGTCGCATAAGTTCGTGCTGTTCTGCCGTCACATTATAATATACATCATCCAGCGCTACGAAATTAATGCCGTTGATGACCTGCGATGCCACCTTCAAATTGTTGGGGTAGGCACGTTGCACCTTGTCGAAACTCTGTGCCTTGTATGCCGCATCCTCCTTGGCCTCGCCCACATACTGCGAATATTCGTGGTTGCCAGCCGAGACAAACCAACTACCAATACCCAACTGCATCGCCACAAAATCGAGGTTGGCCTCACTCACAAAGTCTATCAAGTCGCCCGTATGCAACAACATAAGGTCACGCTCTCTCGCATAGCGAATCGCCGCATCAAAGTAGTGCTCTGCCCACGGAAATGCGCGTTGTCGTGCTGCTGAAAGACTCTTCTTGCGCTGGTTGTCGCGCGCATCGACACGTGTTAAATGCGTATCCGATATATGCAGAGCAGAGAAGGGTTTCTTTGCACCCACGTTGATAGTTATCTTGCGAACATCTCTAAGCGTAGATGGGCCCTCTGCCACCTTACTTACCTCAGCCGCCTTTTGCATCTTTGCAGCCAACGGCTTTGGTAGTTGCGTCAGTAACAGCGCACCACCACACAATCGCAAAAATTCGCTTCGTTTCATATTCGTAGATTTGGTTTAGACAAATATACAAAAAAAGTGGCTGTCGGACAAATATTGCCGCAGCCACTCTGCATTATCTTGCTAAAAAGCTATTACGCTGTAGCGGTCTCCTTCTTGCGAGACTTCTTGGCAGCAAGTGCCTTCTCAACCTCAATCTCAAAGTCTGACAACACGTTCATATAGTTGATGAACGCCTCGTAAGATGAGCCATAGGGGTTGAAGTAAGAGTGTACGTCACCGTCAGAGAGCCACTTTGTAGCCATATAGTAGAAGTGGTCCGATGTCTGCATAAAGTTCCAAACGTACTCGAAGTCTGCGTTCTTCAACGCCTTAACCTTATCCTTCAAAGCGTACAACTTCGAGAATGCCTCGTTCTGCAACTCGTTACCCAACCACGCTGTAACGTCGCGCTCCTCGTCAGCCCACGACATAACGTGAGGACAGTGCAATACGCCTACGGGCTGGTAAGCCTTGGCAGCCTCGCTAACAGTAGCGAACGACAACTCGTTCTTCAACATAGCCTTCGGCAACGCCTTAACGAAGTCGAAGATACCTGTTGTAGCCTTCTGGTGCTCACCGAATGTCTCGTAGTCCATAAACAGGTTGATAACCTCGCCGTTCTCGTCGCTAACCCACTGTGCAAACTTGTCGGCAGTCAAAGGATACTGGTCCCAACCCTGATTTGAGAAGCGGAATGCGATATCGTCAGAGAGCTTATAGTTACGCAACAATACGCGCAAACGGTTGTCGATAGAGTTTGTGTAGATAAAGTTAGGCGACTTCCAACCCATAACGTGCTTTGCACCCTCGGCCAAGATAGTCTTGAAGCCCAACTCCGATACCATCTCACCGATAGCGTCAGAGTAGATTAACTCGGTGTTGCGGAATGCTACGGGCTTCTTGCCGAACTCATCCTTAATCATCTTTGAGTGCAACTTAACCTGCTCTACGAAGTCCTCCTTTGAAGAGAGGGCAGCCAAAGAGTGTGAGTAAGTCTCGGCCAAGAACTCTACACAGCCAGTCTCTGCCAAAGCGCGGAATGAATCCAACACCTCGGGAGCATAGGCACGGAACTGCTCAACAGCAGAACCTGTGATTGAGAACGAGCACTTGAAGGCACCCTTATTCTCCTTGATTAACTTGAGCAAAAGTGCATTCATCGGGAGGTAGCACTGGCGAGCCACCTTCTGCATAATAGCACGGTTGGTAAAATCATCCAAATAGTTGTGGTCCTTACCGATGTTGAAGAAGCGATAAACCTTCAAACGCCAAGGCTGATGCACTTGAAAATACAAGCAAACTGTTTTCATATCTATCTAATCTTATTTTTATTTTGCTAATTCGTTGATGGCATCCTCATAGACTGCCTTGATTTTTGCGGCTGCGTTGTTCCACTTCAAGCCTGTAACCTCCTCAAGGCCCTTCTCCGAGAACATCTTAGCCAATGCAGGATACTTTACAAATCCGTAGATAGCATCTGCCATAGCGTCAACATCCCAGTAGTCAACCTTAACGGCATAGTCCAAAACCTCGGCTACACCACTCTGCTTCGAGATGATTGACGGTACGTTTGCACGCATAGCCTCCAACGGTGAGATACCGAAAGGCTCCGATACCGAAGGCATAATATATACGTCCGACAACTGGAACATCTTGTGCACATCGTCACCCTTCAAGAAACCTGTGAAGTGGAAACGGTCGGCGATACCCAAGCGGGCTACACGACGAATAACGTGATTCATCATATCACCCGAACCAGCCATAACGAAACGCACGTTAGGCACACGCTTCAACACCTTTGCAGCGGCCTCCACGAAGTAGTCGGGACCCTTTTGGAAGGTGATACGGCCCAAGAATGTGATAATCTTGTCATCCACACCTCTCTCAGGCAACTCGTTCTCCTTCTCGGCAAAGCGTACCGCGTTGTGAACTGTTACAACCTTCTCTGCGGGGATGTTATACTTCTCGATTACGATGTTACGAGTCAAGTTCGATACAGCGATAACTCTGTCGGCAGCAGCCATACCAGCACGCTCGATTTCATAAACTCGTGTATCGATATTATCGCTTGACGAACGGTCAAACGATGTAGCGTGCATATGTACAACCAACGGCTTACCCGATACACGCTTCGCGGCGATACCTGCGAAGTATGTCAACCAGTCGTGGGCGTGGATAACATCGAACTGGCCCTCCAACTGACGTGCTACCTCGGCAGCAACTACTGCATAACGCGCAACCTCTTCCATCAAGTTTGCACCATACTTACCCGAGAAGGTGTAACGCTGTGTCCAACTATCGCCCTCACGCTCCCAGAACTTCTTACCCGTACGCTCGTACTCCTCGCGATAGGTATCCCACTCCTCGGGAGAGATGTAAGGAACCATATTAGAATCAATATGGATGAACGAAATCTTGCGCATAATATCATCAGCGCCCTCGATAGTCGAGTTGCAATAGCGTGCCTCGACGTCGCTGGCATTGACAACCTTGACAAATCGTTCGTCCTCGTCGCCCGATGCTTTAGGCATCACGAAGATAACCTCGACATCGTTGCGCGCCAAGCCTCGGGTCATACCGTAACAAGCCGTACCCAAGCCACCGGCAATATGAGGCGGGAACTCCCAGCCAAACATTAATACTCTCATCCTATTATCTTTTTATTATTTCTTCTTGCGAACACAACATCTTTTAGCCTTAGCGGGCTCTTCTGTAGCCTGCTCGGTCTTCTGCTCGGCCTTGCACTTCTTTGCTACCTTCTTTTTCCACTCATCGATTTGGCTACTGATATGGAGCAAACCGCCGACACTTGTAGCCTGTGACAAACAGCCCTTTGCACGGAATGGGGGGTCACCCTCGAAGCACTCGCTTATTGAACCGATACAAGAGGTCTGAATCTCATCGTCGAATGCTGCCAAAATCTCCTCAGCATCAGCCAGGAATCGCTCACCAGCGATAGCGAAGCCTACCTTGACATACATCATCAAAGGCCATACCCATATCGAGCCGTTGCGGCTTGCCAAATCCTGTGAACGCTGGTCCTCGGCATACGAAGGCTCGTAGAAGGGGTTACGCGGAGAGAGTGAACGCACACCGCGTGGAGTAATAAGGTGCTGGCGCACTACGCTCAACACGTCCATCGTCTGCTCCTCGTTGAGCATTGTATAATCCAAACCGCAAGCAACGAGCATATTTGAACGACGGAAGTCGTTAGTCTCATAATCATTCACATAGTCTGCCAAATATCCAGCATCGAGCCAGAATTTAGATATAAACGACTCTTTAGTCTTGGCAGGCATATCGGCCCAACGCTCAACGAACTCCTTGTCCTTCATCTTGCGGGCCAAAGCCAAAGTATAAGATACGGCATTATACCACAAAGCCTGAATCTCTACGGCATAACCTGCGCGCTGTGCTACGGGCTTGCCATCGACCTTTGTATTCATCCAGGTCAAAGCCTCACCCTCGGCAGCAGCCCAAATCAAGCCGTTGTCGTGCAACTTAACTCGCTCACCAAAGCCGCGACGATAAGCCTCCAAAACAGACTTCATAGCCTCGCCGTAGCGCTCCCACAACTTCTTGGCTGTGATATGCTTCTCCAAGTTCTGCAATGTCCAGAAGAACCACAGCGGAGCATCTGCTGCAACCCAAGCCGAAGCCGAGTCAGCAAAATCACCCTCGTGCATCTTGGCTACCATTGTATCCAGAACATCCAAGCAGTCCTCCTTGTACTTCTGCTCCAAAACGATACCAGGCAAAGCAATGAATGTATCGCGACCTACGGTACCATACCAGGGGTAACCAGCAATCATCTCGGTACGACCACCCGGGCGACGTACAATGAACTGACGAGCCGAGTGATGCAAGCAACTCAAGAAGTCAATCTTGTGAGTACGACGAGCCAACGATGCGTTGTAAATCTCAGTGATGGTCTTACCTGTTGCCATCTCATCTGTTGCAGCCGAGAAGATGATGCTCTCGCCCTTCTTGATGTTCATCTCGAAGTAACCTGTTGTGAGCAAATCCTCATAACCGTCATATCCACGCTTAATCTCCTCGGGATACTCAAAGCCGTAGTACCAATCAGGGGCTGCTACGAACTCTGCATCAGCCTTATCTGTCTGGAGGTACAACCAGGGATAACCCTCATAGAGTTTGCACTTTACTCCACCAGCGATAGGATATGAACGACCATCGGCATCAACGTTAGCCTTCGACAATGAGTGCTTGTTGCGGAACGCAAAGAATGGGCGCAAACGCAACGTCGTATCAGAGTGGGCATCTACAAGCGTGTAACGAATCATCAGTTGTGTACGCTTGTGAATCCACAACAACTCCTTACGCAAGATTACGCCACCTACACGATATGTGATTGTAGGCGTGGGAGTGTACTGAAAATCTGTAATGTATTTATGGCCACGAGGCTCATACACGCCCTTGTAACGGTGCAATGCCAAATTGAACGATTGGTCGTGCTGGATGATAGTCTCATCGAGCGACGACAACAATACGTAAGCCTCGTCGGTCTCATCGATGGGAGCAACCATCAAACCGTGATACTTTCGAGTATTGCAGCATACGATAGTCGTACTCATATAACCGCCCTTACGGTCGGTAGCAAGCATCTCACGCTGAAGCGAATACTCCAAATTACCCAACTCACTCTTATCAAATGTTAGTGCCGACATATTAAAGTTTTTGAAAAATTATTTATTTTCAGTAAAGTTAATAAAAAAATTGGCGCATCTCCAACTTTTCTTGCCATAAATTGCATAAATCCGACTAAAAAATCACAAATCGGCTATTTATGGCTAATTAATCGGGCAGGCTACCCCGCCCGATTAATCGTCATTTTATAAAATTTAGGCCCACTTAACCAAAGCGAAGTCCATACGGTGGGGCAAGCGGTCGTTCTTGGGATATACACGCAATGCCACGTCGAATGAGCCTGTACGCGAAGGAGTGTAGTCGATTGCAAATGTAACCTCGTTGCCGTTGATGTTCTTAATCTCAAGAGCCTTTGTAGCAACTACATTTACAGCCTCGCCAGCCTCAATCTGCTTGGCTACTACCAACTCAACGCCCAAATCCTCGGGACGCAATGAAGCGATATCGAGAGTTACCTCATAGAGGTACTTCTTGTCAACAAAGATTGCCTCGTTATCCAACTCTACGCGCTGAACATTCAACACCTTGACATCGTCCCAAGCAGCCGAAACCTTACGCTTCCAAGCAGCCATCTCACGAGCCATACGGTAGTTGTTGTCAACCATCTCGGCCTTACGAACAGCCAACTTGTTGTAGAAACGCTCCTCGTAATCTACCAACTGACGGTTCATTGTAAAGTTCGATGCGATGTCGGCAACACACTTCTTAACAGCCTTAACCCAGTTGTGAGGAATGCCGTCCTCGTCGCGGTCATAATATAAAGGTACAATCTGGTCCTCGATAGTGTTGTAAATCATCTCGGCATCCAACTCGTTCTGGAAGTTCTGGTCGGCGAACGAACGCTCCATAGGAAGCATCCAACCAGCACCCTCCTTGTAGCCCTCTACCCACCAACCGTCGAGTACAGAGAACTGCATAACACCGTTCATAACACACTTCTCACCTGAAGTACCTGATGCCTCCAAAGGACGTGTAGGAGTATTCAACCAAACGTCAACACCTTGAACCATACGGCGAGCCAACTCCATATCGTAGTTCTGCAAGAAGATAATCTTACCCAAGAACTCAGGCATCTTAGATACCTCAACGATACGCTTAATCAAATCCTGACCGGGAATATCGTGCGGGTGAGCCTTACCTGCGAAGATGAACTGTACGGGACGCTCCTTATTGTTAACCAATGCCGACAAACGCTCCAAGTTAGTGAACAACAAGTGTGCACGCTTGTAAGTAGCGAAACGACGAGCAAAACCGATAGTCAATACGTCGGGACGTACGCGCTCTGCAATCTGTACCATCTGACGAGGTGAGTCGTAACGAACCTGTGCGGGGTCGCTGTAACGCTGGCGGATGTGGTTGATAAGGCGAGTCTTGAGGGCCATACGCTCCTGCCACAACTCGGCATCATCAATCTTGTGTACACCCTGCCACTCGGGGATGTTATAAACGTGAGAGTTGAAGCCCTTCGGGAAGTAACGCTCGTAGAGGCGGCGCAAGTTCGATGCAATCCAAGTGGGGAAGTGAACACCGTTTGTAACGTAGCCGATGTGCAACTCGTTCTTGAAGTAGCCAGGCCACATATTGCCCAAAATCTCCTTAGATACCTCACCGTGCAACCAAGATACACCATTAACCTCCTGTGAAAGGTTACAAGCCAATACTGACATTGAGAAGCGCTCGTTCATATCGTTGGGGTTAGTCTTACCCAAGTTGATGAACTGCTCCCAAGTGATACCCAATACATCGGGGTAGTGTGACATATACTGACGCATCATTGACTCGGGGAATGCATCGTGACCAGCGGGCACGGGTGTGTGAGTTGTAAAGAGCGATGATGCACGTACAACCTCCATAGCCTCAGAGAATGACAAACGCTTCTTTGAGATGAGGTTACGGATGCGCTCGATACCGATGAATGCAGCGTGACCCTCGTTGCAGTGGTAAACCTGCTGCTTGATACCCATCTTCTGCAAAGCACGGATACCACCGACACCCAACAACAACTCCTGCTTCAAGCGGTTCTCCCAATCGCCACCATAGAGGTAGTATGTAATCTGACGGTCCTCATCGCGGTTTGCCTCGTAGTCAGTATCCAAAAGGAAGAGGTCTGTACGACCTACCTGGCACTTCCATACGCGAGCCGAGAGAGTACGGCCAGGGAATGCAATCTGAATAGTTATCCAGTTACCTGACTCGTCACGAACGGGTGAGATAGGCAACTTGGCAAAGTTCTGTGCCTCGTATGTAGCAACCTGGCTACCCTGTGATGAGAGTTGCTGTGTGAAGTATCCGTAACGGTACAACAAACCTACGGCAACCATAGGCACGTTCTTATCTGAAGCCTCCTTCAAGTAGTCACCAGCCAAGATACCCAAACCACCAGAGTAAATCTTAAGTGATGAGTGCAAACCGTACTCCATTGAGAAGTAAGCAATCTTTGCGCTCTTGCCATCGGGCTCCTCAGTCATATAGGCCTCCAACTGTGCTGCTACGTTATCCAAACGAACGAGGAAGTCCTTATCGTTCTCCAACTCGTTGATGCGCTCGATGGGCAACTTATCCAAAAGGGCAATGGGGTTGCGGTCTACTGCGTTCCACAACACGGGGTCGATGCTCTCAAACAAATCGCGAGCATCCTGAGTCCAGCACCACCACAAGTTACGAGATATAGTCTCCAAAGCGCTCAAACGTGAAGGCAAACGCTTCTCAACCATCATACGGTGCCAAGAGGGCTTATTTGATGTAAGCTGCTGCTTAACGAAGTTAATCTGCTCGTTGAACTTGCCACCATCCTCTGACGATACGCTGTTAGTGCGAGCAACAGAGTTCTCCAAAGCCTCGGCGTAAGCGCGCTCATAGTGCTTGTAGAAGTTCTCCCAGAGAGCCTTCTTTGACATCTCGCAAGCCGCTGTGCGTACCTCCTCAATCTCTACCTCGTTGAGTTGCATAAAACGCAATGTTGCGCTTACCAACTGCTCGATAGCGTAAGCATCGTTGTTGTCGTCGCGACGGATAACCTCTACAGCCTTGTGGTCGGCCTGCTTCATAGCCCAAAGACCGAAACCAGAGAGGTTTGATGTGATTGTGGGAACCGAGAATGCGATAGACTCCAGCGGAGTGTATCCCCAAGGCTCGTAGTATGAAGGATATGCTGTTACATCCATACCTACCAACATCTCGTAGTAGTTCTTGTTGAAAACGCCATCATTAGAGTTCAAGTATGAAGGAACGAAAATAACCTTAACCTTTGAATCTTCGCGCTCCAGGATGCTACCACGCATAGACTGCGAGATTGCATCCCACTGGCTGTTATCGAGGTAGTGAGTAGAGTACTTCCACTGCTTCTCGTCGATAGGCTTTGTAGCGTCAGCCAAGTGGCGAACCAAGTCGGCACGTGGACCGTTGTTAGCGGCAGGAACAGTGATGTAAGCCAAAATCTCTCTATCCAATGAGCAAGCAGCCAAACGCTTCAATGACTCCATAAAGATGTCGAGGCCCTTGTTGTGGAACTCATAGCGGCCGCTTGTGCCGATGATGAGGGGCTCCTTCTCAAACTTGTGGTCCAAGCAAGCCTCTGCTACGTTAATCATAGCGGCACGAGCCTCCTTGCGCTTTGCCTCGAACTCATCAGCCTTCCATACGAAGTCGTTCTCGAAGCCGTTGGGAGTGATATTTGTCACCTCACGACCAAGCAGATACTTGCACTCATTTGCAGTGATATCGCTCACTGTAAGGAATGCATCGTGATACAAAGCTGCCATCTTCTCGATAGAGTGCTTTGCTGTTACGTTGAAGCGGCGAGCCAAGTCATCGGCGTTGAACTTGTGCAAGTCTGAATACAATGACAAACCATTGCCAGCGATGCAACGACCTGCTACTGTAGCGTGAGTTGTGAACAATGTAGCCACATAGGGTGAGTGCTTACGCAAGTACAGACCTCCCGATGCAGTCATCCACTCGTGGAAGTGTGCTACAACCTTCTCTGCTGATGAGCAGAAATTCTCAACGTATGACTTGATAACCATACCTGCAGCATAACCGAACAATACGGGCTCAACATAGTCCCACTGACCTGAGATTGAGTCAACGTGGTAATCCTCCCAGAGGTGCTTCAAAACATCATCCTTCTGTGAGATGAGTGACTTGAAGTCAATCAAGATAGCGATGGGGTTGCCCGCTACCTTCCAGCGACCGATGCGTACACGGATACCCTCCTCGTAGAGGCTCTCGCGCCAAGTGGCCAACAATGCATCATCAGCCTCAAACTCGGGGTTTGCACCCTCCTGCATAAGGTCGGGACCGATTGTTATATAGTTGTCACCAATCTTTTTAGTGACCGTAAGTGCCTTAGTGGCAATGACAGTATGAATACCGCCAATCTTGTTACATACCTCCCAACTAACCTCGAAAAGATAGTTAGGCATCTGATTCGTGTTACTCATAAATTCTATATTAAAATTATCTATTTTTTTGTTTCAAATAAAGAACATTTCCGTTTTTCAGCACCCAAAAAACTGATATGCGTTTACTTTCAAACGGCAGAAATGCGCCGCAAAGATAATACTTTATATTTATATTTCAGCACATTAATTGTGCGCAAATGGTATTTTCTAAAATAATTTAACAATAATTTAATATTTTTTATTAATTATACATCGAAAAACGATTCTATCACCGCGTCCGATAGCATAAAGCGGCTTGTCGGAATTCTCAAATTGTGGCCATCTGCCACCAAATCACCACTCGCAATCCAGCGTTGTGCAGCCGCCATTACGGTCTTAAGTTTTTGCTGACCAAAACGAGATTCAATCACTCTTAAATCTATACCTTCGCAACGTCTTAGCGAGGTCATAACATACTCATTATAATGGTCTTTTGCAGTTAATACCTCACTCTCATATTCACGTTGCTGAATATACTCCGTAAGGCTCTGCACCGACCAATGACGCCCTGCTCCGTTAAAGGAGTGGGCTCCTGCGCCTATGCCCAAATACTCTGCTCCGCTCCAGTACGATGAGTTATGTTGCGAGCGATAGCCCTTAAGCGCATAATTTGATACCTCGTAATGCTCATATCCAGCCTCGCAAAGCCGTTTTTCGATAAGCAGATATTCTCGTTCGCTACACTCCTCGGCAACTTCACGCATCTGTCCACGTTGTACGCGCCTGTAGAATGTCGTGGAGGGTTCGATTGTCAAATGGTATGCCGAAATATGTTGCACGCCAAGCGATAATGCCTTGTCAATAGAGCGCTCCAGAACCTCATCTCCAAATCCGTCGACACCAAATATTAGGTCTATTGTAATGTTTTCTATTCCGCTGTCTTGCAGCCGCTTAACTGCCGCCACAGCCTCTTCGGCCGTATGGCGACGATTCATAAATCGCAACTCATCGTCATCGAATGACTGAACACCAAGACTCACGCGATTAACCGCAGTTTTGCGCAGTGACTTAACATATTCAGCCGAAATATCATCAGGATTAGCCTCGACAGTAATTTCTCCAACATTATTGCAATCAAATAACTCTGCAGAGTGCTCAATAAAATGCTGCAATTCTGTAGGTTGAAGTAACGATGGCGTTCCTCCACCAAAATAGATAGTTCGTATATCCTTGTCATTAAGGTATTCTGCCTGCTCTTCCAATTCGCTATGCATAGCCTCTACCGCCGAGTCAATATATTGTAACTCGGCAGAACGATAGAAATCGCAATAGGCGCAGATGCGCTTACAAAAAGGTATGTGAAAATATACTCCAGCCATACAATGCTATTCAGCAAATAACGCATTTCGCAAAACATACAAATATACTATATTTAATTATTATATACAATATCGGGATTATGATGTTGTAGCAAATATGTCGAAAAACGAAAAAATTATAACTTTCATTTATCTTCATACTGCGAGGCACGACTTATGCTAATTTAACAACATAGCCCTGAGGTAACAGATGCCTATTTGAGCATAAAAATCGTTAAAAAAGCCATTGCTGGACTCTGATATTTCGCAAATTGGTCGATTGCGAGCATAAAAACACATTATTTAACAATTTTTTAATGTTATTAGTTTCACATATCAATTAGTTTCACTAATTTTGTATCGCTGAAATAAGGGCTTTTCGATAGCATTTCCGTACGCTGAATGGCGGTAATGCACAGAGGGCCGATGTGTGAGGTAGGCGATGTGTTATATCCCACACGTAAAATACAGCAAACAGAAAGGTTGAAGAAGTAGTTTAACTAATATATTCTAAAAAAAATTATGGCAAAAATTGATTTAGCAAAGTACGGTATCACTGGTACTACAGAGGTTGTTTACAACCCCTCTTACGATGAGTTGTTCCGCGAGGAGACAAAGGCTGGTTTGACAGGCTTTGATAAGGGCGTTTTGACCGAGATGGACGCTGTTAACGTAATGACAGGTGTTTACACAGGTCGTTCACCCAAGGATAAGTTCTTCGTAATGGACGAGACTTCAAAGGACACTATCTGGTGGACTTCAGAGGAGTACAAGAACGACAACAAGCCTGTAACAGAGGCTGCTTGGGCCGAGTTGAAGGCTTTGGCTTCAAAGGAGTTGTCAAACAAGAAGTTGTATGTAGTTGATACTTTCTGCGGTGCTAACGAGAACAGCCGTTTGAAGATTCGCTTCATTATGGAGGTTGCTTGGCAGGCACACTTCGTTAAGAATATGTTCATCCGTCCTACTGACGCTGAGTTGGAGGTTTACGGTGAGCCCGATTTCGTAGTATTGAACGCATCAAAGGCAAAGGTTGAGAACTACAAGGAG
>JAFYRX010000024.1 GCA_017546725.1 Alistipes sp. | reverse complement strand
TCCAAAGTTCGGATTGTTGTAGTAGTCACGACACACATTGTTAATCTGACTATCAGTAACGAGGAGCTTAGGCACTCTGCGCTGTTGATAGCTTGGCAATGCTTGGTATAGCCTCATTCTACCCACAATCTGAGCAAATTGGGTTTCAGTTAGCCTTGTCTGTGTAAGAGTTTGCAACAGTTGTATATCTTTTTCAAAGTTAAAACTGTCAAACAAATCAACAACAGCCCTATAAAGGTCGTGTAGTGACATTACCTCAATAGCTAAACGCACACCATCGCCTGTAAGGACTTGGTTACTGCACACATTCACACGCCAACCAATGAAGATTGTGAATTTCTCCATCCCACGATTTGCACGATAGAGGTTCAAATCCGAGTAGTTGCGAACGCCACCTATGCAGAGTTCTAATCGCTGACCATCTATGCACTCATGCAGACTTGGAATAGTAAAGGCAAACGCTAATCGCTGATAGAACTGTGTTTTCTCAGATTCCAACAGTTCGCTTGAACGCTTGCCTAATGCAGATGGTATGCGCCCACGCACAATGTGAGAAACACGAATATCAGGAGTGTTGATTGTTTCTCCTGCAAAGACATTGCACGCTGCATCGTGTACTGTACTAATGAAATCTTGGTGCGAGATAGTAAGCTCTTGATTAGCCCAAGTTGGCACAACACACTGCTCTGCAAGTTCTTCCATAGTAATTGCGTTGGTGTTTGCTTCAAGAAAGTTCACGCTTGTAGTTTCTAAAATTTGTTCGTTCATAATTGTAATTGATTAAATGGTTATTGATTGAATTTGCGGTGAAGATTTTAGCCACTTTTAACGGCTATTTTTTCTATATTTTCTCAATTACCTATTACGACTATATCTGCTAGTTTCTGAAAGCAAGTTTTTTTGAACTCCTTTTTGCGGGGCGGAGTAAATTGGATATGTGCCCATGATTGGATAGCTTTGGCAATTTCAGGGAGGGGGATTTTTTGTAAAACAGGAGGAGGGGAAATCTTAACTTGTCAGCATTTTTTATATCATATTAGCTAATGAAGTAAAATTTTTAGTGTGGGTTATATGCTCTGAAATTTGACCTGATTTTCGCAACCGATCTGATTCGGACTTTCCTATGGCAAATCTCATTGCACCCATTAAAAAGTAAGAGCCATAAGTAATTTCTTACCTACGGCTCTACTAGTGAGTTATTCAAATTAGGAGGCGATTTTGCGCATAATGTATGGTATGGCAACAAAATTCAGTCAGGATATATAAAAAGATTTTTTTCAAAAAAATGTCGTAGCCTACAAAATTCTTGACCTGATAAGATAATAACCTCTCTGTTTATTATGTTCCATCTTCTTCGCCTCGAAGAAATCTGTAATAGTATTAGATGTTACTGCTTTCTTAGGTTTCAATCCTACCAATTCAAAAATTCGAGAAATTTCAGTTTTGATATGGCTAGCAGAGTACCATCGAGCTGCAGAAAAAGAGTTTGCTATCAGTTTTTGCACTTCATTACCTCTTGCTTTCCTATTGAAATCAGCGATAATCATTGCCTCTTTAATCTTTTTGAAATTATATTTTAGCCTTTCTATCTCCGACTTACCAATCTTAAGATAAGCCTCCACAATAAACTTATCCGCATTTTCTAATCTTCTGAGCAATTGAAAATCCATTTCCGTTTGGCAAGGACAAATAAGTTCTAATTGCTGAACTATAGCCTTGCGCTTCTCCTTTATAAGAGCTGAAGTGTTTATTATCAATAATTGCTCATCGCCTACAGCGTATGATTCTTCATCTGCCGTAATATGGAACATCCCGCATGAAGCATATTGTTCCACTAAATAACCGCTATTATTAAAAAATCCTTTTACAAACTGAAAGTTTATATGATTGTCTATTTTGTAGAAACTTGTTCTGCCGTATCTGTCAAGCATATCTTTATATGGTGAACATTCTAGCAGAGTTTTGTATGCATCTTTTGCAGAGTTTGTCGTGGCATAGTCATAAAAGGATTTAATCTGTTCGTAGTTATCTTTTAAGCAAACCATTGTTGCTTTTAGCTCATCCTTACTGCGGATATTGAAACGAGGATTCGTATTTGTTACTAAACATATATTAGAAACACCGTTTCTGAATCTCCCTACACACTGCACAGCATCTGTATATGGGTCGAATATAGTGTAATCAGCCGCATAGCAATCAGTGAGAAGAATCACATTAGGCTTGAAGTTTAATTCAATATCCACAGCATTGTAAAAACGAGATGTAAGCCAGTTGAATTGCTGAATTTTACTTTCATCCCAAACTGCTGAAACATTATTAAATTTCAGTCCTGTTAATTTATTCACGCTATTTTCTGAACAGAACACTGCTGATTTATCCAATATATCCAACTGCCTCATTAGCTCATATATCATATCTGTATAGTTGCAGAATATGAAGCATTTGTCTTGTTGTTCCAACACCTTCTTGATTGTCGGTAGCACATTATTAGTAGTAATGATGTGTAGGTTCTGCACATAATCAAAAGTAGGAACAACTTCTATCACCTGAAAATTTTCGAATCTAGGATCAGTAAACTCTAGTGGAGTAGCTGACACCAATGCTTTCTGCTCGCACTCAAAAAACAAATCCATAGGAAGACTTACATATTCTCTAAACCCCGAATCCTTAATAACCTTGTGGCACTCATCGAAAAGCAGAAAACAATCAAACCTAACATCCATTTCCATATCCTCAAAGGCATTGCGAACTTTGTAGAAACTTTCGGGAGTAGTAATGATTTTAATGTGCTTGCCTCGCTTTTGGCTACGAATCATATATCTTACAATATCTTCTGCATATATATTATCATGTACTCCAAATAGGTTGTCATCGCAATGTTTTGGATCGTTACACTTTCCTATGATAACAGGCTTGTTCGGCTCTATAATTACAGAATTACGGTTAGCCTTTATCTCTCCGTATGTAGCCCCAAGACCTGTAAGTTTCTTATATAAGATGGTATTAGTAGGTATTGTTGGTAACACCTCTGTAAGATATTGTGTTTTACCACCTACCTTTTTGTTAATATTAATTGTAATCTTTTTCATATTGCTTATTTTTTAAGAAAGAGGGATTTTTACATCCCCCTTTCGATTTAGAATTAAAGAATCTGATTGTTTTCTCGTAGGTAATTGAGAACCTCCTCTGTCCGTTTAATTCGGAACATAATCTTACCTTTGAAGCATGGCAATATGCCACTAATCGTTTCTGTTCGTTCTCGGAATGTAGGAACAAACTGAATTGTCTTACCAAGTGTAATTAACATCTCCATTACCTTTAGTTGGAAGTCTTCGCCCTCCTTAATGGTGTCAAACTCTGCTGGATTCTTGTCAAAGTCTTCAACTGCGCCCTTGCATAAATAATTCAACAAACTATGAAACGAAGATGTCTTCAACTGATATTTGAATCCAGCAATATGCTTGGACTCAATCCATGCACAAGGGATATTGTCCTTACCGCTGTAAAATCTTACAGTCAGTTGTTCTTTGCAGTTCATCATCTCCAACAAGGTGTTATATGCACCCTGATTGTCATAAATCTTAATTGCAGAATCAGCATTGATTGAATAATCAAAATTTGCCATAGTTTTAATTTTTTTAATTGGTTAAAATTATTTTTCAATCTTCAACGGGTACCCTTGTTGTTGATTGTTTTGTCAAAAAACAAAGGTTCTTATAATTAGTTTTTCGTACTGTGACCTTAATTCTATCTTACTATTCTTCGGAGAGAACTTCCTAATTTGCTGAGTGGAATGAGTCGTTTCCGTATATCTATTTTAAGAACTCTTGTCCTTGTTTGACATTGCAAAGGTCTGAGTTTTTTTGCTTTGTTATCAGGAATAAAATTTAGCCGATTTCTATTCCCCTTACTGTACTTCGGGGGAAATCCTTTGACTGTCATCGGGCAAATCGACTGTTTATTTCTATTAACTTTTCAATGAACTCTTGTGCTTTTGACACTGCGAAGATAAGATATGATGCAACCTTTTATGGGAAATAAAAAAATCCGCTATTCTATTCCCCTTGCGGAAGAATGAATAACGGATTAAATATAAAGTATTGTTAATTAATAAACTACAAACTCAGAATAAACACTGCTTACATTGTTGGGATATTGATAATTTTTGTATTGTTTGAGAAAAGCTTTTAGTGTATCATTCTCTATATCAGTCCAACTATCGTTCGTTGATAATCCTGAGAAATAGACCAATTGGCTTACTAAATCCTTTTCTTTTGTTGAGAAATTAGCTCCTTCTTTTCGTTTTTGCCTTATGTGGTCTTGTGTGTTGAAGAAGGTTAGTAACATCTTTGCAAAATAGACAATAATAGGAGAATCTGATATTTGCTTTGCTTCTTCCTCCTGTTCTCTTATATATAATGGTTTGAGGTCTGCTGTTTTTAACTGTTTTTGGATAGCCTCAGCCATGAATTGTAAAGCAACAGGCGATTCTACATCCATTTTCGCCTTACCCGCTTTTAGCCTTAGAAGCACAGTTTCATCTGCATTAGTTATCAAATCTACAAAAGCTTGTAGTTGCTCTAATGGTGTTGCTTTCATAGTTTTTCCCTGTCCCAATAAGCTATTGCAATAGTCTAAGGCAAAAAGGAATAAACACCAAAATTTTTCAGGTTCTAATTCAAGTTCTTCCAATAGGTGTCCTACAACCTTTATGTATCTTAAATATTGGTTTTGTTTTAATAGCACACCCTCGTTGTATCGGTTCATAAAGGTTGCAACTATTTCACTATAGCCAAAAACAGGAGCTTCAATTTTAATAGCGTCATCAGAAACATCATCCATTTCACTGATGTTAATGCGATATTTATAATCATCAACATCTGGAATGTACAGATATTCTATCTCATTTATGTAATCAAAAAAATGAGCATCTTCCCATGTTAGTATATCTTTCATAGTTTTGCAATTTTTCTCAAAGATAATAAGAAAATCTCACTCATATTAGCTACAAGTGAGATTGTTAATAAAATTGTACGAAGATTTACTTATTCGTCAGTGTATGTATTCATCAGCTTATCCATTTCCTCACCGATGCAAGTATCTACCAATTTCGCATAATGTTCTGTCATTTTCACATTAGAATGCCCCAACATCTTAGAAACCACTATCAATGAGACATTATTTGCTAATGTAACCGTACTCGCGAATGTATGTCTAGCGGTGTGATATGTTATTCGCTTATTTATCTGACATAAAATCGCAATGTCCTTCAAGTAAAGATTTATATCTTTATCTGAATAAATAGGCATTAAGTTCTCTCCTCCTGAATATTTGTCTAATAATATTTTAGCACTTGGCAATAATGGAATGCGAGAAAGCACTCCTGTTTTTACCCTTTTCTTCTTTATCCACATTCTACCTTGACCATCGCGTTCCAAATGCTCAGCTTTCAGAGTTTTCACATCTATATATGATAGACCTGTATAGCACGCAAACAAGAACATATCCCTAGTGCGTTCCAATCTTGGCAAGGGTGAATTGAAATTTATAATCTTACGCAGTTCTTCTTCCGTTAGAAAATCAGGAGAGACAATTTGCCTTTCAATCCTATAAGTCGCAAATGGATTAAAAGCCATCTTGTTATTAACTACTGCACGATTAACAACTTTCTTTAGCAACGCAAGATATTTCACAGCCCCATTATGTGATAATTTGTGTTCCCTCAGAAGCCAAATGCGAAATTCTTCAATAAAATCTCTATTCAACTCTCTCAAAAACACATCATCACGATTATATGTGTCATGAATGAACTTTGCCAACAGGTCTAAACCATGCTTTGAATTTGCATAAGTTCCTTTAGAAACACCTATTCCAATTTGCTTGTACTGCAATTCATTATGTTTTTTATATATGCCAAGAATTGATTCTTCCTTAATTAGCTCAACTTTATTCATTAAAGCATCGCGTAATAATGTGGCGGTGATTGCAAAACCATGTTTTACTAATTTAAGTTCTTCATCATAAATTCGGACACGCATGTTCTTTATAAATTCATTCAAAGCCACCGCTTCGGAATTTGTTCCCCTAACACATTGCTTATCCTTATTCCAAGATTCTATAGCTACGAGTTTGCCTGTGGAAAAAACCACTCGTTCATCTCCTACTGAAATCAACACTTCAATAGGTGCTTTTCCAGCCTTATTAACCTTACTTGCTCTTGCTATGAAAGAAAGGTTATAGTTACTCTTGTTTATCATTTCTGTTTTTAGTGTGACGTCATAGTGACGGTTCTAGTTCACTACGTCATTTATTAAAAATTACCAAGAGTATAATCTATTTATATCCAACAACTTAACTAATTGTTGTTTCGGGCGACTGCATTGTGCGGAATTTGACTGATACTTTGGGTCGTATGCACTCAGACGCTCAGTTCGCAGGTTCTTCATCAGTTCCCGCACACGTTGAGATGATGGGCTTCCTCGGTATGGGTAACAACCCGATGGTAGGTGCAACAGTTGCTGTTGCAGTTGCTATCCAGCAGGCTATGACTGAGTAAACTTATTGGTTTACAATATATTGAAAGGAACAGACCGCAAGGTTTGTTCCTTTTTTATTTGAGGTATGGCGAGTGTGTTATTTAGAACTGTTTAGGGACAGTTTGAGGCTTTGTTGGGTTGAGGTGGTAGTTTGTATGGAAATGAGGTTTAATTGCGATAAAAAAGCCTAAAACGCTATTTAATTGAATTCATATATCAGATGTTAACCAATAAAGTATGCAACTGATTATCAGTAAATTACTTGCGGTACACCTACAAATATTCACAAATATTAGGACATTTGGAAATTATTGCGTTCCGAGAAAAGTTAAAAAGTTTGACAGAGTGTGGGAGTGTTGAAGTAAGGACTTGATTGTAAATTGGTTAACCTTTGATATGTGAATCTTAAATTTGTATCTTTGACATATCAAACACACCCATCTTCGATGAAGATGGAGAGGAGTATCTGTTGTGAAAACATTTGAAGCGGGGCAACTCTTCGGAACCAACTCGCTTTTTTGTTTGCCAACAACTTGCGATTCACAGAGTTGTATGTCTATAGATTTGTTGTCTCGGCAGGTGTGGGAAATCCAATCCTCTTGATTGACCATATCTTGCTTGATGGTAACAGGTCTGTGGACTGACGCGTTCAATAGCCCTGCTCGTTTGCTATATTCAAAACTCGCATTATCTCACTCTTGTCGTTGTAGATAATCTCTCGATCCGCAGATGCCCCCCCGCAGTACAACTCGTTAGTAGTGTTGTTGCAAATATTTTAAGTAATAGACGTCTAATAGTATATTTTGATGAAATGCGGTTTGTGCAAATACAAATTTTCTCGCATATTGTGGTGGGCTTTCTCGGAATTTATTATAACTTTGCAATATATGGTTTTATATGCAAGTTCGGCGATTTGCCATTGAGTCCGAATAGCGGAATTGTATATTACCCTAAATCATAAATTGGGCAGAAATATGAAAAAACCTCAAACTAACATTCTCTATTGGCTGGCTACTATGGCGGCGTTTACGTCGTGTGGTAACAAGGATAAGTCGCAGGGGCCGTATAACATTGTCTACATAATGACTGACGACCATACGGCGCAGATGATGAGTTGTTACGACAAGCGTTACGTTTCAACCCCCAATCTCGACCGCATTGCACGTGACGGAGTTCGTTTTACGAATAGTTTTGTTGCCAACTCGTTGAGTGGTCCGAGTAGAGCCTGTATGCTGACGGGTAAACATTCGTCGGAGAATCGTTTCTTCGATAACTCGACCTGCGTGTTCGATGCCGAGCAGCAGACGTTCCCCAAGTTGTTGCAGAAGGCTGGTTATCAGACGGCCGTCGTCGGTAAGTGGCATCTCGGTACATTGCCTACAGGTTTTGATTATTGGGAGGTAATTCCCGAGCAGGGTGATTACTACAATCCGAGTTTCATTACGATGCAGCGTGATACGATTGTAGAGCGTGGCTATCTTACGAATATCATTACCGACAAGAGTCTCGAGTGGATTGGGGCACGCGATAAGCAACGTCCGTTCTGCATACTGATTCATCACAAGGCGGTGCATCGTAATTGGTTACCCGAACTGAAGTACCTTAACGAGTACGAGGATACGACCTTCCCGATGCCAGATACGTTCTATGACGATTATGAGGGCCGTGTGGCCGCAGCCGAGCAGGAGATGCACATTCTGGATGATATGGATATAATCTACGACACCAAAATGCTCAAGGATGATGTCGAGACTCATTACAAGGGGGCTTACTTGAGTTTCATAGATCGCCTTACTCCCGAGGAGCGTGAGCAGTACGATGCGGCCTATGCTCCTATTATCAAGGAGTTCTACGAGAAGCAACCTCAGGGTAAGGAGCTGGCCGAGTGGAAATATCAGCGCTATATGCGCGACTATGCCAAGGTGGTGAAGTCACTTGACGATAATGTTGGTCGCGTTTTGGACTATCTAAAGGAGCAGGGCCTGGATAAAAATACGTTGGTGGTGTACACCTCTGACCAGGGATTCTATATGGGCGAGCACGGCTGGTTTGACAAACGATTTATGTACGAGGAGTCGATGCGTACACCGTTGGTTATGACTCTGCCCGAAGAGTTTGACCGCAAGGGCGATATCGTGGAGATGGTGCAGAATATCGACTATGCACCTACAATCCTCGAGTTGGCAGGCGTTGAGGTGCCCGACGATATGCACGGCGAGTCGCTGGTGCCGCTGTTTAGAGGCGAGCAGCCGAAGGACTGGCGCCGCTCGCTCTACTATCACTTCTATGAGTATCCCGCCGAGCATATGGTTAAGCGCCACTATGGTGTCAGGACAGACCGCTATAAGTTGATTCACTTCTATAACGATATCGACGAGTGGGAGTTGTACGACCTGCAGCAAGACCCGCAGGAGTTGAATAACCTATATGGTAAGGGTGGGTATGACGATGTGACCAAGGAGTTGCGCGCCGAACTTCTCCGCTTGCAGGAGGAGTATAAGGACCCTGTGCGTTTCTCTCCAGCCAATGACCGTGATGCCGCACGATAGTCTATGAGCGAGCGTGAGAGCATAGAGTTGCAGTATGGCCGTCCGATGTATGTGATGGCCAAGCCCGTGGGTGCGGCCTGTAATCTGCAATGCAGTTATTGCTACTACCTCGAAAAATCGAGGTTGTATGATGCCTCATCGCAACTGATGAACGATGAGATGCTCGAACTCTTTGTCCGAGAGTATATCCATTCTCAGACTACGCTCGAGGTGTTGTTTACCTGGCACGGAGGTGAGCCGTTGTTGCGTCCCATATCATTTTATGAGCGTGCGTTGGAGTTGCAACGCCAATATGCCAACGGGCGTCGCATAGCGAACTGCATACAGACCAACGCTACGCTGATTGATGATGAGTGGTGCGAGTTTTTCCGCAAGAATAATTTTCTGGTGGGAGTCTCCATTGATGGCCCGCAGATGATGCACGATAGCCTGCGTACATCGCGTCGGGGCGAGAGCAGTTATAGGGATGTTATGCGAGGATTGCGACTGCTTAATCGGCATCGCGTGGAGTGGAATGCTATGGCTACGGTCAATGCTGCCAATGTCGAGCACCCGCTAGAGTTTTATCGCTACTTCCGTGATGAGTTGGATTGTCAGTTTCTGCAATTTACACCCGTTGTCGAGCGTCGCTATATGTCGGGAGGCGAGAGCCGACTGATGCACGCTGCCGAGCCGAGTGGTGAACTCGTTCCTTATTCGGTTACGACCGAGCAGTGGGGTAGATTCCTGTGTGCTATATTCGATGAGTGGGTACGCCACGATGTGGGTCGAATGTTTGTTCAGTTGTTCGACTCTACGCTTGCCAATTGGGTAGGTGAGGCGGTTGGAGTGTGTACGATGTCGAAATATTGTGGACACGCGGCTGTCATTGAGCATAATGGCGATGTATATTCGTGCGACCACTTTGTTTTTCCCGAATACAAGTTGGGTAATCTCAACGAAAAGTCGTTGTCGGAGATGATGTATGGCCGTCAGCAGAGTGAGTTTGGAGAGGCAAAGCATAACACGTTGCCCCGTCAATGCCGCGAGTGCGAATATGAGTTTGCGTGTCACGGCGAGTGCCCACGCAATCGTTTCCTAACGACGGCAGATGGTGAGCCGGGGCTAAACTATTTATGTACGGGTTATCACGCCTTCTTCTCGCACGCGGCTACGGCTATGGATTATATGCGTCGCCAACTGCAGCAGGGCCGTCCACCTGCAAATGTTATGAAGTGGTTGGCCGAGCAGAAGTTTTAGCGTGGCGGTTGAGTTGGATTAAGAAGTCATGAAAAAGATAAAGAAGAGACCATACGCCTTGATGTTGGGTGGTGGATTGCTGATTCCGCTGTTGAGTGCTTGCAGTAAGCGTGAACAGCCCAATATTATTGTCATTATGTGTGATGATTTGGGTTATAACGATGTGGCTTGCTATGGCCAAAAACTCATAGAGACACCCAATCTCGATAGAATGGCTCGTGAAGGTATGCGTTTTACACAAGCCTATGCGGGTAGTCCCGTCAGCGCTCCATCACGAGCATCGTTTATGACGGGCCAGCATTGTGGTCACACTGAGGTCAGAGGCAACAAGGAGTATTGGCGCGATGTGCCTATGGTGAAGTATGGTGAGAATAATGAGTTCTCGCGTGTAGGCCAGCACCCTTACGCTGCCGACCACATCATCCTGCCCGAAATTATGAAGGACAATGGCTATACGACGGCTATGTTTGGCAAGTGGGCGGGCGGCTACGAGGGCTCCCACTCTACACCCGATAAGCGTGGTGTGGATGAATATTTCGGCTATGTCTGCCAATATCAGGCTCACCTCTATTATCCCAACTTTCTGAATCGTTATAGCAAAATTGAAGGCGATACAACTCTTGTGAGAGTGACTCTTGAGGAGAATATCCGCCATCCGCAGAAGGGTGAGGGATATACGTTGCGCACACAATATTCTGCCGATATGATTCATCGCAAGGCTATGGAATGGATTCGTCGTCAGGAGGGTAGTAAACCCTTCTTTGGAGTGTTTACCTATACTCTGCCTCACGCCGAATTGGTGCAGCCCGAAGACTCTATATTGCAATATTATCGAGAAAAATTCGCCGATGATAAGGATTGGGAGGCGGGTGCCTGGTCTCGATATAATACTTCGCGAGATACTCACGCCCAATTTGCTGCTATGGTGTCACGTCTGGATGGTTATGTTGGAGAGATTATGGATGAGTTGAGAGATAAGGGCTTGGCCGAGAATACGTTGGTAATTTTTACGAGTGATAATGGCCCTCATCAGGAGGGTGGTGCCGACCCCGCATTCTTCGGCTTCAATGCCGAGTTACGAGGTATCAAACGTCAGACACACGAGGGTGGTGTGAGAGTACCTTTCATAGCGTGGTGGCCTGGTAGAGTTGAGGCGGGTGTGGTTAACGACCACCAATTGGCGTTTTATGATGTGATGCCCACTTGCTGCGAGTTGGCGGGCGTGAAGAATTATACGGAGCGATACTCCAATTCTACTATTGGGGTGGATTACTTCGACGGAATTTCGTTTGCTCCGACGCTACTTGATAGACGAGGGCAACAGCAGCACGAATTCCTCTATTGGGAGTTTGAGGAGACCGACCAGGTTGCCGTGCGTATGGGCGATTGGAAGATGGTCTCGAAGGGAGGCAAACCTCATCTGTATAATCTCGCCGTGGATTTGCACGAGGATAACGACGTGGCGGCAGAGCATCCCGACGTTGTGCGACAGATGGTCGAGATAGCCCTCTCGCAGCACGTCGAGAGCCCTCATTTCAAGGTGACGATGCCCCGTCTGGAGTAGGGAAATGATTGATTACGACTCGAAATTAAAACTTCCTGACTCGTTCAGGCTCGGTTATATCAACTCTAAAAGGACCTCTTTGGTAGATGTATAGGTGCAATTCCGTAGACAAAAGTGTGCTGTTTTCGGCCGATTGTCTTATGATATCGTTCACGTCCTACTTGCCTTTATTTTTTTCTTTGCAGTTCTTGCACTTGGGATGTTGAAGTAGAGTAGGATATCTCTCTCTTTCTACATTCGCGAAATTATGGCTGTTTGCCTTTAGTAGTTTCGAATTATCAGTTGTTTTCGGTATATCAGGAGTTGTCTTTTTTTTGTGTAACATGTTTAATATTAGTATATTATGAGGGAGTGGGCGGACTTTGTATTTGCCAACAGAGAGGGTCAAGATGTTGAACAATACGATATCGTATATGGTCCGATAGCCAATGATAAAGTTGGTTTGCAAATTCGAAAACTCAAAGATGGCTCAATCGACAAAGCGGAGTTCCTTAATAGACTCAAATATATGAAAGGCATCACATACCAATACTATTTTGGAACAGAAGAATCGATTCAATACCTTTCAAAGTTATGACAAGTACAGATTTTAACTATATGAAAGAGGCTCTTGCGACAGATTTGGCAGAGTTACTTTCTCAGGAGTTCAATATGACAGTTACCGAGGCGTTGGATGCTTTGTACGGTTCAGAAACCTATGCAAAATTGAGTGATCCTAACACGGGGCTCTATTTCCAAAGCACTCAGTATGTATATTCGTTCTTGAAGAATGAACTTCTCACAGCAAAGTTTAGTTAGCGATAGTATTCGAATGGCACTAATAAGGTGCTTACAAATCCAATAATGAATGAAACGAAAAAGACCTTTGAGTTATTCTCAAAGGTCTTTTTTATAGTCCTTTCCCTGTGTTTTCCATCCCTTTTTGCCATATATAAGTGTAATACAATGCATACGAATATGGAAAAGGTTGTTATTTTAGGTCGTGTTAGTACCGACCAGCAGAGTTATGAACGACAGGTTATCGAACTCACCGACTACTGCAATAAAGTCGGTTGGAAAGTCGTCGAAGTATTCATCAATAAGGTCAGTGGTGCAGAGAGTATCGAGAACCGCAAAGAGATATTGGAGATGATTGATTTCATTAAGAAGAACGACATTCGCAGGGTTGTATGTCTAGAGATTAGTCGTCTAGGTCGTAACACTCTTGAAGCACTCAAAGTGATTCAGATACTCAATGAGAACAAAGTGAGTCTGTATATCAAAAACTACAATCTCGAAACACTAAACCCAAACGGCACTGTAAACCCTATAACATCTCTCATTTGCACTATCCTTTTGGAGATTGCATCGATGGAGCGACTTACCATAAAAGAGAGAATGACGAGTGGTCGAAAACAATATATAGAGAGATGTCGCCGAGATGGCATTAAAATGGGCCGACCTGCATCGTATAAAAAGGATGTTGAGTCCTACAAATCACAATACCAACGAGAGGTTGGACTGCTACGAAAGGGAGTATTACTGCGTAATATATCTGCCATCACCGGTACTGCAATTAACACTCTGCGTAAGGTCAAAAATATGTTTATTAAATCGGAATTGTAGCCCGTTTCCAACGTGCATCCAATCTACGGTATTGTATTTTCAAAATCAGATGGGAGCATCCGTAGAAAATATTGATTCGCAGATAGTTCCAATGATTAGTTGTCGCACCCGTTATGCACCCAACATCAATGGGTACACCTGAAATCTGCGCAATTTTTGCTCCCTTACAGACTTGATGCTCAAAGACTTACGTGCGTATCATATGATACGCACGGAGGGCCTTTGGGCCAATGACCGATACTTTGGGTCGTATGCACTCTGACGCTCAGTTTGCAGGTTCTTCATCAGTTCCCGCACACGTTGAGATGATGGGCTTCCTGGGTATGGGTAACAACCCGATGGTAGGTGCTACAGTTGCTGTGTCAGTTGCTATCCAGCAGGCTATGACAGAGTAAATCAGGTGGTTATAGTTCTTTTACAATAGGAAAATTCTTTTGTAAAGGGCTGTAAAATTAAATAGAAAACCCTAATGAGCTAATACACGTTGTCGTTTTTTTACTCTTTTTTTTGAACTCAAAGAATAGTCAATAGTAATACTTAGTTATTTTTATTTAGAGATTGTTAACTATGTTTTGTTTCTTGTCGATTTTGATTTATGTGTTGAATGATTAATATGGGTAAACTTACTAATTGTAAGAATTTATCGATTGACAAGAGGCTGAATATTGTGTAGTTAATAGTGTATAAATCACAACTCGCTGATAATCAGAAAAATTAGGGGGGGGTAAAATATAGTCAAAAAGTTTCATTTTTTAGAAAATATTTTATATCTTTGTAGAGCAATATGAGTTCTTGTGTGTAATCTTTTGATTTTAATTACGAAGAGGTGAGTGAGTGAACTCTCATAAACTTTTGCGAAGATGTTAATTCAAAGAGCGTTAGAGCGAAGATGCAAGCCAAGTAATTGGCAACAAACTTTTATAAATAATCATTGTAACTGCCTGAAAATCTTATTGATATATAATTAGGCAGGACTAGAGAATATGTCTAGTAGTATCGTAGTACGGTAAGATGAATGCCGAAATCAAGGACATCGAAAAGTATTGGTATGCATTACGAGACCTCAAAAGGTCAAATGCAATTTACCCTGCATATAAGCAGTTGCGCGAATTAGGAATCGAGGTCTTTACACCAATGAAGTGGCGTATGACCAAAAGAAATGGCAGACAATTTGGTCGCGAAGTTCCTGTAATGCCTGATTTGCTTTTTGCACACGATACCCGAAAAATATTAGACCCTATAGTAGCCCAAACTCCCACATTACAGTATCGATTCAAAAAAGGCGGCACATATTGTGAGCCAATTATTGTCCCCGAGGAGGATATGAACCGATTTATCGGTGCTGTGCGTGCGGCTGAAGATCCAAAATATTATTCCGCAGAAGAGATAGATTCGCTTATGACGGGTAAGAATATCCGTATCGTAGGAGGGGCGATGGATGGTCAAGAGGGAAAATTGCTTACCGTTAGAGGTTCTAAGGTAAAACGAATAGTCATCAAGTTGCCTAACTTATTGGCTTTATCAGTAAAAGTAGAAGACGAATATATTCAAATAATCGATTGATTGTAAGTTGTTTTTCTAAAAGAGATTGTTTGGCGCAATAACTTGCTTTTGGCGCTCTTGTTGTTGAGAGTAAAGGTTTTTAGATTTTCAATTTACAATAAATCAAAAACAACCAAGTAGATATGTTTAGAAATTTTATTAAGAAACTGCACTTAGAGAAGTATGTAAGTTCGAAGTTAATATTGGCTTTAGACCTTGTTATATCGGTTGGAGTATCGCTATTTGCATTATTCTTGACGAATGTATTGTTCGCATCGTTTACGTATGATTTTGGATTTATTGTTTACATAGTAGGTAGTTCGTTATTATCTTCTGCGATATTCTTCTTTCTGTTGCAGACTCACAAAAGCATCATTCGTCACTCTACATTGCGTGAGTTGTGGAAATTAGGTGTAGCGACTCTCGGCAAAGGTATATTAATGGTGGCTATAATCAAGTTTACATATCCCGTATTACTTGATAATGTCCATATCTTAACAGCGTTGATTCTTGATATTTTGGGTACTATATCAGCACTTGTCGCTGCGCGAGTTATTATGATTATATCTTATGATATACTACGTGAGCGTCATAGAGGACACGATAAGCGTAGGCATATATTGGTCTATGGTGTTGGCTCAAAATCGGTAGCACAAATCAAGCGTTTGCAGGGCTCAGACAGATACAATGTAGTTGGTTTCTTGAACTACGGAATGAATATGAGAGGTCATCACTTGGCCAACCTGCCTGTTTATTATTTCGAGAGTTTAGAAGATTTGAAATATTTGGTTAATCACAAGGGAATAGATGCTATACTCTTTTCGACACAGCAAGAGGCACAAGCCGAACAAGCACGACTTATTCCATATTGCACTGAATTAAATGTAAAGATATACATCGTACCTATAATCGATGAGATTGTTGACGGTAAAGTAATGCGCTCGGTTGTACGAGAAATTAAAATCGAGGACTTGCTTGGTCGTGATGAAATCAAAATTTCTCTTCAAGAGATTGAGGCTAACTTCAAGGGTAAGACTATTCTGGTGACAGGCGCTGCTGGTTCTATTGGTTCGGAGTTGTGTCGTCAACTTGCAACGTTTGGAGTAGAGCATCTTGTAATGTTTGACAATGCGGAGACCCCGATGCATAACATCCGCTTGGAGTTGGAGGAGAGATTCCCGAAACTGAAGTTTACTCCGATAATTGGTGATGTGCGTATTGTGGCTCGTCTAAATTATGTATTCCAGACATTTAAACCTCAAGTGGTATTCCACGCTGCTGCTTATAAGCACGTTCCTTTGATGGAGGAGAATCCTTGTGAGGCGGTGTTGGTAAATGTTTGTGGCTCGCGTAATGTGACAGATATGTGTCTGAAATATGACGTCGAGAAGATGGTGATGATTTCAACTGACAAGGCTGTAAATCCCACTAATATTATGGGTTGTACGAAACGTCTTGCTGAGATATATGTACAGTCATTGGGTTTGGCGCTGGAGCAGGGTGCTAAAAAGGGTAGGACACGCTTTGTTACTACTCGTTTTGGAAATGTGCTTGGCTCAAATGGCTCAGTGATTCCTCGTTTCCGCGAACAGATTGCAAAGGGTGGACCGATAACTGTAACACATCCCGATATTACACGTTTCTTTATGACTATTCCAGAGGCGTGTCGATTGGTTATGGAGGCTGCTACAATGTCTACGGGTAATCAGATTTATGTATTTGATATGGGTGAGTCTGTTAAGATTAATACACTTGCAAAGCGAATGATTGAACTTGCAGGACTTACATTAGGAAAGGATATAGATATTGAATATACAGGTTTACGTCCTGGAGAGAAACTCTATGAGGAAGTTTTGTCTAACGCGGAGAATACTGACCCAACATCGCACGACCGTATTCGTGTAGCACACGTAAGAGAATATGATTATGCAGAGGCATCGGAACTTGTAGATAAATTGGAGACATTGTCACGTGCTGTAGAGATAGAATCAATGGTAAGACTTATGAAAGATTCGGTACCAGAATTTATCTCTAAGAATTCAAGATTCGAGATGTTTGACAAGAAAGTTGGATAAAAAGTAGAATAATACTTATACCTTATATATAATATATATGAAAATCGCGGTAGCAGGAACAGGATACGTTGGGCTTTCTATAGCCACACTCCTTGCGCAACACAACGAAGTTGTAGCAGTGGATGTGATTCCCGAGAAGGTTACTGCGATTAATAAAAGAGTATCGCTGATAAAAGACGAATATATTGAAAGTTTTTTTGCAGAAAAAGATTTGAATTTACGTGCGACACTAAACGCTAAAGAGGCATATTGTGATGCTGATTATGTGATTGTTGCAGTGCCGACCAACTATGATAGTCATAAAAATTTCTTTGATACAACTTTAGTTGAGCAGGTAATTAGTGAGGTCGTAGAGTATAATTCAAATACGGTTATAGTAATTAAATCAACTGTTCCCGTTGGCTATACTGAAAGTATTAGCAAAAGATATGAATCAAATATTATTCTCTTCTCTCCAGAATTTCTTAGGGAAAGTAAGGCCCTATACGATAACTTATACCCGAGCCGAATAATTGTCGGATATAATAAGGAGAATAAGACAACTGCTATAGTTGCAGAAACATTTGCAAATCTTCTTCAGGGAGGAGCTTTGAAAGAGAATATTGATATTCTTTTAATGGGCACAACAGAGGCTGAAGCTGTAAAACTTTTTTCAAATACTTATTTAGCGTTACGTATTAGTTACTTTAATGAGTTAGATACTTATGCAGCTTCCAAAGGCCTTGATACAAAGAGTATTATCGAGGGTGTCGGTCTTGACCCACGTATTGGCACTCACTATAATAACCCCTCGTTTGGCTATGGTGGTTATTGTTTGCCAAAGGATACAAAACAACTTTTGGCTAATTATGCCGATGTGCCGCAGAATATGATGACGGCCATTGTCGAGAGTAACAGAACTCGTAAAGACTTCATCGCAGACCAAGTTCTAGCAAAGGCTGGTTATTATATTGGTTCTAGTGATTGGAATGCCGAGAAAGAGCAGGTTGTTGTTATTGGAGTCTATCGTCTAACGATGAAGTCGAATTCTGATAACTTCCGCCAGAGCGCTATCCAAGGTATTATGAAGCGTATCAAAGCCAAGGGTGCAACGATTGTTATCTATGAGCCAGCGATGCAAGATGGCGAGACATTCTTCGGCAGTCTTGTCGTTAATGACCTTGCGAAGTTTAAGCAGATGAGTCAGGCAATTATAGCAAATCGCTATGATGCTTGCCTTGATGATGTGCGAGAAAAGGTATATACAAGAGATATTTTCCAAAGAGATTAAAATAATAAACGATATTATATGAAAGGAATTGTCCTTGCAGGTGGTAGTGGTACGCGATTGTATCCTATTACAAAAGGTATTTCAAAACAGTTGATGCCGATTTATGATAAACCGATGGTTTATTATCCTATCTCGGTTTTGATGTTGGCTGGTATTAGAGATATTTTGATTATCTCTACACCTTATGATTTACCTGGTTTCAAGCGTTTGCTTGGAGATGGTTCTGACTATGGTGTACATTTCGAGTATGCTGAGCAGCCAAGTCCCGATGGACTTGCACAGGCATTTACTATCGGCGCAGATTTTATTGGCGATGATAGTGCTTGTCTGGTTTTAGGAGATAATATTTTCCACGGTGCAGGTTTTACGAAGATGCTTAAAGAGGCAGTTCGCACTGCAGAAGAGGATAATAAGGCAACAGTATTTGGTTATTGGGTGAATGACCCTGAGCGTTATGGCGTGGCAGAGTTTGATAAGGATGGTAATTGTCTCTCAATTGAAGAGAAGCCTGCGATTCCAAAGTCAAATTACGCAGTGGTTGGTTTGTATTTCTATCCCAATAAGGTTGTTGAAGTCGCAAAGAATATTAAGCCCTCTGCTCGTGGCGAGTATGAAATTACGACAGTAAATCAGCAATTCCTTTCGGATGGTGAACTAAAAGTGCAGACATTGGGCAGAGGCTTCGCTTGGCTCGATACAGGTACGCACGATTCGCTTTCAGAGGCATCAACTTATATTGAGGTACTGGAGAAACGTCAGGGCTTGAAAGTGGCCTGCTTAGAGGGTATTGCATATCGTCAAGGTTGGATTACAGAGGAGCGTATGCGAGAACTTGCTCAACCTATGCTTAAAAACCAATATGGGCAGTATCTGTTGAAGGTTATTGATGAAATAAAACGTCGTTAAATTGTATGAATATTATAAAAACAACTCTTGAAGGGGTTCTTATTATAGAACCAACGGTATTTGGCGATGAACGTGGATATTTCTATGAAAGTTTTAATGCAAAACGGTTTCAAGAGCAAACGGGGATAGAAGTTAATTTTATCCAGGACAATGAAAGTAAATCAAAATATGGTGTTGTTCGAGGTCTGCATTTTCAATCTGGAGAATATGCACAAGCAAAATTGGTCCACGTCGCTAAAGGTCGGATTTTAGATATAGCAGTTGATATTCGTGAAAAGTCGCCAACTTTTGGACAATATATTGCGGTTGAATTATCTGATGTAAATCATCGACAATTATTTATTCCTAGAGGATTCGCCCACGGCTTTTCAGTTTTAAGTGAAGATGCTGTGTTCCAATATAAGTGCGATAATTATTATAATCCTCAATCAGAAAGGGGCATATTGTGGAGCGATCCATCAATCGGCATAGATTGGCAATTACCTGCATCTGATATTATACTTTCAGAAAAAGATAAAAAACATCCATTGCTTAAAGATTTATGCGAATCCTTATAACTGGTGCCAACGGACAACTTGGCAATGAGATGCGTCGTTTGGGGGTTGTGTCGCCTAATGAGTATATATTTACAGATGTAGCAGAATTGGATATAACTAATAAGACTGCTGTTAAAGAATTTGTAAAGAGCAACAATGTTGAGATTATCGTAAATTGCGCTGCTTACACCAATGTCGATAAGGCCGAGGATGACGAGGCTACGGCAGAGTTGATTAATGCTGCGGCAGTAAGAAACCTCGCAGAGGCCGCAAATAACGTAGATGCCACATTGTTCCACATATCGACTGATTATGTTTTCGGCGCAGAGGGTAATACACCTCGTAGTGAGGATATGCCACTCAATCCATTGGGTGCGTATGGTCGAACAAAACTTCACGGAGAGCAGATTATTGCAGAGGTTGGCGCAAAGGCTATCATAATCCGTACAGCGTGGCTCTACTCGGAGTTCGGTAACAATTTCCTAAAGACTATGCTTCGCTTAACGGCAGAGAAGGAGTATTTGAATGTAGTCTTCGACCAAGTTGGTACTCCAACATATGCAGGCGACTTGGCAATGACAATATTTTCGATTATCGAGGGTGGATATTATACAGGTAACGAAGGTATTTATCACTTCTCTAACGAAGGCGTATGTTCGTGGTATGACTTTGCGCAGGAGATAGCCACAGCGGTAGGTCACACCAAGTGTAAGATAAATCCTTGCCACTCGTCGGAGTTCCCTTCGAAGGTTACTCGTCCGCCATATTCGGTATTAGACAAATCGAAGATTAAACAGACTTTCGGTGTTGATATTCCACATTGGAGGGAGTCGATGTTTTACTGCTTGAAGCGCATATTAATGCAGCAGCCGAGTGAACAGTAATTCTAATTATTACTTTTCTTTTATAACTTAATAAAGATACATTACGATGAAAAATATATTAATCACAGGTGGTGCTGGTTTTATTGGTAGCCACGTAGTTCGTCTATTTGTAAATAAATATCCCGAATATAATATTATCAACCTTGATAAATTAACCTATGCAGGTAACTTGGCGAATCTCAAGGATATTGAGAATGAGCCTAACTATAAGTTTGTGAAGATGGACATCTGTGATTTTGATGCTTTCTATAAGTTAATGCAGGATGAGAAGATAGATGGTATTATTCACCTTGCAGCAGAGAGTCACGTTGACCGCTCAATCAAAGACCCTTTCACCTTTGCAAAGACCAACGTGATGGGTACTTTGGCACTGTTGCAGGCTGCGAAGCTCTATTGGGAGAGCCTCCCAGAGGGTTATGAGGGCAAGCGTTTCTACCATATCTCAACAGATGAGGTGTATGGCGCACTCTCGATGAACCATCCCGAGGGTATTGAGCCTCCATTTACAACAACAGCCTCTTCATCGGAGCACCACCTGGCATATGGTGATGATTTCTTCTACGAGACAACGAAGTATAATCCTCACTCGCCATATTCGGCATCTAAGGCGTCGTCAGATCACTTTGTACGAGCTTACCACGACACTTATGGTATGCCAACCATCGTGACCAACTGCTCGAATAACTACGGTCCATATCAGTTCCCCGAGAAGCTGATCCCGCTGTTTATCAACAATATCCGCCAGCGCAAGCCTCTGCCTGTGTATGGTAAGGGCGAGAACGTACGCGACTGGTTGTTTGTTGAGGATCACGCACGCGCGATTGATGTTATTTTCCACGAGGGCAAGATCAACGAGACCTACAACATCGGCGGCTTCAACGAGTGGAAGAATATCGATATTATCAAGGTGGTTATCAAGACTGTTGACCGCTTGCTGGGCAACCCAGAGGGTCATTCGCTTGATTTGATAACATACGTCACAGACCGTTTGGGTCACGATGCCCGCTACGCAATCGACTCAACCAAGTTGCAGAAGGAGCTCGGCTGGGAGCCATCATTGCAGTTTGAGGAGGGTATCGAAAAGACCGTCCGCTGGTATTTGGACAATCAAGATTGGATGGACAACGTCACCTCTGGCAGCTACCAGAAGTACTATGAGGAGATGTATAAGGGAAGGTAAAATAGAGGAAAGATTATATATTATTTCATGATAAAAGAACAATAAATATATTATATATGAAAAAAGTAATGTTAGTCTTTGGCACAAGACCCGAAGCAATCAAGATGTGCCCGCTCGTGAAGGAATTTCAGAAACGAAATGATGAATTTGAAACAATTGTGTGTGTGACAGGTCAGCACAGAGAGATGCTGGATCAGGTACTCAAGATTTTTGAGGTAATACCAGATATTGACCTTAACATCATGAAGCAGGGACAGGACTTGACAGATGTGACAGTACGTATTCTTAATGGTATGCGTGATGTGTTCAAGACGTGCCGTCCTGATGTGGTGCTTGTACATGGTGATACTACTACTTCTACAGCCGCTGCCCTTGCAGCATTCTATGCTCAGATTCCCGTAGGTCACGTTGAGGCTGGTCTTCGTACACACAATATCTATAGCCCATGGCCAGAGGAGATGAACCGTCAGGTGACTGGACGTATTGCCACTTATAACTTCTCTCCAACACCACTTTCTGAGAAGAACCTCATTGAAGAGAAGGCGATGGGGCAGATTTTTGTAACAGGTAATACTGTTATTGATGCTCTTCACTATGTAGTGAATAAGTTGAAGAGTGACGATGCAATTGCTAAGGAGCAAGATGCAGTCCTTCTCAATGCAGGTTACGATGTTACCCGTTTGGCAGACGGTAAGAAACTTGTTCTTATTACTGGTCACAGACGTGAGAACTTTGGTGATGGTTTTATCCGTATGGTGACCGCTATGAAGGATCTTTCTGACAAATACCCAGAAGTTGACTTTGTTTACCCAATGCACTTGAATCCTAATGTGCGTAAACCTATACACGAAGTGTTTGGAGAAGATCTTACTCGTCCGAACTTCTTCTTTATTGAACCACTCCAGTATCTTGAGTTTGTCCATTTGATGTCAAAGGCTACTATCGTTCTTACCGATTCTGGTGGTATCCAGGAAGAGGCTCCAGGCTTGGGTAAGCCAGTTCTTGTAATGCGTGACACTACAGAGCGTCCTGAAGCTTTGGAGAGCGGCACAGTACATCTTGTGGGTACTGACTATGATAAGATTATGAATGAGGTGAGCACACTCCTTGAGGATGCAGAGGCGTATGCTAAGATGTCTCAGGCTGTTAATCCTTATGGGGATGGATTGGCTTGTCCTAGAATTGCGGATGCGTTAAAGTAATGTTTTAAAATTATGCAAATAAAAAAGCTAGCAGTAATAGGAGCATCATACCTTCAATTGCCTTTGGTTAAGAAGGCTAAGGAGATGGGATTGGATGTCCATTGTTTTGCTTGGGCAGAAGGAGCGGTATGCAAGGACTTGGTAGATTACTTCTATCCAATCTCTATCATTGAGAACGAAGAGATACTGAAGGTATGTCAAGAGGTAGGAATCGACGGTATCTGCACTATTGCTTCTGATGTAGCTGCTCCTACCGTTGCGTACGTTGCAAACAAGATGAACCTTGTAGGTAACGATTATGAGGCATCTGTAAAAGCCAACAATAAATACCAGATGCGTGAGGCTTTTATGAAAGCTGGTGTGCCATGTCCTAAATATATAATGGTCACTCCTGAAACTCTTCATAGCCCGGAAGTGATAGAAGGACTTCGTGAGTTTCAATATCCAATGATTTCTAAGCCGTCAGATCGTTCAGGATCTTTGGGTGTAACAAAAATAATGGATTCTTCAGAGTTTTACCCTGCTGTTGAGCTTGCCATGGAGAAGTCCTTTAAGCATCAAGCAATGGTGGAGGAGTTTATAGAAGGACGTGAGATTAGTGTAGAGTTTATTTCATATAATGGTGTACACTATCCTTTACAGATTACGGATAAGGTTACAACTGAGGCTCCTCATTTTGTAGAACTCGAACACCACCAGCCATCCACTCTTTCTGAAGAGATGTTTGCTACCATTTATGACATTACCAAGAATGCACTCAATGCTCTTGGTTTGACCAATGGTGCTTCTCATGCAGAGTATAAGATTACCAAGGATGGACGCATTGCTATTATGGAAATTGGCGGTCGAATGGGTGGAGACTTTATCGGCTCTGATCTAGTACGTCTTTCTACAGGATATGACTTCGTGAAGGGTGTGATTGATGTTGCTCTTGGTGAGTTTGAAGAACCGGTTAAGACGCTAAATATGTGTTCTGGTGTTTATTTCCTTTGCAAGGAAACGGAGCATTTGAAATCTACCATTGAGAACTGGAGAGACAATCCTGCATATGTTGTTGGAGAGATTACTGATATGGAACTCCGTGAAGTTACTTGTAGTGCGGATAGGAGTGGGTATGTTATTTATCAAGGAGAATCGAAATTTAAGGCTTAAATACCGGTAATGACAGTAGCACGTGTATATAAATGGGATAACCTAAAGGTCATAATGATTTTAGGCATTGTGCTTGAGCATGCTATACTTATATATGGCTATCCGAGAAGCTTGGAATTGTTTTGGGGTCTTTTTATAAGTTGGTTGATGCCCATGTTTACTATCATTAGTGGATATTGGATGAAAGAACGCCCCTTGGTTGATTTGTGTAGCCGATATTTGTATCCTATGTTGTTATTCTCTGGCGTCAATTTCATAGTAGGGTATTTTTTCTATCCATCTTATCAAAGTGGATTTCATGCAATGGGATATGCAATGTGGTATCTTTGGGCATTATTTGTATACTCATTCATAACACCTAAGCTAATGAGTAGATTGACACTAATGAGATTATTATTACTGAGTTGTTTGATGGTGATGGTGTACAACTTCCTTCCACTATCTGGCCATGTCCTTACGCTTTCTAATGAGTTCCAGCTTAATCGAATAATTGGCTTTTATCCATTTTATCTATTGGGAATAATGTTAAAAAATATTAAATTAGGGGGGGGTAAAAGTTCCTTACTATATTTGATATTTTCAATTGTAGTTTACTTGTTTTTATGCTGGTTTATAAAAGGTTTGTCATACAGTTCGGGCTTTTACCTTGTTCCGCATATGTCGTTATATAGCATACTCTGTTTTGTTGTAAACTATCTCTTTATTGGTTTGATTTGTTACTTCATTATTCGAGTTACGCCCAATAAGAAATTTGTGTGGTCTGCATATGGCGGTCGTACAATGAACGTTTATCTATTGCACATGCTATTGGTGTTTCCAATCTCTTATGGAATATTTTCGCAATTACCATATACACTTCTGTGGATTGTTTTGAATGTATTTATAGTGCCTTTTATGTCGATATTTTTCTTTGGTGATAGGATTGATAAGGTCATGAACTGTATATTGTCAAAGAAATCGTGGGGGCTTGCTGTTGCTGTTTATTTAGTAGCAGTTGTGCTTGTAAATAAGTCATGGTTGCTAGATTTGATAAAGTTTGATTGATGAAAAAAGTTTTAATGATAGGTGCTGGTATCGGTCAAGTCCCAATATCACTCCTTGCTAAAGATAGAGGATATTACCTGATAGTTGTAACTATCCCAGGAGATTATCCTTGTATTGAACTTGCTGATAAGGTTTATTATGTAGATATATTCAAACGTGAGGAAGTACTCCGTATTGCTAAAGAAGAAAAGATAGATGCAGTCATTTCTGATCAGAATGATTTGATGATGCCTACTGTAGCTTATGTGGCAGAACATCTCTCCTTACCAGGCAATACATTTTCTCAGGTAGATGCGTACTGCAATAAAAATATTTTCAGACAGAATAGCGATATTTTAGGAATACCTGTTCCTAAGCATACTCGTGTTTTGGAGGTTAGGATTCCTGACGAATTCAAGGAAATTCCGTTTCCTTGGATGGTTAAGCCGGAGGATTCCCAGAGTAGTATAGGTGTTTCAAAAGTAAATTCTACCGAGGAGTATTTTGCAGCTATAGAGCATGCATTGAAATGCTCACGTAATGGAGCAGCTATTGTAGAAGAGTTCTTCGTTGGAGATGAAATCGTTGTTGAAGGATTTATTTATAAAGGGGAATACTTTAATTTAGGTATTGCAGATCGTAGGTACTTTAATCTTCCCAATATATTTATTCCGAGCCAAACGATATTTCCTTCTACTATTTCAGATGACATCAAGCAACAGTGCATAGAGTGCGAACAAAAGATGTGTCAATATATTAATCCGCGTTTTGCTATAGTACATGCTGAATATTTGGTAAATCAGGCGACAGGGGAGATTCGGATTGTTGAAAGTGCTTTACGTGGAGGTGGTGTGTACATATCTTCGCATCTGCTACCTATGGCATGTGGTATTAATATAAGTAGCTATCTGTTGGATTGTTCTTTAGGGATCGAGACGGATTTCAAAGAGTTGTATAGTTCTTTAAAAGAAGGAGCATCAGCCTATATTTGTTTTTATCTTCCTAAGGGAATTGTTAAGTCAGTGGAAGGGATTGAACTAATCAAGTCATTGTTCTATGTACATAAATGCGATATTGATGCATCAGTTGGTGATGAGACTAAGCAGATGACTTATAAAGGTCAACGATTAGGACCAATTATTATTTCAGGAAAAGACAGGAATGATATAGAAGACAAGATACACTCAATACAGTCATCATTGACAATTGAAGTGGAGAATAGTGAAGGAGACATTAATGGAATAATTTGGAATTGATTATGAAAGATAAATATTATGTGGTAGCCAAATCTATTACCCGATGGAAGTTGGATAACTGGTTTGAAAACTGGTTAGGGTATAGAGCTGATAAAAGTGAGTTTTGGAAAAGGCTATATGTGCTATATTATAGACTCTTTGACAATACCTACTACAAGAATGGCTTGCCATACGTACAAAAAGAGATAGAAAAACAGTATCCTAATTTAACTCAAATCCAATTAGGTGGAGGTAAATCGCTGAGTAAGAGATGGTTGAGGATAGATATGATTTATTCTTTGCATCGTTTCGGCATCAATTTTACAGAGTATTTTGTTCACAAATATTATTCACTGAACTCCGTGGGGCGCGAGCAGATTAATAACCTTCGTTTGCAATATGGTTTTTGCGAGATTGTTAATGCCCCTAGTTTGCGAGAATTATTTGAAAATAAGGGATTGACGTATGAAAAGTTCAAGCCTTTTTATAAAAGAGATTTAATAACAGTCAATTCTATTGAAGACTATGATTTGTTTGAAAAATTCTTGGCCATACATAGTGAATTCATTTACAAACCGCTTAAAGGTGTTTGTGGAAAGGGTATAAAAATATATCGAGATGTACGCTTTGATCACAAGATACTCTTTGATGACTTTCTGATGCATGGTCCTTTTGTTATTGAAGAATTAATTAAACAGGGAGATAGTATGGCTATGCTACACCCAGAAAGTATAAATACACTCAGACTAGCGACTTTTAGAATTAAAGATGATGTAGTGATATATGGTGCTGCAGTTCGTATGGGAACAGGAACCTCTATTGTAGATAATGCTGGTTCTGGCGGAATATATTGTCATGTGAATTGTGAATATGGCTTTATTGATACATATGCTAGGGATTATGTGAGCAATAAATATGTATTCCATCCAGATACAGGTGTTAGATTTATTGGTTTTGATATTCCACAATGGGAAGAAGCCAAACAATTGGTAAAAGATATGGCTAAAGCAGTTGATGGAGTTACAGTGATTTCATGGGATTTGGCTTATAGCATAAACGGTTGGTGTATGGTTGAGGCTAATGATGTCGGTGAACCTAATTTGATTCAAGGTAATGGAGAATTTCATAAGTATACTCTTCACAATTTAATAGATAAGTATTATAATATTCAGAATAACTAATAGAAGTTTAATTATTTGACACAATACAGATATGATACAGATACCTTTTAATCAACCTTGCCTCACAGGTAAAGAGGCTCATTACATGTACCAGGCAGTGTACAATAAGAAATTGTCTGGTAATGGCGTTTTTACAAAGAAGTGTCAGAATTTTTTTATGGAGCGTTATGGCTTCAAGAAATGTCTGCTAACCACATCAGGAACAGATGCATTGGAAATGTGTGCAATGCTCTGTGACTTGAAGCCGGGAGATGAGGTCATCGTTCCTTCATATACATTCGTATCAACAGCTCTTGCCTTCCTTCGTGAGGGTGCAAAGGTGGTGTTTGCAGATTCTATGGATAGCAATCCAAACTTGGATGCTGAGAAGCTGGAGTCATTGATTACACCAAAGACACGAGTTATCGCTCCGGTGCACTATGCTGGTGTTGCATGTGATATGGATGCAATCATGGCTGTTGCAGAGCAGCATAATCTGATTGTAGTAGAAGATGCAGCCCAGGCTGTTGATTCTTTCTACAAAGGAAAAGCTCTTGGTGGTATAGCTCATCTCGGAGCATTCTCCTTCCATGAAACAAAGAATATTACAGCTGGTGGTGAAGGTGGTCTTCTTGTAATCAACGATGAGCGTTTCATCCGCAGATCTGAGATCCTTTGGGAGAAGGGTACCAATCGTGCAGAGTTCTTCCGTGGAGCAGTAAACAAGTATGGTTGGGTGGATATGGGCTCATCTTTCCTTCCTGCAGAAATCAATGCAGCTTTCTTGTGGGCACAGTTGGAGAATCTTGATGAGATTCAGGGCAAGCGTAAGAAACTTTGGGAACAGTATTTTGCCGGTCTTCAGACATTGGCTGGAGAGGGTAAGATTCGTCTTCCTCAGATTCCAGGTTACGCTACTAACAATGCACACATGTTCTACATCGTATGTCGCAACTTGGAGGAGCGTTCAGGTTTGATTCAGTTCTTGAAGGAGAATGGTGTTACAGCTCCTTTCCATTACCTCTCATTGCATAAGAGTGACTATTACGTAAATCATACAGATTCTGTTCCAGAACTTCCGTTGTGCGATATGTATGCAGATTGCTTGGTTCGTATGCCTATGTACTATGAGCTTGAGTTGGAGCAGGTGGATATGATTGTGGGGTTGATTAAGAAATATTATTCTGAGAGATAAAAGTTCATGGCTATAGATTCTAAGCGAATAGCTAAGAATACGATATTTTTGTATGCACGTCTAATCTTAGTGATGGGCGTGCAACTATATTCCTCACGTGTCATTCTTGATAAGTTGGGGACGACAGACTATGCGTTATACTATGTCGTTTTTGGTGTTATCGGACTACTTTCTTTTCTGAATGGTACATTAAGCTCTGGTACTTCACGTTTTATTACTTTTGAACTTGGAAAAGGAAATCCTGAAAGGCTTAAGACAACTTTTAGTACAACACTTATTTCGCATCTACTTCTTGCAGGCATCATATTACTTTTAGGTGAAACCATAGGTTTATGGTATGCTCATAACATAATGGTGGTGCCACAAGGGAGAATGGAGGCTGCAATGATTGTGTATCAGATATCCATTCTTAGCACAATCATAAGTATATTGCAGGTGCCATTTACTTCTGAGATTATGGCACACGAGGAGATGAATGTGTATGCATATCTTGGAATCTATGAGGCAATTGCAAAATTAGCAGTAGTCGTTCTGATTATCCATACCTCGTTTGATAAGCTTATTTACTTTGCGACTTTACAATGTGTTGTAGTCTTTACAGTGTTTTTATTTTACGTTTGGTATAGTAAGAAACATTTTCAAGAGGTTACTTTTAAACTATACTTTGATAAAGGCATATTTAAGTCTATCTTAAAGTTTTCTGGATGGAATATTATGGCTACCCTTAGTAATACCCTTATGAGTCAGGGTGTTATTATGCTTTTTAATTTGTTTTTTGCACCAGTAGTCGTTGCAGCTCAAGCCATATCAAATCAGATTTCTAATGCATTAATGCAATTTGTGAATAATGTTAGACAAGCTGTTAATCCACAGGTTATTAAATTATATGCAGATGAACAGTATGAGGCATCCCAAAGGTTAACTTTTGCGTCTGCAGAATATATATTTGATTTATTACTTTTACTTGGTGTTCCGTGCATAATGGTTATGCCATCGCTATTAGATTTATGGTTAGTTGATGTCCCAGAATATGCAGTTGTATTTGCTCAATTAATAATTGTACAAGACATATTAGGTAATTTTAGCGCTGCTTTTTATACTCCGATGTTAGCCGCTAATAAAATATCCAAGAATTCAATTGTGTCAGTTTTCTTGTGTCTAATCCAATTTGCATTATTGTGGGTTCTTTTTAGTTGTGGATTAGGACCATTGTGGGCACGCTACCTTGCATTATTCTCATGTGTTATCTTTAGTTTCGTTGTAAAGCCTTATATATTATGGCATGACGTCAATTATAATCTGAAAGATATATACAATTGTATTTGGCAATGTTTGAAGAATCTGCTTACTATTGTTGTAGTATGTGCGAGCATCTACATTTTAATCCCTCAGACCACATTAATGCGAAGTGTATGTGTCGCTTTGTTATCTGTGGTAGTGGTTATAGCTTCTGCATATGCTTACATGAATACAGCGATAAGAAAATCAATTATTGACTTTCTTATGTCAAGATTTAAAAGAGTTAAATAGCATGAAAAAATATATAATACTCACTTCTGGGATTCGTAATATGGGTGGCGCCCAAATGTATGTAGCTAACAAAGCATCGTATTATGAGTCGTTAGGGTGGGAATGTGCAGTTTTCTTTTATACAGAAGGTCCTGTATACATAAATTATCTTAAACGATTTGCTGATAATTTTATCCCTGAGTTAGCAAATAGTATATGGAGTTTATCAAAAAAATCTAGAGATAGCATTATTAAACGAATATGTAATGAAATAAATAATTGTGATGAGGTCGTGATCGAATCTAATTTATTGTCATTGGCGTATTGGGGTGAATTAATAGCACAAAAGATTGGGGGAAAGCATGTAGTTTTTATTTTACAAGAGACAATACCTAGCTTGACTTCTGTTCAAGCAGAATTTCTAGATTTTAAATTAAATCGCAAGGAATTATTGAATAGCCATAATAGGGCATTGCATAATATCTTTAAAAGTCATTATAAGTCTTTGTATGACAACTATAATTATCAGTTAGTTCCATATTGCTCTAATGTTTTAGATAATACTCCAACAGAAAAGCCGCCTACTATAATTGATGCTGATTATAATATTTTCAGTATCGGACGATTGGATAAAGACTATATAAAGCCAATGTTGGATGAAATTAAAACATTCGTTGAGAAATATCAAACTCATCACTTTAATTTGGTATTCATAGGGAATGATAATTCACATGTAATGGAAGAATACATACAAGATCATTTCTCAAGCACAAAGAATGTACATTTATCCTTATTAGGTTATGTGTTTCCCGTTCCATATGATTGGATTAAGCTTGCCGATATTTCAATAGCCTCGTCGAATTCAGTCTTAATTACCTCGGAAGTTGGTATACCGACAATAGCAATAGATGGAAGGGATTTAAAGGCAATAGGAATTCATAATCACACGACTACGAGTACTGTTTTTAGAAAAGAAAGCGAGCCAGAGGTTTCGGTGTCGTCTTTAATTGAAGCTGTCCTAATAAAGCGCCAGTATGCTAAAAATTTAAAGCCCGCTCTATTAGATGAAAAACTTAATTTCCATTTTTCAAAACATGCTGAATTAGTTACTTCATCTTCGAGACAACAGTTATATTTTGATGTGATTAACATATATAATTTTATTTATCGAGTAGGCTTTGTTATTAAACGAATTTTAAGAAAACTTTTGAGTTAATACATATGACGCGAATAATAACATATGGTACATACGATCTTCTTCATCAAGGACATATAAACTTACTTCGAAGGGCTAAAGAGCTTGGTGACTATCTTATCGTAGGGGTCACAAGTGATTCTTTTGACAGAAGTAGAGGTAAACTAAACGTGCGAAACAATGTACTTGAACGTGTAGAAGCTGTTAAGGCTACAGGATATGCGGATGAGGTAATAATTGAGGATTATGTTGGTCAGAAGATTGATGATATACAAAAGTACAATATTGATATCTTTGCTATAGGTTCTGATTGGGAAGGTAAGTTTGATTATCTTAATGAGTTTACTAAAGTAGTTTATCTTCCACGAACAGAAGGAATAAGCTCTACGATGCTTCGTGCAGAGATAACTACTGATGTACGAGTAGGTATTATCGGTTGTGGACGTGTAGCCAAACGTTTTCCTGCTGAAGCCGATGTGGTAAATGGGCTGAAGATTGTAGCAACCTATGATGTTAACCAGGCAGAAGCCGAAAAAATCACTTCGACAATTGAGGATGCGAAAACATGCAAGTCAGTAGAAGAATTATATGGAGCTGTAGATGCCGTATATATTGCAACCCCTCACTTGTCGCACTACCAGTATATTAAGGAATCAATCCTTGCAGGTAAACATGTACTTTGTGAGACTCCGATGGTTTTAAAGGGAGAGGAGGCTAAAGAACTATTTGCTTTGGCTGAGGAGAATAGTGTCATTCTGATGGAAGCCAACAAGACGGCTCATTGTCCTGCTTTTAATCACTTGATGGTGATGATTAAGTCGGGTGTGATTGGTGATGTAGTGGATATTGAGGCCTCTCTTTCTAAGCTATGGAATGATCAGAAGTCGCTTCGTGAGTTCGATCCGGGTCAAGCCGGTGGTTCGCTTTATGAATTGGGTAGTTATCCATTGCTTCCTATCATTCGGCTCATGGGGTGCCAGTACGAGAACCTGAACCTTTATTCTCGCATTAAGGATGGGGTGGATATGTATACAAAGGGTGTGTTGCGTTATCCACATGCAGTATGTTCGTTTAAGGTTGGGTTGGGAGTAAAGACAGAAGGTAACCTTGTGATTTCAGGAACCAAAGGATATGCTTACGTTCCTGCTCCTTGGTGGAAGACAGATTACTTTGAACTACGTTACGAAGATCAGAATAAAAATCAGAAATACTTCTACAAGTGGGATGGTGCTGGGTTGAGATATGAGATTCAGGAATTCATTTCTTGCATTTTGAATAAACGCTTTTCTACATCTCGTCTTAGAAGAAGAGAGTCGGTATGTATGGCAGAGGTGATGGAGCAGTTTACTAATCGTAAAAACTTTATGGAGATATGAGAAAGGCGTTAGTTGTTGGAGGAGCTAATGGCATCGGTTTGAGTATTGCTACAGAGTTGGCAAAAAGAACTGATGTGGAGAAGGTCTATATAGTGGATAAAGTTTCCCTTACTGAGGAGTATGCCAATGAAAAGTTTGAGGCTTATCAATTTGACCTGACTCAAGAGGATTATTCCATCTTTGATAAGTTTCTAGATGTGGATACCTTGATGGTTACAGCTGGTTTCGGACGTTTGGCACTGTTCAAGGAAGTGGATGAGAGCATGATTCCTCTGAGCTTTAATGTGAACACCATTCCTGTAATGCGCATTATCAAGAGATTCTATCATAAGCTTGAATCCCAGCAGGACTTCTATTGTGGAGTAATGGTGAGTATTGCAGGCTTTATGTCTTCACCGTTCTTCAGTATCTATGCTGCTACTAAGGCTGCATTAAAGGTATTCATTGAAAGTGTGAATGTAGAGTTGTTGAAGGCTGGTAGTACCAATAAGATATTGAATGTGAGCCCTGGTTCACTAAAGGGGACTAGTTTTACGAATGGTAAGACTGACTTATCTATTACTGCTCCTATGGCACAGGCAATTATAGCTGAAATGGAGAAAAAGAATGATCTTTTTATTCCACAGTATGAGGAAGTGTTTAAGACTGTGCTTCAGAGATATCAGGATGATTTTCGTAAGGAGGGGGCTCATTCATATGATTATAAATTAGAAAGAATTAGATATGAGAAATATTGATATAGATGAATTAAAGGATATACAATGTGATATTTTGAATAAGGTTCATATATTTTGTATAAATAATGGAATTAAGTATTCATTAGCATATGGAACATTATTAGGTGCAATACGCCACAAAGGTTATATCCCATGGGATGATGATATTGATATTATGATGTTGCGTCCTGATTATGAGAAGTTTGTTAAATCTTTCTCTGGTGCATATCCGGAGTTGTCTATTTGTGCTCCTGAGTTAAATTTGGATTATTATGCTCCATATGCAAATGTATGGGATAATAGGACAAAGTTATATGAAGGCTCTATTGAAACAAAATATGATCGTCATAGAGGATTTGATATAGGGGTTAAAATAGATATATTCCCAATTGATGCAGTTCCTGATGGAAGTAAACGCTGGTTGCAATTTCGATATAATTTTTTAGAACAGTTAAAACGATCTTTTAATCCAAGTTCGATTGATTTAGATAACATGCAAAGAAAAGGTGTTATATTCAAACTTGGTAAAAACATGATTTCTACAATTGGACATATTATTGGTTATAAGTCAGTTCAGAAAAAGATAATTAGGATGGCTAAAAGTTCTAATTTTAATAAGGCTAAGAGAGTTGATATGGTGGTTTTTGATTATAGGCAAAGAGATTTCTCAAAGTCATCCTTTGACACTTTAGTAAATATCCAGTTTGAAAAATATATATTCAAGTCTATCTCAAATTACGATGAGTTTTTGTCTGCATCATATGGTAATTATATGAAATTACCACCTTTGGAACAACAAGTTGCTCATCATCATTTTCAGGCATATTGGAAGTAGCATATTTAAACCATTGATTTGGTATCGCAATTTCTCAATTTGTTATTGCTGTATTGATTTTATCTAGGATGCTTGTATATATTTTTGTTTTTATTGTAGTCTTATTCTTTTGTATATTATACGACTATAATTTGAAGAATATAGGTAATAAATCTAGATTCTTTTACTTTTTATGTGGTTTAATTTCATTAGTTTCAGGATTGAGATATCATATTGGATCTGATACTGCAAACTATATGAATTATTTTATCGAAGTTCCAACTATCTCTAATATTTTGACTTCGGTAGATTTTGACGATTTAAGTCAGCCCTTATGGTTCTTGTTGAATTCAATATGTAAAACAGTTGTTGATGATTTTATTTTAGTGCAGCTAGTTCATTCTTTTGCTGTGAATTTGCTTGTCGGCCGATTTATATATAAGACATGTAGTAAACCCTTTCTAGCTCTTTTAGCTTATTTATGTTGCGCTTGGGCAAACTTTAACTTTGAAATTATGCGCGAGTCTTTATGTATCGCAATATATTTAAATCTTTTATATGACTGCTATATCAAGAATAATAATATACGTCGATTTTTGTTATATTCTATACCATTGATGTTTATACATCATTTCGCATTTATTCCTCTTCTACTTACTTTTATTTTATATTATATAAAGTACAATAGACTATTGTATTTTGGTTTGCTCTTATCAATTGTTTTATATCTAACTTTATCAGAAGATATGGTCATCCAATTTATCCTTTTATTTGGAGGGGTTTTAGATAGTGAGACAATGAGTATTGCTACAGATTACATTGAATCAGACAAATATGGTATGATGAATGCATCGCTAATCGGTATAGCTTTTGCTTTTTTAACTAAAATTTTATATTCTTTTGTTGTATCAAAAGATAAGAGAATAGATCCATTAATAGCCAAATTGTTATTGATGTATGGGTTAATTGCGATATTACGGTTGAAATTATTCATAATTACTCGCTTTCTAAATTATTGGCAAATTATATTGATTGTATACTCTATCAACTACTATATTTTGCATAAAAAACAAATATTGGCGCTATATGTGAAACTGTGTTTTGTTTATAATATTTACTTAGGTATAGATAGTTTTTTAACACCACTAGATTTTGATAATAGCAAATATGATTGTAGATATGTACCATATTCGTCATATCTAGATAAAACAACTAATCCTATCAGAGAAACTTATTTCTATTAAAGACAAATACACCACAATGCTATGACTAGAAAGATATTAATGTTAGCACCATCTTCAATACCTACTTATGGAGCAGAAGCAATAGTCAATAAGAAGTTGTTAACGGCTTTGGATAAGAGTAATAAATTTGAAATTGATCTTATTTCACAAAGAGTCAAATATCTGCATTATCCAATAGAACAAACAGATATTTCCCTTAATTCTATTCACATAATAGATAATGATTTGTCTGTTACTCCCAAACTTATATGGGAGCATATTAAAGCTTACTTTTTATTCGGAATTACTTTCAAAGCAATTCATTGGGCAGTTAAAGCATTACCAATTGCTGAAGAGTTGATTGCTAATAATAATTATGATTATATCTTGACTAAAGATGCTCCAAGTTTTGTCCTAGGTCATTATTTGCAACAAAAATATCGAATAAAGTGGGTTGCTACTTGGAATGATCCTTATCCCGGAATCAAATATCCAGTTCCATACGGGCAAGGCGTTGATGCGAAAGGAAATATATTTGACAGAATGATCATTAAGGTCATGCGGAAAGCTGATATTCATATTTTCCCTTCGGAGCGTATAAGGGATTATATGTTAAGATATTTAGATGTTAAAAGAGATAACACAGTTGTTGTTCCTCATGTAATACTCGAAACTGACATAACAAATCGTTTAGATAAATCGCAACTAAGAATTCTTCATTCCGGAACCTTGCAATCTCCACGAAGCCCTAAGACTTTTTTGCAAGCTTTCAGCAGGTTTAAAGAAAATTTCCCAGACAGTTCGATATCCGTCGATATTTTGGGAATTATGGAAAAAGAGGATGTGGAACTGATAAATATACTAAAGCTTCAAGATGATGTTCATTTTTTGGCGCCAGTAACCTATTCCGAGAGTCTAGAGATTCTCGCTAGATATCATATTGCGCTCATCATTGAAGCTGATTGTGAAGAAGGCATTTTTCTACCAACAAAAGTTACAGATTTTATGCAATATCGTAAGCCGATATTTGCAGTCAGTCCTAAGCTCGGAGTATTAAACGATCTATATAAAGAAGGATATGTCAATTATTTTTCTGATGTCAGAAGTGTAGATGATATATATAATTCTTTAGTAAGAATCTATAATGATTTTACCAATCATCGAATAGATGAAAAAGGTAAAATTGCAGATTCTGTATTCTCTGAAAAAACAATTGTAAATCAGTATTTTAACTTGTAAATACACTATTAAATGGTAATTATAATTAGATGTAATGACATCTTGTCTGATCCTCGTGCAATGAAGTATGTGCGTTACCTTCAGGATAATAGTATTGAGCATAAACTCATTGGATGGGATAGAGATGGAAAGAATCTAGAATTAGCTAATTCCGTTATGTGGAAGGAGCAAGCAGGTTATAATGTGGGTGGTTTCAAGGCCGTTAAGAATAGAATTGGATGGATGTGGTTTGTCTATAGACAACTTTGTAAAATGAAACCAAAGGATGCCATTATCCACGGATGTGATGTAGATTCAGCCTTTCCTGCAGCCTGTTACAAGCTTTTTCATTCGAAGAATAAACTGATTTTTGATGTTTTTGATTGGTTCTCAGCAACCTTGTACAATCAAAAAACATATATCCTCGCAGCTTTTAAGTTCATGGAGAAATTTACGGTCAAACATTCTGATCGTGTAATACTATGTGAGCAGGAACGAATTGTGCAGATACCTTTTAAGGTATCGCGATCTAAATTAAGCATACTTCCCAATATCCCTTATTTTGAAAATGATATGTTTCTTAAGGTGGATTCCACAAAGCGTTTTGATAATGACTTAATCACATTCTCTTATGTGGGAGGCTTTTCTACGGATAGATGTTTGTTTGAAATCGTGAGTTTGGCCGAAAAAGGACTTATAAATCTTTCTATAGCTGGTTTTGGATTACTTGAGCTTGAGGAACGGTTAAAGAAAGATAATGAAATCTTACCGAACATACGCTATTATGGTAAAGTAAAGTATGAGGATGGTTTAAATATTTCATATAATTCTGATGTGATGTATGCGATGTATCAAACAGTAAATCCTAATAATATATATGCGGCGCCTAATAAATATTATGAGGCAATGTTTCTCGGTAAACCTTTATTTACAACTAAGGGTACAATAGTAGAGAAAAAGGTTCTTGATAGAAATATGGGGTATGTTTCTGGAGAATCAGAAGAAGAAATAGCTTCTACTATCAAATCGATTGAACTAGAAGATATGACAAAGAAAGGGCTATGTGCGAGAGAATGTTGGGTCATATCTTATAAGAATTATACAAATGATTATCTAAATAATGAATATTTAAAATTTTAACAATATGTCAATTTTCAAAGACAAAATCCTCCTCATTACAGGGGGTACCGGATCGTTCGGTAACATGGTGTTGAAGCGTTTTCTTGAGTCTGATATCAAGGAGATTTGTATTTTTAGTCGTGATGAGAAGAAGCAGGATGATATGCGTCATCATCTTCAAGCTCAGTATGCACCGGAGATTGCTAATAAGGTGAAATTCTATATCGGTGATGTGCGCGACCCTCAGTCTATTGATATAGCGATGAGAGGTGGTGTGGACTACATTTTTGCAGCAGCTGCCCTCAAGCAGGTTCCTTCTTGTGAGTTCTTCCCAATGCAGGCGGTAGAGACTAACGTGTATGGTACTAACAACGTGCTTGAGTCGGCTATTCGTCATAGTGTGAAGAATATTGTGGTGCTTTCTACTGATAAGGCTGCATATCCTATCAATGCGATGGGTATCTCAAAGGCTATGATGGAGAAGGTAGCTACCGCTAAAGGTCGTCAGTTAGGCGAGAATGCTCAGACTACAATCTGCTGCACCCGTTACGGAAATGTGATGGCTTCTCGTGGTTCTGTGATTCCTTTGTGGGTAGAGCAGATGATGGATGGCAAGCCTATCACTATCACAGACCCTAACATGACTCGTTTCATGATGACCCTTAACGATGCGGTCGACCTCGTTATCTATGCGTTTGAGCATGGTAAGAATGGTGACCTCTTCGTTCAGAAGGCTCCGGCAGCAACTCTTGATGTGCTTGCACAGGCTTTGAAGGAAACTTATGCAGAGATTGATCCGAAGTATCTAGATACAGAGGTGAAGGTTATTGGTACCCGTCATGGTGAGAAATTATATGAGACACTCGTAACTCGTGAGGAGATGGCTCGTGCTATTGATATGGGAGACTACTACCGTATCCCTTGTGATGCACGTGACTTGAATTACGATAAGATTGAGGGCGGTAACCCTGAGATTGACAAGATGGAAGAGTATCACTCTCACAACACCCATCGTTTAGATGTAGAGGGTATGAAGGCTCTTCTCCACAAGTTGACATTTATCCGTGAAGACCTTGGCCTCCAACCAAGATCTAAGGCAAAAGAGATTCGTTCAGAGTAAGATGAAAATATTAGTTTTAGGCTGTAACGGTATGGCCGGTCACCTCATCTCCCTCTACTTCAAGGAGCAGGGATATGAGGTGGTAGGTTTTGCCCGTCAGCAATCAGAATTGTTGGATAGCACCATCATTGGTGATGCTTCTGATATACCTCTCATCAAGAAGACTATAGATGAGGGAAATTTTGATGCAGTCATCAACAGCATCGGCTTGCTTAACCAGTTTGCAGAGCAGAACAAGGCTATGGCAGTTCTGTTGAACGGTTACCTACCTCACTATTTGACCGAGATTACCAAGTATGCCAGGACCAAGGTAATACATATGTCCACAGATTGTGTGTTTGCCGGTAATGATGGGCCTTATTATGAAGATACGCTCCCTAATGGAGCGACCTTCTATGATCGTTCCAAGGCAATGGGCGAAATCAATACAGAGAAGGACCTTACCTTTCGTAACTCCATTGTGGGACCAGACATCAAAGCTTCGGGTATAGGTCTCTTCAACTGGTTTATGAAGCAAGAAGGAGAGGTTGGAGGTTACACAGGGGCTATTTGGACAGGTGTCACTACCTATACCCTCGCCAAGGCGATGGAGCAGGCTCTGAAGGAGAACCTTACTGGCTTGTACAACTTGGTCAACAACGAGAGCATCAATAAGTATGATCTTCTGGGTCTTTTCAACAAGTATTTCCGTGCAGGTGAGGTGAAGATTAATCCAAATGATAAACTCCAACTTGATAAGAGTCTCAGGCACAAGCGTGAGGACTTTAGTTTTGTTGTCCCTTCGTATGAGCAGCAAGTAAAAGAGATGCGTGAGTGGGTGGATGCACATCCTTCACTTTATCCACATTATAATGTAAAGTAAGAAAAATGACTGATTTAGCTGAGAAGAAAGTACTTTTGTTCTCTCCTTATGGCTGCACCAAACACTACGGACAGGCCATTATGGCCGAGTTGCAGAAGAGAGGAGCATATGTAGATGAGTATGATGAGCGTCCTTCGCAGAATGCTCTTATGAAAATTGTGATTCGTTTATTTAAGAAAAAGGTTCCTCAGATATTTAACAACTATATCAAGAATGTCATTAAGAAGAATTTAGATAAGGACTATGATTATATCTTGATTTGTAGGGGAGAGGCTTTTACTCCTTATTCTATTGCAACTCTTAGAACTGCATACCCAAAGGCCAAGGTGATTTTGTATCTGTGGGATGTAATGCACAATTGCAAGATGAAGGATGTGCTGGATTCTTGCGACAAGTGTATGTCTTTTGATCCTGTTGATGCAAACGAGAATAACATTGGTTTCAGACCTACTTTCTTTGTGGATGATTATCTGTTTGTAAAGGAAACAAATGATTTGATGTATGATATGGAGTTTATATGTACACTATATCATCCCCGTCAAAAGATGATTAAGGAACTTAGAAGGCTATTTGAATTACAAGGTATCCGCTTCTTTACATATCTGTATGTACCAGGCTTAATACGCTATATTCAGGAGTTTTTGTTCCATTTCCCATTTTATCCTTTTAAGGAAATTTCGCTTACGCCTATATCCGTACCTGGTACGATTGATATTCTAAATAAGACCAAGTGTATCTTGGATATTAATCCTCCATACCAGACAAGTCTTTCTACACGTGCTCATGAAGCAATGGCTGCACGCAGAAAGTACATTACTACCAATAATCATATTATGGATTATGAATACTATAATCCTAACAATGTCTTAGTTGTAGATATAAATAATCCTATAATTCCAAAAGAGTTCCTTGAAACACCATTCGAACCCGTTTCAGAGCAGATTATGCATAAGTATTCAGTAAGAGGCCTTGTAGATGATTTGTTTGATAACATTTAACAATTAACACAATGAAGAAAGTTCTAATCACTGGCGCAGGTAGCTATGTTGGCGAGAGCGTCAGAAGATATATTTTGGCCAAGGTGCCGAGTGAGTACGAGATTGATGCCGTGGATACAATGGGGGATAACTGGAAGACGGCGAACTATAGCCAGTATGATGTTGTGTTTCATGTGGCTGGTATAGCGCATGTGAATGCAGATCCTAAGTTGGAGTCTCTTTATTATAGGGTGAATCGTGACTTGACGCTGGAAGTGGCCCGCTATGCTCAAGAGGCAGGGGTTAAGCAGTTTATATTTATGTCTAGCCAGATTGTGTTTCACGAGAGCCAATCACTGAAAACAGAGGTGCTGACTGCAGAGACGAAACCTAACCCTAATGGATTCTATGGCAGCAGCAAGTTACAGGCGGAAGAAGGGTTAAAGGCATTGAGTAACGAAGGAGGAAATATGAAGATTTGTATTCTTCGTCCGTGTATGATATATGGACCAAATGCAAAAGGCAACTTCCCTCGTTTGGCTAAGTTGGCGTGCAAGACTCCAGTGTTTCCTGAATGGCATAACAAGCGTTCGATGCTATACATTGATAATTTGGCCGAATTTGTGTTGCAGGCAATGGAGTGTGAACTAGAGGGTACTTTCTATCCTCAAAATCGTGAGTTGGCGGATACGGTTGAGATTATTCGTTTCTTTGCGAAGGATGCAGGTAATAGGGTGTGGATCACTAAGTTGTTGAATCCAATTGTGTGGCTAGGTAGTTTTGTGTTGCAACCTATTAACAAAATGTTTGCTACTTACTATTATGACCAACAGATGTCAAAAATGGAGTTTGATTATCAACTAGTAAGTTTTGAGGAGTCTCTACATCGTATAGCCGATTCGTTAAAATAAATTCTACATTATGATATATATAATTATATTCGCTCTTCTACTTTTAGCAGAACTTATATATTTCAAGGTTGCAGATAAATTCAACATTATTGATAAGCCGAATGAACGTTCTTCTCATTCTACTATTGTATTGAGAGGTGGCGGAATAATTTTCAGTTTGTCGATGGTTGCCTGGACTGTAATGATGGCATTAACAGGAGATAGTTCTGCTATAATAGGCTATATTCCTTTTTTGTGCGGGTTGTTGATGGTCGTAGGGGTGAGTTTTTGGGATGATGTAAAGTCGTTGCCCGATTCAGTCCGCCTAATTGTTCAATTCACTGCTATGGCGCTGATGTTTTGGAGTATGGGAATTATGCATTGGAATATGTGGTGGATAGTTATCCTTGCACTAATCGTATGTGTTGGAGCAACCAATGTAATTAATTTTATGGATGGTATTAACGGAATAACTGCGGGATATGCTTTGGCGGTTCTGTTGCCATTAGTATTATTGAACAAAGGACTTTATTTTATTGAAGAATCTTATCTAATTATAGCGTGTTTAGGAGTACTAGTCTTTTGCATATTCAACTTCCGTCCAAAGGGTAAGGCTAAGTGTTTTGCTGGAGATGTTGGTAGTATTAGTATTGCGTTCATTATGCTATTTGCTATCGGGAAATTGATAGTATTAACACAAGATGTTACCTATCTAATTTTCTTGTCGGTTTATGGCATTGATGGCTGTCTAACTATTGTTCATCGTATTTTATTACACGAAAATCTAGGTGAGGCTCATCGTAAACACGCTTATCAGTTGATGGCTAATGAACTAAAGATTGGTCACGTAACTGTATCTTCGCTTTATATGGTCATTCAATTTGTCATTTCTGTTGGCTTTATATATTTATGTCCCAATTCAGTGATTGCTCATTGGATTTATTTGATATGTGCAATATTAGCGTTGTCGCTCATATATGTTTTATTCAAAAAGAAATATTACCACCTTCACGAAGAGTATTTAGCATCTCTTAATAGTTAACGTCATTATTATGAATTTATTTGATAAAGAATTTATTGATAAATTGTTTGCTGATGCTGTAGAATCTCCTCGATTACGACATAATTATGATTTGAGGAATTCGGCAGATGACACGTCTCAACGAATGCTTAATGCGTTGATGCCAGGTACTGAGGTCCCAATTCATCAGCATATATCTACAGCAGAAACGGTTGTGTGCCTTTGTGGAAAAATCGAAGAGATTATCTATGATGCTGAAACTGTGGTTGGAGATAATTGCGCAGAAAATATTCAATATAAAGAGAAATCGCGCCATTTATTATGTCCAAAATTGGGTACATACGGTATGCAAATACCCAAAGGTGTGTGGCATACTATAAATGTGATTGAACCATCGGTAATTTTTGAAGCAAAAGACGGTGCATATATTCCCTCAAAGTAGAGCGTGGATAAAAGTCACTATAAGAAATTTATTATCACTACTGCCGGACAACGTGTTGTTTCGGCAGTTTTTATGAAAAAATGAATAAGGTAAACAATATACTTTGGCCAGATTTATACTCACTCTCTATCCAGCACAACATTGCGGCTATTGTATGGGATTATATTCAACGGGCGATTTCGGAGGGTAAAGTTGCAACTGAACAGCAACCGACGAAGGTGCAGAAGATTCAGTGGGCGTTGGCTGTGGAGCAGGTTGAGAATAAGTATGCACGTCAGAGGCTGGTTATTGTAAAACTTGCGAGATTCTTTGCTGAGCATAATATCAAGATGATGATTCTTAAAGGTTATGGGTTGAGTCTTAATTACCCCGTGCCGAATCATCGACCTTGTAGCGATGTGGATATTTGGTTATTCGAAGAGACGCAAACTATTGATGGCCAAATAAGTAGGGTTGGTGTGCAACAGAAGGCTGATGCCCTATTGCGCGAATATTTCAATATCCCTATCGATGAGGGTAAACACCATCATACAGTATTCTATATCGATGGTGTGATGGTAGAGAATCACTATGATTTTTTGAATATCCACGCACATCTCTCTAACCGTATTATTGAGCAACGATTGCAGCAACTTACTCAACAGCCAATGGGACAAATTCTGGTTGACGATACTGCGATTTATCTCCCTTCCCCTGATTTTCACACATTGTTTATGTTGCGACATTCTGCATCACACTTTGCCGCTGAACGCATTGTGATGCGTCATTTGTTGGATTGGCGATATTTTATAGAGAAGTACACTGCGCATATTGATTGGCCGGCATTACGCAAGATAGCCACACAGACAAATATGCATAAATTCCTTGATTGCATTAATGCTATTTGTATTGACCGTCTTGGCCTTTCAAATCATTGTGTGCCTGAATTTGAACGCGACAAACAACTCGAAGAGCGTGTGTGGAATGAAATTCTGCATCCCGAATTTGCCCAGCCACAACCAAAGAACGCGGGTTACATCAAATCGTGGAACTTTATGTTCCGTCGTTGGTGGGCAAATCGTTGGAAACACCGCATTGTCTATAACGAGAGCCTGGCCAAAACATTCTTTGTTCAGGTTTGGAGTCATTTACTTAAGCCAAATTCTCTTAAGTTGTAGCAAAATGTTGAGACTAGGTTCAACGAAACTCGTTTGGTAGGTTCTTCTTTTCTTTGAACTTATATAGAATCTAAAAATAGTTTTTTCACTATTACGATAATGTATGAGTATAGTTTCCGCAAGTAAACACCGTTGAGAAGTCGTTCTCCTTTGTGAGGGTGTTGTAGGATAAGGCCTATAGGATAATGAAATAAGATTTAAGTTTTGACTATTAATCCAATATATGAAATAAAGAATTCCCCGTAATTCGATACAGAATTATGGGGAGTTTTGTTTTTATCGGTATTCCGTTTGTGCTATTCGCATCAGATTATGACGAGAATAGGGCGAATTATCACTTCACGGTTACCTTGGGGATGTCGCTCCATCTGGTTGTGTAGTGTGGAGATTGGTTGTCGCTGGCGGTTTTGATTCTGCCATTCCCCTGAATAGCCAACTTGATAGTGCCTTTGCCGAAGGTGGCATTTATAGAGTCCAGTGCTGTCGTTATCTTATGCTCCCGCTCGATAGACTCAGTGTCTTCAAACAATGAGTGCATCACATCGCTTTCGGCAATAATCTTCGAGGCTATTACTCCTGCCTTCTTGTAACCATAGCCATCCATAAAAACCTTGTTGGTGGTATTAACAGCCTGTGCAATAATTGTTCTTTGGTCGGAAGTCGGAGTGTGGAGTGATATCAAAGCATTTGAATAGGTCTGGGGTAGCGACTCCTTGAATCGATTGGTATAAGCAAACACTATCATCTCTGCCGCAACGCTCCTCTGTTGGCGTAACTTTTCGGCCAACGATGCCGCGAAGTTGGCTATTTGCTCATGCAACTCCTTAACATCGTATATCTCTGATGAAAAACTTCGTGATACGCATATCGATTGCTTGGCTTCAAAGCCATCCTCAAACTCAATGCAGGGAATCCCTTGCAACTCCTTCCAGGTTCTAAGTCCCGTTATGCCGAGCATAGAGCGAACCTGTGACTCGGATAGTAGGGTAAACTCGTAGGCGGTGTATACTCCTAAGGCATTAAGTTTTGGAGCAGACCTACGCCCAATACCCCAAACATCCTCAATGGGGAATTTTCGTAACACTTTCTCGATGTCTTGAGGTCGGTGCATATAACATCCACCACGCAACTTGGGGTACTGTTTGCAGAGTTTTGATGCAATCTTGGCGAGTGTTTTAGTTGGGGCTATGCCGACGGAAACGGGGATGGAGGTTTGTCTCCAGCATTGTGCGGAAATATCCTTTGCGTAGGCGTCGAAATCAGTGCCCGTCAATCCCCTTAAATCCAGGAAACATTCGTCAATGGAATAAACCTCGACAGATGGTGCGTATCCTTCCAATACCCAGCGTACGCGTTGTGACATATCTCCATAAAGGGCCATATTGCCCGAGAAGACTGCTACGTTATGTTTGGCTATAATATCGCGAATCTTGAATAGTGGTGCGCCCATCTTTATGCCCAATGCTTTGGCCTCGTTGCTACGCGCAATAGCGCATCCATCATTGCTCGATAGAACAATGACTGGCTTACCCTGTAAATCGGGCCTAAAGACACGCTCGCAAGAGACGAAAAAGTTGTTGCAGTCGGCTAGGGCGAACATCTCTACATCTTCTTAATAACCCAAGTAACCACACCCCAAATTACAAAGTTGTTTTCGGGTGTTACTTCAATAGGTTTGTATGCTGTATTATTTTCGTTGGCGGGCATCAGTCGAACGCCTTTGTCTGAAATTTCCACTCGCTTGACGGTGTATTCGCCATCGATGTAGCACACGGCCTTACAATTGTTATATGGGTCAATGGCTCTATCTACAATGATTATGTCACCTTCGTCCATAGCGGCATCTACCATCGACACGCCACTGACGCGAAAGAAGAATGTTGATGCCTTATGCCTTACGAGCAATTTTATCAAATCCAACTTTTCGCGAATATCTTCGGCGGGGCTTGGGAAACCTGCCTTAACTTCGCCCAACATCTCAGTTTCAAATGTGTTGGTGTTGTCTATGCTGTGTGGTACGAATTTATCTCCCATATCTTATCTGTCGATAATCAATACTTTTGTGTAACTTTATGCGTTATTTGCAATCACTTTTGAGTTGAAGTGTATTGATTGCATATTTGATTGCAAATTTGGTCCTTTTCGCGTAGGGCTTGAAAACAAAAAGCCTCTCAGAATACACTGAGAGGCTGTCGACTTTTGTTTTGTTTGCTTTTTGTACCCCCTCAGGGGCTCGAACCCTGGACCCCAACATTAAGAGTGTCGTGCTCTACCAACTGAGCTAAAGAGGCATCAATCATTTGCTGATTGCGAGTGCAAATATAAGGCACTTTTTTATTCTGTGCAAATTTTTTGCAAACTTTTTTTAATTTTTTTTATTTTTCTGCTAGTCGCTATTCCACTCGCCTCCGGCCTCGATGTATAATACGGGGCGTGTTTTCTCCAGCGATTTTAGGCGTAAGTAACTCTCGTATAGGTTAATACCATTAGCCGAGTCCTCTGCCATAACGTAGCCAATCACGCAAGCCTGACCACAAGTCGTACGATACGATGTTTCTACACGGTCAAGGAAAGCATTCTTCCATTTCGGGTCATTCGACGGGTTGCCACCGATGCGACGCGAAGCACCGCTCTCGCGAGTGTTGATAGGCACCTGCGCTATGACGTACATACCCAACGAATCGCACATACGATATACATTCTGCGGAACTGCGCCCATATCGAATCGCAGAGCGTTATATTTAAGTACGCGCGCCGCGATGATATCCTTCTCTGTAACGGTTAGCGGGTCAAAGTCGCGGTAGAACAATTCTGTCTTGATGCCGTTAATCATAAAGTTGCCATCCTCGTCACACTCTACCGTGCGGAAACCTATCATATGTGATTGGAATTCCTGGTCGCGGCCTTCGATTTGAGTGCGGATATTCAAGCGGTAACGCACAGGCATATCGGCGCACCACGTATATACATAAGGAATGTTTGTCACAAACTTAACGGTATCCTCGCCACGCATTCCGAGCGTAACATCCTTGTATCCGTGTGTAACGACGGTTGTGTCGGGTGCGATAAGTTCGTAGTGGATACGAGCCTTCTTGTCGTTCAGCGACTCAGTCTTAACGACCATTCCTACCTCGACACTTGCCAACTCACTCTTCATATCAACTGTTGTGCGATGTACAACGTTGCGTACACGGATTGTGGGCTGCGAAGTAACATAAACGTCACCGATACGCGGCTCGGTATTCTTGTTAAAACACTCCATCTTACGGCTCCAATGCTCCTTCAAGACACGGATAGAGATTGTGTTGGTCTCCTCCTTCGATACCTTGGTGATGTTAAACTCTGCGGGTGTGAATGCGTTTGCAGAATAACCTACCTTCTTGCCGTTGATTAATACCTCGTAGGCGCCTGATGCCTCATCGACATAGAGTATAGCCAAACGGCTTAACCATACGAAAGGAATTACATACTTCGATGTAAATACCACTGCATCGGCCTCCTCCGTACGCTCCCACTTGGTGATGGGACGCAGATACTTTGAGGATACCGCACCAGCGCCCAAAGCCTGTGCCTCGCCAGCAGTGGGGTAGGCAACGGTCTTTGCACGCGGCAACTCTCTACCCAAAGATACATACTCTGGGGAGTCATACTCCTGTGCCGACAACATCTGCACAGAGAGTGCAAAAAGTGCTATGATTGATAAAATGCGTTTCATATCTCGCTTATATTTGCTATATTTGTAAGGCCAAAGTTATAAAAAATTTTATTTATACGATGAATTCAACGCCAAAACTAAATTTTCCACCCATAAATTTGCGTGCTACACGCGATAATGGACGCATTATGGTGTTCGATAACATTCGTCGTATGTATGTCGTACTGACTCCCGAGGAGTGGGTGCGTCGTCATTTGGTCGAGTACCTCATATCGCATTGTCACGCGCCACAACTATCCATCGTAGAGGAGTATCCTGTCAATATAAATTCTACGGCCCAGCGTGCCGATGTGGTTGTGATGGACAATAGTGCACAGCCGCTTGCTCTGGTAGAGTGCAAGGCTCCCGATGTTAAAATTGATAGTGCCGTATTTGAGCAGGCCACACGCTACAATGCTGTAGTGAATGCCCGCTATATCATCCTAACTAACGGTATGGAGCATTATTGCTATGAGCATTGCAGCGAGGGCTATACGGCGCTAACCACTTTCCCCAATCTCGGATAAAGCCCCACTTATATAGGTGGTTGCTTGTATTATCCCACAATGTATTTAGCCCATTTCGGTGCGATTTTGTATATCAGTGCAGTCAACGCCCAGCACGAACCGAATACGAGTATCACGCTGCAAATAACGCATAATACGGTTGGCAGTTTCAGCGGCGCAAGCAATATGATAATCGGTCCAATCAGTATGTAGTGCATCAGATATGCTCCAAAACTGCATTTTGTAGTATTGGCAAGTATGGCCTGCACTTTGGGTGAAGTAATCTTTATGCGTTGCACAATCATAAATACGCCTAAAGCCATAAGCGCTACGTTCGGTGTACAGAATAACCAGAATAGTTGTGTCAGTTCGGGTGCCTCAGCATAGGTGTATTTGGCACCGATTGTAGAGAATCCAAAATATGTAACGGCATATCCTGCCAAGTACATTATTATGCCCAATGCGACAACCTTGCGGGTAGCAAGCGAGTTGCCTTTGGCCATCAAGTGACCGAGCAATAGGTAGCCCGTAAATCCAGCGAAATAGTGGAACGTACCGTAAGCATTCCAGTGGCAAGTACCGAAGATAAAGGGCGAGATGACCTGCATTAGATATGGTAGGAGCAATGATATACCCCATAAAATCAGGTAGGTCTTGGTCAGAGCCTTGTCATTCATCTTAACCCACGCCGAGAAGAACGGCATAAGCAGATACAATCCTATGAGCATATAGATATACCACATATGCGTAGTGTAGAAGTTGAAGGTAAAAGGTATCTGCGCTATATTTTTCAGTGTAGCGCCCAACTCCTGCGAAGGCTCATAGACGTAGGGGAACATAACGCTGATTATAGATTTATCCAATCCCATCAATCCAGTAAACCAAGGCACCAAATAGTATAATACCGACCACAATACCATCGGTATCACTACTCGTGGTATGCGTTTGCGATAAAACTCCGAAGGTGACGCTTTGACGGGCAGCAACAACAAACCTGTCATCATAGCAAACAGTGGTACGCTCGGGCGCATCATCGAGCCTATGAACATACCCCAGAAGCCTGCCATTGGGTCCTCTTGAGGTCTGGCATTATACATATCAGTACAGTGGGCGGTTATGACCATCAGCATCGCGATAAGTCGCAGTAAATCTACCCAAACGATGCGGTTTGTCTCTTTTGTAATCATCTGTTATATAGTTTTAAGTTTTATTCTGATTTGTTTTTAATCATCCCCTGATGCAGATTATACTTGCGCTTTTGGATGCATCTTGTTGATGTACTCGCGGAAAGTGTCACGATAGTTGCCACTAATGGGTACGTACTCCTCGTTGTCGAGATATACTCTGCCACGAGCGTATGCTGCGACGTGCTCCAGATTGATGATATAGGAGCGATGAACGCGCATAAACCTGTCGGCTGGTAGTGCCGTCTCCATATTTTTCAATCGGAAGAGAGTAGTGATGGGCGAGGCATTTACCAGATGCAGACGTACATACTCTCCGACACTCTCAATGTATATAATGTCGGAATAACGTACAAGCGATACTTTGTAATCGGCTTTTATTGAGATGTACTCGTTGCTGTCGCTTTCGGTAGCAGGTGTGGTCTCGGTTGTTACTTGCTGCGAGTCGCGCAGTTGCTTCAATTCAAACAATGAGGCAGCTTTATTGACGGCTCTCTCAAAATCGGCAAACGAGAACGGCTTGAGCAGGTAATCTACGGCATCGAGACGAAATCCCTCGACGGCATATTCCGAGTAGGCTGTCGTGAAAATCACCATCGGTGGCGACTGCAGCCCTCTTACGAAATCCACACCGCTCATATCGGGCATATTGATATCGACGAAAATCAAGTCAACGCTCTCCGACGTCAATGCCTCTTGAGCCTGATAGGCGCTACTGCACAACGAACACAACTGCAACTGCGGCAATCGCTCGATATAACTCTTTATTTGACGCAGAGCCAACGGCTCGTCATCTATGGCTATACATCTAATCATTTTTAATAGGGATGGTAAGTTTTATGGTATATTGCTCTTTGTTGGAGTCATCTATTGCGAGGTTATACTCTTCTCCAAACAATAAATCGAGTCGTTTACGGATGTTGTCAAGTCCCATACCGCTACTCTTTGTCGATTGTTTCGAGATGGCGGCTTGTTCGTGACGCGAATTTTGTACTTGACACGATACCTGCTTCTCATCACACCATACGTCAATATTGACATACGATGGCTTGTTGTAACTTACACCGTGTTTAAATGCGTTCTCGACAAGCACGATAAAGAGTAGAGGCGGTACTTTTGCCGTAGGACGTACAGTGTCGTGTACAGTAAAGCGAACATCAACGTTGTCGGTATATCTGATACGCATCAAGGCTATGTAATTCTCTATGAAACGCATCTCGCTTACTAGGTTTGTTGCTGCATTCTCGGAATCATACAACACATAACGCATCATCTTCGATAACTCTATGACGGTGTCTTTGGCAGCCTCGGTGTCGATATCAATCAGCGCGTGAATGTTGTTCAGTGTATTCATAAAGAAGTGCGGGTTAATCTGATACTTCAGATAATCCATCTCAGCCTGCAGACTCTGCTTTTCGAGGGCCTCCATTCGTTGGTCGGTCTGAATCGACATAAAGATAAATTTGATACCTATGTTTGCACCCATCATAAAGACTCCCAACAACACATTCCAATACCAAGCAAGGTCAGTGAATGAAGCGCGTCCGTGAACGACATAAAGGTCACCTCCAGCATACGGTAATCGGCGCAACGAATCCTGGTAATACTCCATCGGGTAGAAGAGTGCAACGAGCATTGCTATCGACAGGAGCACATATAGTAAGTAGCGTCGTTTCAATAGTAGTTTAGGCACTAGCAGGTTGTTGTGCATAATAAATATGAAAATGTAGGGCAGCAATTTGCTCCATACCGTCATAAGATTAACCAGATAGATGTGCTCCTCGGACATCATCTTCGAGTTAAGGATCGGTACTAGAACCACTGCACCCCATACTAGAAGGTATAGGACATTTTCGCCGATTACGGGTTTGTTGGTCGTAACCTTCTTTATTTCCATACTGCTTTCATTAAATACTATTCACGAGTAATTACTTATACTGCATCAGTAACTCCATCATTCGTCTGTCAAGTTTGTGACCTTTGTAATTCTCGTACTTTACATCACGGCGTCCGCTATCCAGCACGCCAAACGAGCCGTAGAGATTCCACAAAGACCATCCCCAGCCGTTCTCCTCAAACAAATCAAATTGGTCCTTCAACCACGCGAGAGCCACATCGTGCGGCGTGCGGTTGTGACAACCAAACTCGCCGATATGCACAGCACCGCCTGCCTCAATCCAAGGCATCCAATTACGTTTTAAGGTTTGGCGCAACCACTCCTTGTCGTATATCTTGCCATTCTCGTTGAGTGGCCACGATAACTTCTCCTTTGGGTAATACATCGGTCCATTGCCATATACCCAACTTGCCTCGTAATGCGAGATAAGCATAGGCTGATAACCTCGTCCGCTTTGGATGATATTATCGACATCCGTCAATGCCATCAACGGGCGATTACCTACATCCAGTCCATCTACGATGATTGTTCGCTTGGGACTTACGTCGCGTATAGCCTTAATCAGACGACGTGCTACCTTTTCGTACTTGGCATCTTCAATCGATGGAGCCTCGTTGATAAGGTTAAAACTCAAATATTTTGACGAGTAGGATTTATATCGTTCGGCAAACATTCGCCAATGATACTCGCACGCCTTCAGCGGCTCCTCCTCTTCAAATAATTTTGCCTTTTCGTGTGGTGGATTGATGCAGTAGCCAGGAGCACGGTGGAAATTCAAGTTAACGTGAATCTTGTATTGCTTACCGAACTCTACTACGCGGTCTATCTCTTTCAAGTTTTTTTCATCTACCTTGTACCAATCATCCTGCGAACTCCAGCACCAATATGACAATGGGATGCGAGCAAAGTTAAATCCCCACTCGGCCATAATCTCAAAATCCTTCTCATCGAAAGGCGACTGTGCGTCGGGATTAAACTTATTCAGCAAGTTAAATCCCTTCCATTGAGGCATCTTCTTTGCAGGTAGTGGGGCAGGGGCTGCCGAATCCGAGTTGGCAGCATCTAAGACTGACGGGGCAAGCGTAGCAGCAGCTGTTGCGGCGGCCATCATTCGTAGGAAATCGCGGCGACAAATCTTTCGGTCAATCATCAGTATCTTGGTTTTAAGGTAAATTCATAGCAAAGATAAAAATTTTTTTCATTTTCGATGTTACAAAATTGCTCTTTTGTCGTACTATATGTAGGAATGGGAAATTTTTCGTATTTTTGCTGAAACAGACTACTACAATGAGACGATTTTTAACAACAATTTTATTTTTGGTTATCGCTATTTGCTGCGTAACCGACATCGAGGCGAAACCTAGTGACAAGAAACAACAATTCCCAACAATGTTTGCTCACAGAGGTTGCTGGAGTAAGAACGCCGAGGGTGAATTTGTCATTCCCGAAAATAGTGTAGCGGCTGTCGCTATGGCCAAGCGTATGGGCTATGTGGGCATCGAATGTGATGTGCATTACACTAAGGATAAGCGTATGGTCATCCTGCACGATGCTACGCTCAACCGTACAGCAAGAAATGCAGCCGACTACTCTAAATTGGATAAGCCTGTCCGTCTGGCGGACCTTACCTTTGAGGAGTTGCGTCGAGACTATGTGCTGGAGTCGGCTAATCCCGAATTGCGTACGCCCATTCCTACGTTGGAGGAGTTGCTGGAGGAGTGTAAGCGTCAAGGTATTATCCCTATGTTGCATAGCGCAGTATGGGAGTCTTACGAGGTGGCGCAGAAGATGTTTGGCAATGATTGGATATGTTTTACGGGAGGCGTAGAGCATATGCAGAAGGTGCGTAAGTTCTCCGACTGCACAATCTTACTTGCCATAAACGACGGTACGGCAGAGGAGAACATTGCCCGCCTAAAGCAGATTGGTGGCCACTGCGGTATCTCGACAATGAACTACAAACTCTATACCCCGCAGTTTTGCAAGGCTCTGACCGATGCGGGTTATGAGGTGCAGGCCTCGATATTCCCTGCCCCCTATGAGGCAGAGGCTCAACGCAATGGCATCACATATCAACTCACCGACTTCTCGTTTATGCCTCCTGTGGGCAAGTCTGCTAAATATACCTTCAAGGCGCAAATTAGCAAATTAGGCGTATTGCTATTGGCTTTGAAAAAAAATAAAACAAACCTTCCTTCAGGCAGATTAGAGTGTGCTGGTCAAGTGATAGAGATTACCTCTCGCAAAGGGACATCGGGTGAAATCACTGCCAACGTAAGAGATGTGGAGTATAAGTTCTATACTAATGGAAAGGAGAAAATCTACATCGGAAGACGCTTGATGAATAGTAATATTATGGGAACTTCGGTAAACAGCCACTCAAGAATATACGGTAATAGTGATAAAAAGAAGCCCAATATGAAACACTGGAAATTGGCGGTTTACGAGATGTAAAAACACTGCATACACAACAAAATAGGCTACCATCCTTTCGGGCGGTAGCCTATTTTGTTGAATTATGTGCCTTTTGACTATTTATCCCAATAGAGGTAACGCTTGATACTGCGCTTGGGAGTCTTCTCGAACTCTGACTTCATAATCTCGTAGCGGGCAACCTTCTCGTAAGATGCTACCTGTGTATTGAGCGTCTTGATATTATCATCCATCATCGCAGTCAAGGCGTCGCCAACGATACCCTCCTGCTTTGCCTGGTCGTAGTCGGGAACTATAAGAGCAACCAACACACCCTTGCGCTCGACAATCAGTGACTCCATTACTAAAGGCAGGTTGTTGAGTTTATCCTCAATCTCCTCGGGGTAGATGTTCTGACCTGAACCTGTAAGAATCATAGTCTTGCAACGGCCCTTGATGTAGATAGTGCCATCCTCGTCCATTACGCCCATATCGCCAGTGTGCAACCAGCCGTCGGCATCCAATACAGCCGATGTGGCCTCCTCATTCTTGTAGTAGCCCATCATCACGTTCTCGCCCTTAACCAAAATCTCGCCCGAGATGTTCTGCGGGTCGCGTGAATCAATCTTTGCAGTCATAATGCCGTCGAGGTTCTTACCGCAAGAGCCGGCCTTGAACTCTGTCGGGAGTGAGAAACTGATAAGCGGAGCACACTCGGTCATACCATATCCGATAGTAATGGGGAAGTTAATCTTGCGCAGGAATGACTCGGTCTCCTGATTCATAGGTGCGCCACCTACGATAAATATCTGTACCTCGCCGCCGAATGACTCCATAAGTTTAGTCTTGATGATGGCGTAGAGTGCTGTGTTTACAAAAGGAATCTTCATCGCAATACTCATTGGGCCCTTCTCCAGCATAGGCATAATCATCTTGCGATATACCTTCTCAAGCACCAGAGGTACGCTACATACGATAGTCGGCTTCACGTTCTTCATAGCCTCCACCAAAATCGTGGGTGACGGCATACGGCCCAACAGTGTGATGTGACCACCTACGACTAACTGTGCCAAGAAATCGAATGCGCAACCATAGGCGTGAGCCAAAGGCAGGAAAGAAAGCGCGCGACCTCCAGCGTGGAAATAGGTCTTGCCAGTCTCGGGGTTAATCATATCGCGGGCAAATACCATATTACCCGTCAGGTTATTAACCGACAACATAACACCCTTTGAAGAGCCGGTTGTACCCGAAGTATAGTTCAGCAGAATCATCTGCTCGTTGGGTACATCCTTGTACTTGATGTCTGCGGTGGTAAAGCCCTGCGGATAAGCCTCTGCGAAATCATTGTCCAACGATTCGATAGCCTCGGCCATAGCAGTGTAGCCCTCCTTCTGGTAGGCAACCTTGAACTTGTCGATAGTAATAGCAGCCTCCAGGTCGGGCATACGGTCAGAGTCGAATGTCTGCCAAAATACCTCGCCAGCGAAGAGGAATCTACTCTCAGAGTGAGTTACAATGTTCTCAACGTCCGAGGGATTGAAGTCCTGAAGAATGGGTACGATTACCGCACCATAGGTGATGGTAGCGATATAAGTGGTACACCAATTTATATTGTTACGGCCAATCAAGGCAATCTTATCACCCTGCTTGACGCCTAACTTGTCAAACAACAAATGTAAACGAGCGACCTGCTCTGCCATCTGCAAATAGGTCAAAGTCTCTTTACTAAAATAATCGCTCAATGCGGGCAAGTCGTGGTTCTTACGAAAACTCGCCTCATACATCTTAATTAGATTCTCTTGCAACATAAAAAAATATTCTTTTCTTGTGTTAAACTCGATTTAATAATGGCTGTTGAGTCGCTTTAGCCTCTTTTGCTAATGACTAATAGACGCACCGTGGCGCCGCTTATTCCTTTTTGGCCTCTTTATTGTCGGAACTCTTCCAAATATATATCTTCGATTCTGTACCTGCCTTCAATCTCTCGATATTCTTACGGTGTGACCACAACAACAGGATGGCTACCGCAAATGCAAATATGATGAATGTAAACGATACATCGTTGTTACGCGACCACTCAGACGATGAGTAGATAACTACCAGTAGCGGGAAGCAGCATCCTGCCGTCATCGATGCCAATGATACATAATGCGAAATGAGGAATACAAGGCACCACACAGCAAAGCACAAGAAGATGATTTGAGGGTAAATACCTGTAACAGCACCTACGAGTGTCGCAACGCCTTTGCCGCCCTTGAAGTTGGCAAAGATGGGGAATATGTGACCAATAACTGCCGCAAATACACCCAAAATCTTGAGGTTAATCAACCACGCCGAATTTATGTCGGCATCGTAGCGCATAAGTCCGATGAGCGTAACTGCTACGAATCCCTTGAAGAAATCCAAAACAAATACGGGCAACGCTGCACGGCGGCCAAGTACACGCAACATATTAGTTGTACCTGCATTCTTGCTTCCGTGTTCGCGGATGTCTACGCCGTAATACTTCTTACCAATCCACACTGCACTGGGGATTGAACCAAGCACATAAGCGATAAGAAGCATAGTGATAACGCAATAGTATGTAATAAAACTCCAACTGGCCATATCTTTCAAATTTAATTAACTACGCAATGCTGTAGGCTACGTAATGCCTCAAAATCTGCGTAAACTCACATATATAATCTGTACAAATATAGGGATATTTCTTTAATTTTCCAAGTCGAGGTTCTTTTATCCGCTTGTTTTAATATTCTATATCGCTATAATTTTGTTGCAAAACTCTACTATTTTATCTTATTTTCAAAAAATATGTGGCTAACATTGGCTCAATGTTACAAAAAGCACTACGCTTGTGGTCAAAATATCGTAATTTGTGGTAAAAAATACGCTATTCGCTCTTTTTTTTGTCTGTTATTACCCGCCAAAGTTAAATATTGCGAGTGGAGTAGTCTCGCAGAATTCGCGTAAAATGGATTGAAATTAAAATTCGTAATCTAAAATCGTCGTTTGGACGTAAAAATGACGAAAAAAATCGTAACTTTGCCCCCAATAAAAAGCAAAAACAATATGGCAGTAAAATCAATCGTAAAGGATTCTCTCGCCAATCCCGTTTGGTGGCGCGAAATGACAATTATAACCATCGGCTGTATTATGGCCGCCGTAGGTTTTGTATTCTTTATCAACCCCTATAACATCGTTCCTGGTGGTATTTATGGTTTGGGTATTGTGTTGCACAATATCTTCCCGTCGGTGCAGGTGGGTACATTCGGCTATATCTTTGATATTCCGTTGCTTACCGCTGCGATTATACTATTCGGAAAGCAGTTCGGTGGTCGTACGCTCTATGCCGCAGCCATCACCCCTGGTTTGATGAATATCTTCTCGTCGCTGGTCTATCCCACACGTGAGGCTCTGGAGGCGTTGGACCCCTCGCAACTTTTGGGTGGCTCGATGGACTTCTCTAATCACCTCATCTTGGCATCGGTGCTTGGCGGTACTATGCTTGGTGTAGGCTTGGGTTTGGTCGTAAGATGTAATGCAACGACAGGTGGAACAGATATTATTGCGATGATTCTGAACAAGTTCCTGAAGATACCCTTCCCCAAAGGAGTGCTTTTGGCTGACTCTTGCGTTGTGTTGGCTGGTTTGGTAGTTATCGGCTTTGGCTTGGGTATCGATGGAAAAGAAGCTGGCGGTTGGCTCTTGTCGTTCTACTCACTTATCTGCATCTTTATTTCTTCGCGTGTGATTGACCGTGTGATTGATGGTGCATCGTACGACAAACTGCTATTTATTATCAGCCGAGACCATACCGAGCAGATACGCGACTACATCCTCAACGATTTGCAGCGTGGAGGTACATATATCAAGTCATCGGGTCTTTATAGCAACGAGGATAAGCAGATGATTTTCTTGGTCGTAAGCCGTCGTGAGGTTACACAGGTGCAGCGCAAGTTGCGTGAGATTGACCCGACGTTGTTCCTTGTTGTGACAGATGCTTACGACACCTATGGTGAGGGCTTCAAGTCGTTTACGGATAACAATAGTGTTTTAGAGTAACTAAAGAATTATGCTTAATACTAATACCCTGCGACCACTCACAGGCGAAGGTCGCAAGATATTTATCGAGACCTATGGTTGCCAGATGAATGTTGGCGACTCGGAGATTGTCATCTCTATTATGCAGAATGAGGGCTACTTCTATACCGACAAAATAGAGGATGCCGATGTAATTCTCATCAACACTTGCTCTATCCGTGACAATGCCGAGCAACGCATTTGGGGCCGTTTGAGCGATATGCGTCGTCTGCGCAAGAAGAATCCTGCGCTCAAAATCGGTATTATAGGCTGTATGGCCGAACGCCTCAAGGAGCAACTCTTGGAGGGTGAATTGGCCGTAGATATCGTGGCGGGACCTGATGCCTACCGTGATTTGCCACGCTTGGTGCGTGAGGCCGAGTCGGGAGGTAAAGGTGTCAACACCCTGCTCTCTACAGAGGAGACCTATGCCGAGATTAAGCCTGTGCGCTTGGATAGAAATGGCGTGAGTGCCTATATCGCTATTATGCGTGGTTGCAACAATTTCTGCTCATATTGCGTAGTGCCTTATACTCGTGGCCGTGAGCGTAGCCGCGATGCCGAGACAATCATCGCCGAGGCTCGTACTCTCTTTGAGAATGGCTACCGTGAAGTTACTCTTTTGGGCCAGAATGTGAACTCATACCGTACGGGCGATTACGATTTCCCTGCACTCTTGAAGGCCGTAGCCGAGATTTCTCCGTTGCTTCGTGTGCGTTTCGCTACGTCACACCCCAAGGATATGAGCGATAAGTTGTTGGAGACTATGGCCTCGATGCCCAACATCTGCCGCGCTATCCACCTGCCTGCTCAATCGGGCTCTACGGTGATGCTCGAGAAGATGAATCGTAAATATACGCGCGAGTGGTATCTCGATAGAGTGGCGGCAATACGTCGTTATATGCCCGATTGTGCCATCACGACCGACCTTATCGCAGGATTTACGGGCGAGACCGAGGAGGACCACCGTTTGACGCTCTCACTTATGGAGGAGGTTGGCTATGAGTTTGCCTTTATGTTCAAATACTCGGAGCGCCCTGGCACATTTGCACAGCGTCATTTGGGTGACGATATACCCGAGGATGTCAAGACGGCTCGCTTGACCGAGATTATCAATCTGCAAAATCGCCTTTCGGAGCAGAGCAATAAGCGCGATGTAGGCAAGGAGTTTGAGGTGCTTGTTGAAGGTACATCAAAGCGTAGCGAGGAGCAGTTGTTTGGCCGTACGTCGCAAAACAAGGTTGTAGTATTCGACCGAGGCGACCATAAGGTTGGTGACTATGTACGTTGTCGTATTACGGGTTGCTCATCGGCAACACTATTTGGTGAAGAAATGGTATAAAATATTCTATTTTGACACAAAAGTGTCCGAATTTCCCCCCCCCATAAAAAACAGCGAATTCCGTTTGGAATTTGCTGTTTTTCTTATTAATTTAGCAACGACCGAAATTTCACCAAAACTATTACGACTATGAAAAAGTTATTAATTTTAGCAATGAGCCTGATGCTTGCACTGCCAGCATCGGTTTGCGCAAATGAGCCTGCTTTCAGTTGGCAGGAGGCTCTCGAAAATGCCAAACAAAACACTCGTCGCGGCATAACTCTCAAATCGTATAAGGTACAAGGAAAAATCCGTAGCGAGGCCCAACTCGAAAAACTGATTGATAGTTGGTATTCTGATGATTCATATATGGTGGTAAATCCTATCGCAACGGACTATGATGTGTATGTGATGACATCTGGAGTCTATAGAAAAATCAATAAGATAGACAATGTTGGTTTTAATAGAACGAAAGAGATTATCAAACCCCATATCGAAAATATATTTGCCAACGATAAGGATGCGATTACTCTTGTGGAGTTGTGTTGGGAGGTAAATGGTTGTACGGTCAAGACCATTGCGGCGGTATCTGACGAACACAATTTTATATTCGACAGGATTGGTTCGTATGCCATTATGGATAGTGATATTCGGACCACACGTCATAATGAGACAGTTCAGGAGCAGTCAAAGCGCAGTATCTCTCTCGCGGGATATGCAAAGAATGTTTTTGGAATAGATGCTTATAATTACGACCTTTATGTCAGTGCCACATATAGCAAGGATGGTATATTGATTGACCGTTCTTCGCGCGCTGCTACTTCTCAATCTGCTGGTTGGCAGTGCGAAACAAAGGCAAACGTTATGGGCGGCGAGATTGATAAGAGTAAATATACCCATTACGAAATAAGTTATCATATATTGGGCGCTATTTCGCGAAGCCACAATGAGAATGGAACTTTAAGATAACAGCAAACCCCGCAATCAACTGACTGCGGGGTTTGTTTTGCTTTAGAGTTTGACTCTTACTTCCACAACATCGGTGCGAACTCCGACAAGTAGAGTCGCCAGTTGCGCCAAATGTGGCCACCATCGCTCTCACGATAAGTGTAGGGGAAGTCGATTGAGTCAAGGTACTTCATATAACCCAAATTTGCCTGATACAAGAAATCGGTTGTACCGCAAGCAATCCAATATAGTTTGAAACCGTTATCCTTCTGTGTCTTGATGCCAGCCTGGATAGCCTCGTCCTTTGTGTTGGGCAATGCAGCCGAGAACAAACCTACATAGTCAAAAGTCTTGGCATACATACGCGAAATGTTAGCAGAGTGCATACCTCCCATTGACAAACCTGCAACGGCGCGACCCTCCTTCTTCTTGATGACGCGGTAGTTAGCCTCAACATACTTGATTACATCGCCAAACGAATCCTCGAATGACTTTTGGGGTGCGCCCGAGTTGCCGCCACGACGACCACCACCCATCATCGAAGGTGTAGTCATACCCGCAGCCGACTCGCCCGCAGCAGCCTGCTGCCAAGCGTTACCGTTAGTCATAACAACAATCATAGGCTCGCATTTGCCCTGTGCGATAAGGTTATCCAAAATCTGCGATGTGCGACCCAATGCAATCCAAGCCTCCTCGTCGCCACCAGCACCGTGCAAGAGGTAAAGTACGGGATACTTATCCTTGCCTGACTCATAGCCTGCCGGCGTGTAGATAGTCACGCGGCGGTCCTTCTCCAATGTCGCACTGTGATACCAGCTGCGCTTAACGCTGCCGTGAGGAACATCATTAACTTTGTAGATGTCACCACGGTCGCCGTTTACGATAAAGATGTTGGTTACCGATGCTACGTCACGATTCATATAGACGTTAGAGGGGTCACGAATAACCACACCGTCCATAACGAAACTGTAACTGTACAACTCCGAGCGCAAAGGAGGTGTAGTGAACTCCCAAACACCCTTGTCGTTCTTACTCATCTCGCCGTAGCGGATGTCCTTACCCTCGGTTGTGGTGAAATCGCCCGTAACGGCTACCTTCTGTGCCTGGGGAGCCATCAGGCGGAATGTTACGCTGTTGTCTTCGTTAATCTGTGGAGAAACGACATTTGCTCTGCTCCACAATGCCTCCTGTGCCTGTGCGCCAAATACAACGGCAAAGGCTGCAAGAATTAGGAAAGTAATTTTTTTCATAGAAAAATAGTTTTGGTAAAATATTATTATTATGTTCTAAATTGCGGTTAAAGTTTTGGGGTTGCAATTTTACACATTTACAAATATACTATTTCGCCATCGTGTTTGCAAATATTTACCCCAAATTATGGAGCATTACGCCACAATTATGCCCCATTCATCACGTGCGTGTTGCAAAATTCTATTATTGCGTTTAACTTTGCCCAACAAAATTTTAATAGTAGAGTTTGTCGCGGACTCTTGAAAAAGTAAAATTATAAATATGAAACACGCGTATGTTTTCCCAGGCCAAGGAGCGCAGTTCTCGGGAATGGGAAAAAACCTTTATGAAAATAACGAGCAGGCCAAAGCACTTTTTGAGCAGGCTAACAATATTCTCGGCTTCCGTATCACAGATATTATGTTTGAGGGCTCTGCTGACGAACTCAAGCAGACAAAGGTAACACAGCCCGCCGTATTCCTCCATTCGGTAGTATTGGCAAAAGTGCTGGATATTAAGCCCGATGCCGTAGCGGGCCACTCGTTGGGTGAGTTCTCGGCACTGGTAGCAGCGGGTGTTCTGTCGTTTGAGGATGGTCTGCGCCTTGTGGCAAAACGTGCTATGGCTATGCAGCAGTGTTGTGAGAATACTCCTGGAGGTATGGCTGCAATATTGTCTATGGAGGATGAGCAGGTCGAGCAGATATGCTCTTCGATTGAAGGCGTAGTCGTGGCTGCAAACTATAACTGTCCTGGGCAACTTGTTATTTCGGGTACAGATGAGACTGTTGACGAGGCTTGTGCCAAGTTGAAGGAGGCAGGAGCAAAACGTGCTCTGCGTCTGCCCGTCGGCGGTGCATTCCACTCACCACTTATGGAGGCTGCCCGTGCAGAGTTGCAGGCTGCGATTGAGGAGGTTGAGTTCCATACTCCCCGTTGCCCCATCTATCAGAATGTCGATGCCCAGCCACACACCTCGCCCGATGAGATTAAGCAAAACCTTATAGCACAACTTACGGCTCCTGTGCGTTGGACACAGATAGTGAAGAATATGCTTGCAGATGGCGTAATGTGCTTCGATGAGTTAGGTCCTGGCAATGTTCTGCAAGGACTTATCAAGAAGGTGTCGGCGGATGCGCAGGTGACCTCACGTGCTGATGTGGAGTAGCACAGTGGATTAGAATAGACTTTGATATAAAACCGTATATGCCGTTGAGCGTATGCGGTTTTTGTTTGGCGGGAGAGTGGTGTTGTAAACACAAAGGTTGCGAGATAGACTATTTTTTATAAAATTTGTTAAAATAATTAAATAATAATTGCCCGTATCAATAATAATGTTTATATTTGCAAAGAGATTAATTAAAATAATTTAACCTTCAAATACTTGTAGTTATGTCATCACTTACTGAATTTTTTAACATCCAGCCGAGCGACAACATCAAAGGTATTGCTCATAAGAACAATATTATAAAGCGTAACATTATTGCCTATATGGCAGTTAATGGCGAATCGACGCTTGCCGAATTGACTAAGGAGTTGCATATCAGTGTGCCGACAATAACTAAATTGGTGCAGGAACTCATCGATGAGAATATCGTAAACGATTTGGGTAAGGTCGAGACTCCTGGTGGTCGCCGCCCCAATGTATTTGGTTTGGCTAATTCGGCTATCTATTTCGTGGGTGTGAACGTGGGCCGTGATAATATGACATACGTTATTACCGACTTGCATAACAACATCATCAAAGAGGTTGTCGATAACAGTTTCGAGTTGCAGAACCGCCAACAGTGCTTGGAGAAGATATGTAACAATATCGAGGAGTTTATCTCTACCTGCGGAATCGACCGAGGTAAGATTTTGGGACTTGGCGTATCTATCGTTGGTCGTGTAAATCCCGAGACGGGCCGCAGTTATATGTACTTCACATCGAGCGAGGAGTCTTTGCGCGATATTATTCAGGAGCGTACCAAGATTCGTGTATTGCTTGAAAACGATACCCGTGCACGTTGCTATGCCGAGTATAATTGCAGTCGTTCGAAGGAGGAGAACGATATCATCTATCTCCATTTGGGACGTGGTGTCGCTATCGGTATCGTCATCGACGGCAAACTCTATTACGGCAAGAATGGTTTTGCGGGTGAGTTCGGTCACATCCCATTCTTTGATAACGAGACTATCTGTGCCTGTGGTAAGAAGGGTTGCTTGGAGACCGAGGTGTCGGGTATCGCTATCGAGGAGAAGATTATCAAGTTAATCAAGAGTGGTGTAAACACTATCCTGCGCGAGAAGTATGACCGAGGTGAGCAGATTCACATCAACGATATCATCGCGGCAGCGCAGAATGACGATAACCTCTCTATCGAACTTATCGAGGAGGTGGGTGAGAAGTTGGGTAAGGCCGTAGCCTTCCTTATCAATACGTTCAACCCCGAGACTATTATCGTGGGTGGTAATCTTGCGGCTGCGGGCGACTACATTATGTTGCCGTTGAAGTCATCTACCAACAAGTATTCGCTCAATCTCGTTTACAAGGATACCAAGTTCCGTCAGTCTAAGATGTCGGAGAATGCTTGTGCGTGGGGTGTGGCGATGCTTATCCACAACAAGATTATCGGATTGTAATATTTGATTTTTCACCCACTATGAACATCGAAGGTAAGATTTGCCGTCTGCGCGCATTGGAGCCGCAAGATATTGACGTGATGTATAGTTGGGAGAATGATACTGACTTATGGCGAGTAAGCGGAACTATGGCTCCGTTTTCTCGCCATTCGCTTATGCGTTTTATCGATGAGCAACAATACGACATTTATGCTTCGCGTCAGCAACGTTTCGTTGTTGAGGCCGATGTGGATGGCGTAGCGAAGGCTGTCGGAGCGATAGACCTATATGATTTTGACCCGCAGAATCTCAGGGCTGGAGTAGGCGTGGTAATTTCGGCTGAATATCGTAATGCAGGGTATGCCAAAGATGCTCTGTGTGCGTTGGCTACTTATGTTAAAGAAGTGCTGCATATGCATCAGTTGTGGTGTAGCATCGGGGCTGACAATGAGGCCAGCATCAATCTTTTTAGTGGGGTAGGTTTTGTGGAGTGTGGCCGCAGACGTGAGTGGCTACTTACGGCGGATGGTGCAATCGATGAAATCCTGATGCAGAAGATTTTGTAAAATACTATCTTATTGTATAGAGTGTTGCTATACATTGATTCTCTAACCCCTTTTTATCTTGTCGAATACTCTTTTAATTCACGGGCGAGTGCCTTTTCCTGTCCATCGGTTAGACTATTTACCAATGCGTGAAATCTCGGAGAGTGGTTGTGATGTACTGTGTGCGCCAATTCGTGCAAAATGACATAGTCACGCAAGTGTTCGGGCAGAATCATCAGATATAACGATAGCGATATGTTGCCTACGGCCGAACACGAACCCCATTTCGAGCGTGATGCGCGAATACTTACCTTTCCATATTTTAGATTGTGTCGCGTAGCCAATTCTGCCACACGGTGGGGTAGGGTGGCCTTTGCTGCGGCTCGCAGTTGCTCTATCTCTTCGGGCGTGATGTGTGCGGCGCTCTTGCCGTCTATGGCTCTGTGAGCGAACTTTTCTTTGGTGGCTAGAATCCAATCTCGGCGTGAATGTAAAAAATCCAATGCCCTTGCGCGTGAGGCATAGGGCGGAAATGATAGGCGAACTTCGCCCGAGGGCTTTATCGATAACGAGATTCGTCTTGAGCGGCGTGTACAGCAAATCGTAACGTCGCCCACGACATCATCCCTCAATATCTCTTTCATTGCTGAATTATTCGCCAATGCGCTGACGTACAACCTCAAAAAGCATTACCGCTGCGGCTGCCGATACGTTCAATGACTCGATAGCACCAATCATAGGTATAGCCAACTGCTCGTCGCAGAGTTTAAGTAACTCTTTCGAGATTCCTGTATCCTCTGCTCCCATTACGATTACAGTAGGCTTGCTGAAGTCGGCATCGTAGATTAATTTATTACTCTTCTCTGTCGCGGCTACACATTGGAAACCCTCTGCTTGCAGAGCCTTGACTGTGTTACGCAGTGAGCCTACACGACATACGGGGATACGGCTCAATGCACCAGCCGATGAACGCATAGCCTCCGAATTTACAGGGGCAGAGTTCTTTAGCGGTGTAATCAAACCGTGTGCACCAGCACACTCTGCTGAGCGGGCGATTGCGCCAAAGTTACGAACATCCGTCACGCCGTCAAACAATACTACGAGCGGAGTCTCGTCTTCGGGTACACGCTCCAAAATATCGTTCAACTCAACATATTCTATGGGGGCTATCTGTGCCACAACACCCTGATGATTCAGCCGAGTCAATCTGTTCAGTTTCTCGACAGGAACCTCCTGTATGCGTATGCGGTGGCGGAAAGCCAAGTCTCGCAACTCGGTCATTAGTTGTCCCTCGGCACCCTTGCGGATGTAGAGTTTCTCAATCTGTTTGCCTGTCTGTATAGCCTCGGCTACGGGACGTATGCCAAATACAATATCGTTTGCCATATATGGTTTGTTTATTGATTCTCTGTTATCTCCAATTCATACGATGCCTTTTCCCATTCGTGCATCAGGTGGTCATAACTCTCCTTGAGTTTGTTATACTCAATGTAGTCGGCCTCGTTGTACTCTGTTGCTACAGCGAACTTTGCATCATATTCTGCAATGTGGCTCTCTGTTGCGGCCAACTCCTCTTCTATGCTCTCTACGGCCTTGCGGAGTTTGCGAATTAGTTTCTCCTGTTCCTTCTTCTGCTCGTATGATAGTTTTCCTTGCGAAGAGCCTTTGTCTGCCGAAGGTTGAGTCACGGGTGTATCTCTTCGCTCAATCTCTTGCAATGACTCCACCTTGCGCTTCTCGAGGAAGTAGTATATGCCACCCAGATACTCCTTAACGCCACTATCACGGAACTCGTATATTCTATCTACCATTCCATCGAGGAAGTCTCGGTCGTGCGATACGACGATTACTGTTCCATCATACTTCTGTATGGCACGTTTTAGAATATCCTTTGAGCGCATATCCATATGGTTGGTAGGCTCATCCAATACCAAAAGGTTATATGGCTCCAGCATCAGTCGGGCCATAGCCAAGCGAGAGCGTTCGCCTCCCGACAATACCTTTACCTTCTTGTCTATATCCTCTCCTCGGAACAGGAATGCACCCAAAATATCGCGCAGACGTGTACGAATATCTCCCGTAGCAACTCGGTCCAAAGTATCGAATACCGTAAATTCGCCATCCATCAAGTCATCTTGATTCTGTGCGTAGTATCCTATATTGACATTTGCACCAATCTTTATTGTACCCTCTGTTTGCGCCAACTCGCCGATAATCATACGCGCCATTGTGGTCTTACCCTCGCCATTGCGTCCTACGAGTGCAATCTTCTGGCCGCGCTCGATGGTAAAGTTGGCATCCGAGAATATTCGTTTCTCGCCGAAGGCCTTACCCACCTCCTTAATCTCTGCCACAATCTGTCCAGAACGTGGTGCGGGCGGGAACTTTATATTAAGCGTAGCCAAGTCCTCCTCTTCGACCTCTATGCGGTCGAGTTTCTCGAGTTGCTTGATACGCGACTGTACCTGATTACTTTTGGTAGGCTTATAACGGAATTTCTCAATAAACTCCTCGGTCTTCTCTATCAAGCGCTGCTGATTCTCGTATGCGGCCATCTGCTGGGCACGACGCTCGGCACGTAACTCGACAAATTTAGAGTATGGTACTTTATAATCGTATATGTGGCCCAACGAAAGTTCTACGGTACGAGTAGTCACATTGTCCAAAAATGCGCGGTCGTGTGAGATTAGCAACACTGCACCATTATAGTTCTTGAGATACTCCTCCAGCCACTGAATACTCTCGATGTCTAGGTGATTCGTAGGCTCGTCGAGCAGGAAAATCGAAGGGCGGCGCAAAAGCAGTTTGGCCAACTCGATACGCATACGCCAACCTCCCGAAAACTCACTTGTAGCACGTGAGAAATCTTCGCGCTTGAATCCTAAACCGAGCAGAGTCTTCTCTATGTCGGCTTCGCGAGTATCTCCGCCCAGGATGTGGTAGCGGTCCTGTACTTCGTTCAGTCGCTGAAGCAACGCAGCATACTCCTCCGACTCGTAGTCTGTACGCTCGGCAATCTCATTAGTGAGTGACTCGCTCTCGGCCTCCAAACGCAAAACCTCATCAAATGCCTTCTCGGTCTCGGCCTTTAGAGTAGTTGTGTCAGCAACACGCATCTGCTGCGGCAGATAGCCAATCGTGCACTCGCCATTGATTGTAACGGCACCCTCTGTCGGCTGTTGCTCGCCCATAATAATGCGCAACAAAGTTGTCTTGCCAGCGCCATTTTTGCCGACAAGACCTATGCGGTCCTTTTCGTTTATGAGGAATGATATGCCGTCAAAAAGAGTCCAGCCTCCGTAACTGACGGTTAAGTTATCTAATGAAATCACCTTCTTAAGCAATAAAGCCTTTAGGCATTCAACATATTTACAATCTCGGCCTCGGGGTCTGCGGCACCAAATACTGCGCTACCTGCAACTACAGCCTCGGCACCAGCATTAAATACATCTGCTGCATTCTTTGCCGAAATACCACCATCAACCTCAATCAAAAACTCTACGCCCTGCTCCTTTCGCATCTGGGCTAACTCGCGAATTTTATCCAACGAGCCATCAATGAATGATTGACCTCCGAAACCAGGCTCAACGCTCATCACCAACACCAAATCGACCTTGCCTAAGATATCCTTCAATACAGAAGTCGGAGTAGCGGGCTTGATGGAGATACCTACCTTTGCTCCCGCCTCGCGTATGGCGGCGATGCAACCATCGATGTCTTCTGTAGCCTCATAGTGAAATGTGACGTAATCGGCACCAGCCTCGATAAAGCGACGTACATATTTCTCAGGCTCTACAATCATCAAGTGCACGTCCAGCACCTTGTTAGTGGCCTTGCGTATAGGCTTCATTACGGGGAATCCAAATGAGATGTTAGGCACAAAAACACCATCCATAACATCAATGTGTACCCACTCCGCAGCACTGCGGTCAATCATTTTTGTATCACGTTCGAGGTTGCCGAAATCTGCCGACAACATCGAGGGAGAGATAATACGAGTCATTGTTTGAAAATTTTATTTGCAAATATACGAATTAAAATGGTTTAATTGAGAAAATTAGTCACGATATTCTATTTTGTTTCACTCTTATATTTTGTATCTATCAAAAAAAATACTATTTTTGTTTTCGTGAATATGTAAAAACTAGATACGGATGAAAAAGTTATTAGTATTGATAGTAGCCTTGTTGGCTACGTTTAATCTCTCTGCACAGGAGATACGTTATGGTATTACAGGCGGTGTGAATTTCGCTAATATGCATAGCTCGGTTAGTTCATCGGATACCTATCTCGGTTTTAATGCCGGTGTTAAGGCAGAGTTGAGTTTGAGCTCAGTTGTAGCAGATGGTTTTTATGCCGATGCTCGTTTGCTTTACTCGCTCAAAGGTGGTCGCTGGTCGGGAGTTCACCAAAATCTGGGCTATTTGGAGTTGCCGCTTAATTTCGGCTATAGTTTCAATGTTGCTCCTTCTATCAATATCCTTGCAGGCATAGGTCCTTATTTCGGAGTAGGTCTTTTGGGTAAAAATGTGTTGAAGGGTGACGGAGCAAAGGTTAAGACTGATATCTTCGGCGAGGGTTACAAGCGTTTTGACTTTGGTCTTAATTACACTGCTGGTGTCGAGTTGTGGAATCAGTGGCAGATTTTCCTCGGATTTGAGCACAGTATGCTTAATATTGCCAAGAGTACTGTGGATGGCGAGGGTAATGCTAAGTTGCGTCCGTTTAATTTCTATATCGGTACAGCCTATATGTTCTAATTCCTTTGCTTCGGTTATTGTCGAGGATAAAGAGGCTGATTTGAATATGCGTATAGGCATACGTCCCGACAATCATAAGAGGATTTTTTGAATAAAAGATGCGAGAGCGAGTGGCTTTCGCATCTTTTTTGTATCAAGTATCTGTGAAAGTTTAATTAAACACAGATGTTATGAAAAAGTTTTTATCACTACTCTCTTTTGCCACATTTGCTTTTGCGGTGAACTCTTTTGCTCAGGAGTTGCGATTTGGAGTTATGGGCGCTATGAATGTAGCCAACTACTCTATGAGTACCGATGGACTCTCATTTGACACCGATTCTCGCATAGGTTTTAAGGCGGGAATTGAGATGGAGATTGATGCTCCGTTTATCTATGACGGCTTCTACTTCGATACAGGGGCGTTGATTAGCGCCAAAGGTGCCAAAATGTCCACGTCGGTAGGCGATGTTAATGTCGATTGGACTTCACGCCCTTACTATCTCGAGATTCCTATGCACATCGGTTATCGTTACGATTTAGGCTCTTCGGGCAATGTTAGTCTGTTCGGCTCGTTTGGTCCGTATGTCGCAGTTGGAATGTGGGGTACCGATAAGGTTACTATGGCTGACGAATCTACCAAACCCGATAGTTTCGCATCTGACGGCCTTAAAAGATTCGACTTTGGGTTGGGCCTGCGTGGAGGTGTGCGCCTCTTTGACCACTACCGCATCTTTGTTGGTTATGATTGGGGCTTGATTAATATCGCGCAAGATGATGACTCGACGATGAATAATCGTAATTTCTATGTCGGAGCATCTTATATATTCTAAATATACAACTTCAAGTAAAATAAGAATGAGGTTGTCTCAACTTGATTTGTTGGACAACCTCATTCTATTATCGTTTACTCTCTACTTTATATTCACCATATTGACGATAGACCTCTCGGCAGCCTTGCGCGTCTGCTCGTCGAGAACGACTTCGGGACTCTCGGCCTCCAGGCAAGCGACTATATTTTCGAGGGTTACCATCTTCATATAACGGCACTCGTTGCATCCGCAAGTTGAGTCCATAGGAGGCGCAGGAATAAAGGTCTTGTTGGGATACTGCTTGCGCATCTCGGCCAAGATACCAGCCTCAGTAACGACGATAAATTCCTCTGCATCCACCTCGCCGCAGTAGGTCAAAATACCTGCCGTAGAGCCTACGTAATCGGCTACCTCTGCAATATATGCTTTGCACTCGGGGTGTACTACAATCTTAGCCTCGGGGTGCTGCTTCTTGAGTTCCAGAATCTTCTCCAACGAAAACTCCTCGTGAACGGTGCAGGCACCATCCCATATTACCATATTATCGCGGCCCGTAAGTTTCTGAATATATGCGCCCAAGTTTCTGTCGGGGGCAAAGATTATGGGTTGCTCGCTCGGTATGCTCTCTACCACCTGCAATGCGTTGGATGATGTACAGCATACATCGGTGAGGGCCTTGACGCCGACCGAAGTATTTACATACGATACAACCTTGTGGTCGGGATATTGCGCCTTGAATTTTGCAAACTCTGCGGCATCGCACGACTCGGCCAACGAACAACCCGCCTCGGGTACGGGAATCAACACCTTCTTGTCGGGCGAAAGCACTTTGGCTGTCTCGGCCATAAAGTTCACACCTGCAAACAATATAATCTTGGCGTCGATGTCTCGGGCCTTGACCGACAATGCTAACGAGTCGCCCAGGAAGTCGGCTACCTGCTGCACCTCGTCACGGGTGTAGTAGTGAGCCAATATTACGGCGTTCTTCTCTTTTTTAAGTTGCTCTATGCGCTTGAAAAGTTCTTCGTGAGTAGCCATACCCATCGTGTGAAAATTATTCAACTTGAATGTTCATACTAATATCCATAGCCTTGACAGTGTGTGTCAAAGCGCCAACGCTGATGAAATCAACGCCTGTAGCGGCAACCTCCTTCAATCGGGGGATGTTCATATTACCCGATGCCTCGGTCTTGATACCCTTGTCTGCGGCCTTGATAATCTCTACAGCCTCGGTCATTGTGGCGTTGTCCATATTGTCCAACATAATGATGTCGGCGCCAGCAGCGATAGCCTCCTTAACCTCGTCGAGGTTTGTTGTCTCCACCTCAATCTTAATCTCGGGTGTGATGTTGGCACGCACCTGCTCTACGGCTTTAGTGATGCCACCAGCCATCTTGATGTGGTTATCCTTAATCATAGCCATATCGTACAATCCCATACGATGGTTTGTACCGCCGCCGTGCTTTACAGCCATCTTATCCAATACTCTCAAACCAGGTGCCGTTTTGCGAGTGTCGAGCAACTCGGTAGAAGTGCCTACCAACTCCTTGACGTAACGAGCAGTCTCGGTTGCGATACCGCACATACGCTGGAAGATGTTGAGCGAAAGACGCTCTCCGCGCAACAGGGTGGGGTATGTAGCCTCAATCTTAAGGATTACATCGCCCTTCTTTACACTGTCGCCATCATTGAAGTAGGCTGTGAATACTACATCCTTCTGGAAATAATCGTAAACCATCTTTACAATCTCCAAACCAGATATTACACCTTCCTGCTTTGCCGTCATTGTTGCTACGGCATTCATCGTAGCGGGAATAATAGAGTCTGTAGTCACGTCACCCGTGTTGATATCCTCCTCGATACCGAGGTCGATTAACTTCTTGATTAAGTTTTCGTATTGCATATATTGAAGCGTAAAATTGTTATCTGTTAAAAGTCAAAGCAGTCGGCATTAACCTCTGCTGTCATAAACTCCTTGCCCTTCTGCTGAATAGAGTGTACAGCGTAGTTCTCGTCTGCGCAAGCGTAATCCTCGCGGTAGTGTCCGCCGCGGCTCTCCTTACGCATAAGCGCAGGCGTCATAATCAGCGTTGCTACCGTTAGCAGTCGGCGTGAAGCCTCCTCGAAGAACTCTCTCTGGCCATTCTCGCGAGTCTCTGCTCCCGCCTCGAGGCTGAGTTTTAGATTGTTTATTCTGTTGAGTCCCTCCGTAAGTCCCTCTTCGCTACGGATAATGCCCGCATAGCGGTTCATTATGTTAGACACTTCACTCTTGAGAGCGATGTAAGCCTCTCTATTCGTCTTTTCGCGGCAGAATTTTTTGTCAAAGGCGGGTGTTTTGTCTGTCTTGCCTACAGTAACCGAGTCCTCAACGGCGCGGTTGGCAAATACCAAACACTCGATGAGAGAGTTCGACGCCAAACGGTTTGCACCCATAATACCTGTTGCTGCAATCTCACCGCACACATACAGACGCTCGATGTCAGTTCTTCCGTTGTGGTTTGATGCGATACCACCAACAGTATAGTGTGCTGCAGGTGCTACGGGAATCTCTTGCGTGAGGTCGTGTCCATACTCCTGACACTTGGCATATATTCCAGGGAATCGTTTCAGTATCTTTTCGCGATTAAGATGACGCAACGACAGTGTAACGTGTTGCACATCATCCTTTATCATCTGCTTGAATATCGAGCGGGCAACAATGTCACGTGGAGCCAACTCAGCCAACTCGTGAATAGGTACCATAAAACGCTTGCCACGCTTGTCCAAAAGGTGTGCACCCTCGCCACGAACAGCCTCGCTAATGAGTATCGCTTTAGGTGAATCTTTTTGATATAACGCCGAGGGGTGGAATTGAATAAACTCCATATCCACAATTCGGCAACCAGCATTGTAGGCTATGGCTAATCCATCACCTACAGTAGTCTCGGGGTTTGTTGTGCGGGCAAAAATAGCTGATGTTCCGCCCGATGTGAGGAAAACGTGGTTGGCAAATAGCAATACCTCGCTACCGTTCTCTGCTTTTGACTCCGTTGCTTGCAACTTCTCGTTCTCGCTCCAGCATCTAACGCCATAGCATACTCCATCCTCAATCAATAAATCGAGTAGGGTAGTATTCTCGAAAACCTCAATGTTCTCTTGTTGATTTACCTTCGAAATAACGAACTCCGTAATCCATTTGCCAGTAGAGTCACCGCCAGCGTGCAAGATACGACGCTTGTGGTGGCCGCCTTCCAAGCCCAGAGCTAATGCTCCACCCTCGGTATCGAACTTCATACCGTCGGCAATGATTTCTGCGATACGGTCAGGGCCGTCGTTTACCAAAATGTCAACAGCCTCCTCTTCGCACAGGCCACGACCTGCAATCAGTGTGTCTGACTTGTGAATCTGCGGGTCATCGTCGCCAGCCGTCACAACGGCTATTCCGCCCTGCGCATTAAACGAGTTGCTCTCTCTTATGAGAGATTTTGTGATAACGGCCACATTGCCCTTGAACGAAGCCTTGTAGGCTGCATACAATCCAGCAAGTCCGCTACCGACGATTATATAATCAAATTTATGCATCTTAATCGGTTGATAATCGTTGCAAAATTATCAAAAAAAGTCAAAAAAACGCTATAAAAACCGATAAAAGTAACCCAAACGGCATTATTTGTTAATTTTTTAACACATATTTTGCCTTTTGCAAACAAATAAGGTTGCCTGACACCTTTGCCTGACAACCTTATTTCGTATTTTTAAGTTATAAACTTAACCTTCGTTACTCCTGCTTTGCTGCACGCTTACGGTCCACCTCATTCAAAAGAATCTTTCTTAGGCGCATAGCCTTTGGTGTAACCTCTACGTACTCGTCAGCCTTGATATACTCCAAAGCCTCCTCCAATGAGAATACCTTTGGTGGTACGATAACGGCCTTGTCATCGGCTCCCGAAGCACGCATATTGGTAAGTTGCTTTGCCTTTGTTACGTTGATGGTGATATCGCCCGAGCGTGTGCTTTCGCCCACAACCTGACCGCAATATACCTCATCCATAGGCGAGATAAAGAAACGACCTCTATCCTGCAATTTGTCAATCGAATATGCGTATGCTGTGCCAGTCTCCGAAGCAATCAAAGAGCCGTTTGTACGCATCTCAATCTCACCCATCCAGGGCTCGAAATCCTTCAAGCGGTGAGTCATAATAGCCTCACCTGCCGTAGCGGTCAACATCGATGAACGCAGACCGATGATACCTCTCGACGGCACCAAGAACTCCAAGCGTGTACGCTCTCCGTCAGAATTCATATTCGTAAGGTTGCCCTTGCGCTTTGTTACCATCTCGATAACTGTTCCTGCACATTCATCGGGACAATCTACAGTCATCTCCTCAACAGGCTCGCACTTTACGCCGTCAATCTCCTTGATGATAACTTTGGGCTGTCCTACCTGCAACTCATAACCCTCACGACGCATAGTTTCTACCAATACCGAGAGGTGCAACACTCCTCGGCCAAATACTACAAATGAATCGGCATTCAATCCCGGCTCTACTCTAAGAGCAAGGTTGCGCTCCAACTCTCGGTCCAAACGCTCCTTCAAGTGGCGTGATGTTACGAATTTACCGTCGCGACCAAAGAATGGCGAGTTGTTGATTGTAAACAACATTGACATCGTAGGCTCATCAATAGCGATAGGGGGCAGCGGCTCGGGATTCTCGTAGTCGCAAATTGTGTCACCAATTTCGAAGCCCTCGATTCCTACCATAGCGCAGATTTCACCACACTCTACCTGCTCAACCTTCTTCTTGCCCAGGCCGTCAAATACCATCAACTCCTTGATTCGAGTCTTTATCATAGTCTCGCCGTCGCGCTTTGCAAGTGTTACGTTCTGACCAGCACGCAACACACCGCGTGTGAGTTTACCTACTGCGATACGACCTACATAGGGTGAATACTCCAACGAAGTGACGAGCATCTGTGGTGTGCCCTCAACCACTTCGGGCGCAGGAATCTCGTCGATAATGGCATCCAGCAGAGGAGCGATAGAGTCTGTCGGCTCGTTCCAGATGTGTGACATCCAGCCCTGCTTAGCAGAACCATATATTGTTTTGTAATCCAACTGCTCCTCGGTAGCATCCAGCGAGAACATCAGGTCGAATACCTGCTCATTCACCACTTCGGGACGGCAGTTTGGCTTATCCACCTTGTTAATTACGACTATGGGTTTCTTACCCAACGAGAGCGCCTTCTGCAATACGAAACGTGTCTGCGGCATTGTGCCCTCAAAGGCATCCACCAACAGCAACACTCCGTCACACATATTCAACACTCGCTCCACCTCGCCACCAAAGTCGGCGTGGCCCGGGGTGTCGATAATGTTGATTTTGTAATCCTTGTATATTACCGATACGTTCTTCGACAGGATTGTGATACCGCGCTCACGCTCCAGGTCGTTATTATCCATAATCAGGTCTCCCGTATTGGTCTCGGTGCGAAGCAGATGTCCTGCGAGAATCATCTTATCGACCAGTGTCGTCTTGCCGTGGTCAACGTGCGCAATTATTGCGATGTTGCGAATTTTTTGCATAGTAATTGAAATTAATGGTGCAAAGTTAATAATTTATCGTTAAAATGTTCTACTTTTGTTCTCCTATTCAATATAATGTGGTTATGGATTTCAGTATAAAGGTAAAAGATTATAGCGAAGTGTGTGTTGGTAGTGTGGCTGATTTGTTGCCGCGTTTGCTGCCTGATAAGCGTGTTATTGTTATCTCAGATACCAATCTTGACCGCTACTATCACTCTATGCTAGAGCCTTTTGACCATATCCTCATAGGTCTGGGTGAGTCAAGCAAGACGTTACTTACCATTGACACAATCTACCGCCGCCTGATAGAGTTGGGCGCTGACCGCTCTACATTTATTTTGGGCATAGGCGGAGGTATCGTGACCGATATTGCAGGCTTTGCTGCGGCTACTTATATGCGTGGTGTTGAGTTCGGCTTTGTTTCGACTACATTGCTCGGTCAGGTTGATGCCAGCGTTGGAGGCAAGAATGGCGTAAATGTAGATGGTTATAAAAATATGGTCGGCACATTCCGTCAGCCTCGATTCGTTATCTGCGACGTAAATTTGTTGCGTACCCTTCCTGTGCGTGAGTTCCGTTCGGGATTGGCTGAAATCATCAAGTCGGGTATCATTGCCGATAAGGAGTTGTTCGAGATGCTCGAGAATGCAGATTTTTCAACTTTGCAGCGTGATACTACACTTCTGCAACAGATTGTATATCGTGCCATTAGTGTCAAGGCTTCTATCGTCGAGCGTGATGAGTGTGAGACGGGCGACAGACGTCTGCTGAATCTGGGCCATACGTTGGCTCACGCCATCGAGAAGACATCTTCGAAGATGAATCACGGCGAGGCTGTGGCCGTAGGCTTGTCGCTTATTGCCGAGGTTGCAGTTAAGGGTGGTATTTTAGCGCAGAGCGATAATGAGCGCATCCAAAATCTTCTTCAGCGAGCCGGTTTCTGTTTGGAATCGCCCATTGCTATGAGTCAGATGTTGAAGGCCATATCTAAGGATAAGAAGAGCGAAGGCAATTTTATTAATGCCGTATTCCCCCGTGCCATCGGCGAGTGTATCGTCGAGAAGATGCCACTTGACGAGTTCAAGGCATTGTTCTAAGAGCAATGCAATTTTTAGCAATTTGTTTACCCCCCCCACTTAAATCTTAATTTATGAAACGATTAACTGTTTTGATGGCATTGCTACTTGTTAGCGTATCATCATTTGCGCAAAATAACGATAAGCACAACTACGAAATTGGAGTAGGTTTGAACGTCTATGGAATACTCGGAGCCGATGGAGGTCCAAGTCGAGGTTTTGCTCCTGGTGCATTCTTTGAATATCGGTACGATTTTACCGATAAGATAGATTTTGGTGCACAACTTTCGTATGACCATAGCACGGGTAAATCGGCCTTTTGGGGTGATGCTCCCCAATGGGGAATAGTATATAATCAGATTGGCCTCAAGGCTGTCGCAGATTATAATGTGTGCCCGAATAGATTGGTTAGTCCATATATTGGTGTTGGATTAGGTACTGGAATGTTGATTGAAGATACGTCTGTTGACTATACTGATACAGGAATCTTTGGCGTTTTAGGTCCCAGAGTAGGAGTACAGATATGGCGATTCCGCCTTGCCCTTGAATTTGATTTTGCATTCAATGGTGAATATGGATTCCTCCATACCGAAACATCAACGGGTCTTAATCTCGGATTCACCTTCTAAATGAAATTGTCTAACAAGGTGATTTCTGCGTTATGCTTGCTCTCAAAATGCTCATTTACGCTGAGTAAACTGCGCTTTTTCGAGCATCGCAGGCCTAAAAATCCCTCTTGTTATACAATTCCAAGCAAAAGAGGTTGTCTCAACTTGACTTGTTGGACAACCTCTTTCGTATCTAATGAATCCTCTTTACTCAATCACAATATCATATTGGTCGTACTCTGCTGTGCGCCAAGCCAAGTGCTGTGTCAGTTTAGAGAGCGCGAACATAGGTGAGAATGTGCGTACGCTGATTGTCTTGCCGTCGGGCTTGAACTCCAGAATGCGCAACCAGCAGTCACCACCATTACCGTTCCAGTCGCCGTCACCCTGCTGCGAGTTAAACATCATCTGCGGGATGTTGCGACCATCGGCAGCCTTATCAACGCGATATGAAGATGTGGGCTTAAAGTTAGTCTTTGCTACGTCGCCGTCAATCTTCGGAGCGGCACCAGTGTGACCACACAAAACCAAGCAGATATTCTTTGACGGATATACCAACTTCTGCCATACGGCCTCTGCCCAGTTGCAAGGCGATAGTGTGTAACCCTCTTTGGCAATGCGATTACCCGCAGTATCTAACCAAGAGTGAGTGAGGATTATTACCTTGTGGTCCTTGTATGCCTCTGACTCGGTGAGTTGCTTTGCCCACTCGACAGCCTCGTCACGCGGAGCAAACTCAAATGTGATAACCAAAATCTTACCCCACGCCTCATCGATGAATTCGTAAGCCGAGTTCTCCATAGTGTGTACACCCTCCCAATTAGGGCAAGTAGATACCAAGCACTTCTCAAACTTAATATTTCTTTCGGGGCGGATGAACTCTGGTGCCAATGAGTGGCGGTCGGTAGCCGTGATGTGGCCGATGTCGTGATTACCCTGTGCTACAACATAAGGCAAGCGGTTATCCAAACGGCTCAACGCTCTCGATACAGCCTCCCACTGCTGACGGCCAGTCTGGTCGCCATTGTAGGCGTTCGGAAGAGGATATGAAATCTGCTTGCCATTATGCTCTACCATATCACCCGTAAAAAGCGCGGCCTTGATGTTCAATCGGTTGATGTTCTGCGCAATCCAAGCCGTCTGCAAATCAAACAGAGGCTGATTGGCTGCAAACTTCGTGTAACTCTGTGGGTCGGGGACCATAATCATCGAGAATGAGCCCTCATCCAGCAATTTAGGATATACGGGAATTACAGGCTCGCCCTTTGGGCTTTGTGCCAACGCTGTACCCGCCAAAATCAGAGCACAGACCATCATTGTAAGTTTTTTCATATTCAGTGTAGTTTTTAGTTAGTCAATTTAAGAAGAATAGTTATTATTGTTATGTCATTGCGAGGAGGGCTTTAGTCCGACGTGGCAATCTCCTACATCGAGGAACGTTGGAGATTCCCACAGTCGCTATGCTCCTTCGGAATGACAGCATAATATATTAAAATAACAACCCCTCGCCACCGTTGTCGGGTGTGAATCCCAAGTGACGGTATGCCAACTCGGTAGCCTCACGACCACGTGGAGTGCGCTTGATGAATCCCTCCTTAATGAGGAATGGCTCATAAACGTCCTCTATCGTTCCTGCCTCCTCGCCTACGGCAGTCGCAATGGTATTCAGACCTACAGGGCCACCCTTGAATTTCTCGATAATCGTGGCGAGAATCTTGTTGTCCATCTGGTCCAGACCTCTCGAATCGATGTTTAGCGCCTTAAGGGCAAAACGTGTAATCTCAAGGTCAATGTGTCCCTCGCCCTTTACCATTGCAAAATCTCTCACACGACGCAACAGAGCATTGGCAATACGGGGCGTACCGCGTGAACGCAGTGCAACCTCCCAAGCCGCATTGTCATCAATCGATATGTCGATAATGCGAGCCGAACGCTTCACGATGCCACTCAATACTGCAGTGTCGTAATACTCCAAGTGGCAGGTAATGCCGAAGCGGGCACGCAGGGGCGATGTGAGCAATCCGCTACGAGTTGTGGCGCCTATAAGTGTGAATGGAGCCAACTCTATCTGAATCGAGCGAGCCGAAGGGCCTTTGTCCAGCACAATATCAATCTTGTAGTCCTCCATTGCCGAGTATAGGTACTCCTCGACAATAGGGCTTAGGCGGTGAATCTCGTCAATAAAGAGTACGTCGCCTGCGTTGAGGTTGGTCAGCAAACCCGCTAAGTCGCCTGGCTTGTCTAATACGGGGCCCGATGTAGTTTTCAGTTGCGCACCCATCTCGTTGGCGATGATGTTTGCCAATGTAGTCTTACCCAATCCTGGAGGGCCGTGCAATAGAACGTGGTCAAGCGAATCACCACGCATAAGAGCCGCCTTGATGAAAATCTTCAGATTCTCCACAATCTTATCCTGTCCCGAGAAGGCGGTAAGTTCTTGTGGTCGAATTTTGTTTTCAAAATCCGCATCGCTCTCGATGTTTCTCATATTTCGGTCTATACCCATAGTCGTATCCGATTTTGCAATTTCTCTTCTCCCCGTTCGGCCTGCTATACAATCTTGCTTACGTTGGGAAATATTCTTTGCAAATATAACCAAAAATACTCAATTATTCGGCCTTTGCAGCCTTTTTATTTTCACAAAATTCGCTTTGTAGTTGTAGGGGTGTTACCTCTCCGAGTCATTCAAGCAGAATTTTTTTTGCTTTGTTGTTAATTCCGATTTTTATTATTTTCTGTCCTATTGTGAAGCGCACCGAGTCTTTGCCCTATAAATAGAGCGAATAAGGCTATAATATTGTACCTTCTGTTGCGTTAATTCTTTGCTGTTTGCTTACCTTTGCCTCTCCCAAAAGGTCAAGTTCTTTTTAAGTATTGGCAAAAGTGTAGAGTGTCATTTTCTTGTTATGTGCTAATTGAAAACACGCAAATTTTTAAATTAGGTTTGCATTGATTGGCCAAAATGGTGAAATTATTGCTCGAAAACCGCAAAACTTGAAAACTTTTTTTGTTTTTCAGTTTTCTTTGTATATATTTGCAGGCGTATAATTTTAGAAAAATTATGACACAGCAGGAGAAAGTTAAGGAACACGTATCGCGAATGATGATGACTTTGGGCGTCAAGTCGGTCCGTATGGACGACGTGGCAACCTCGCTCGGTATGTCCAAGCGTACGCTCTACGAGATGTTTGGCGATAAGGAGGAGTTGCTTTATCAGAGTGTGGTTTATGCGATGGTCAAGCGTCATAAGGAACTCTTTGCTAAAGTGAAGCAATGCGACAATATGCTTGAGATGCTGCTCGAGAGTTTGCGCATTTTTACCTATGGCGGTCATATCGACGAAATGGTGAAACGATTGGCTTTCAATCTCAAGAAGTTCTATCCAAATGTCTTTGAGCGATTGCAACGTTTCCAATCAGAGACAAGCCTTGCTGGTCTGCAGTATGCTTTGGACCAATGTGTTAAGGATGGCTATATAGACCCTGTTGTCGATGTTGAGTTGATGGCTCGCCTGTTCTTCTCTTCGACCGCGATATTTATGTACGATATGAATGTGTCGTTGCCCGAAGATGTCACCCGCGAGGAGGCTTTTGGTGCTATGGTGGTAAACTTCCTTCGAGGACTCGCTACGGTCAAGGGCTTGCAGATTATCGATGAATTGCTTGCGCGTGAGCCACGTCCCAAAACCCTAAAGCAACGTCGTGAGGAACGCGAACTGCGTGAGGGAAGTGTGAATGAAAATAATTAATATAAAGTATAAAATTAAGTAATGGTTATGAAGATGAAAAATCTCTTTTTTACGTTGTTGATGCTTTTGGGCATAGCAACGGTGCCTGCAATGGCACAAGAGACAGGGAGTGCCGCTGCTGATTCAGGAACTTTGGTCTTGACTCTGGAGCAGGCTCTCGAAATCGCTTTGAGCGAGAATCCTACGGTGAAGATTGCCGATGAGACCATCGTGGCCAAGAAGTATGCCAAGAAGGGTACTTATGCCGCTTTGTGGCCCGAAATTACGGGTTCTGGTTCATTCCAGCGTTATATCGAAAAGCCCTCATTCCACATTATGGGCCAGACCGTAAAGATGGGTACCACCAACACCGTTTCTGGTGGTGTATCGGCTGCTATGCCTTTGGTTAATGCGCAGTTGTGGCGTTCACTCAAACTCTCGGCTATGGATGTGGAGTTGGCTGTTGAGCAGGCTCGCTCGTCACGCATCGATATGATTGAGCAGGTGTCAAAGGCCTTCTATCAGGTTTTGTTGGCTAAGGACTCTTATGAGGTATACAAGCGAGTATATAACAATGCTGTCGAGAATCATAAGATTGTAGAGAAGAAATATGCCGTAGGTGCAGTTTCAGAGTACGATTTTATCCGTTCAAAGGTATCTGTCAGCAATGCCGAGCCTAATGTCTTTGAGGCTGAGAACTCTATCATCGTAGCCTTGTGGCAGATGAAGGCTTTGTTGGGCCTTGATTTGGACAAGAACATCGATTGTGCAGGTAAGTTGGCCGATTTTGAGTCAGCGATGACTGCTCGAGTAGATACTCCAACAACACTCGCCAACAACTCTGCAATGCGTCAGTTCGACATTCAGGAGCGTATGCTTAACCAGAGTCTCCGTATGCAGCGCGCGACAAACATCCCCTCGCTTGCAGCATCTATCAACTATATGGTAAATGCGATGGATGAGACTATGGCTATTAATAAATATAAGTGGATGGGCTCATCTACAGCGCTTTTGTCGCTTAACGTGCCTATCTTCTCAGGTGGTAAGCGTCGTGCCGCTATCAATCAGGCAAAGATAAACCTTACCACATTGCAGTTGCAGCGCGAGAATACCGAGCGTCAGTTGCATACCGCTATTATGCAGTACGAGAGCAGTATGCAGACCAGCCTTAAGCAGTATCACGCCTCATCGGAGAATATTTCGCAGGCTAAGCGTGGTTATGAAATCGCTGTTAAGCGTTACGAGGTTGGTGGCGGAACATTGGTTGATGTCGATAACTCACAGTTGGCATATACACAGGCCGAGTTGTCACGCAGCACAGCCATCTTCAACTACTTGATTAATCAGGTGTCGTTGGATAAGATTAAGGGTACATATTCACAAGAAAACTAAAAAGAGAGATAAGATATGAAAATGAATGTAATTGTTCGTTCACTGCTTGTTTGCGGTGTATGTGTAGCAAGCGTTGCTTGCGATAGCAAGAAGAGTGCCGAGGTGGCCGAGCAGCCTGCCGAGGTTGTTAAGCCGAAGGTTACTACCGAGGTTGTAAAGACTCAGGATGTTGATATGCAGAGCGTATTTATGGGTACTGTAGAGGGTTATGCCGTTAATAACATCACTCCGCAGCAGCCTCGCCGTATCACACGCGTATTGGTTGATGTAGGTGACCGTGTTTCTGCGGGCCAGAAGGTAGCCGAGTTGGACAACTCATCATTGGCACAGGCAAAGGCTCAGTATGAGAATGCAAAGGCTTCGTTTGAGCGTTCTGACGAACTCTATAAGTTCGGTGGTGAGTCAAAGGCAAGTTGGGAGGCTGTAAAGACTCAATATGAGGTTGCCAAACTTACTTACGAGAATCTTTTGGAGAACACCACTTTGGTATCACCTATCTCTGGTGTTATCACTGCACGTAACTATGACAATGGTGATATGGTTGCTAGTCAGCCTATCTTCGTAGTACAGCAGATTAGCCCCGCAAAGGTTGTTATCAGCGTTTCGGAGAATCTCTACTCATATCTTAAGAAGGGTATGCCCGTAAGCATCGAGTTGGATGCTCTTCCTGGTCAGACTTTCGAGGGTAAGGTTCACCGCATCACACCCTCTATCGATGCCGCTACTCACACCTTCCCTGTTGAGGTTGTGATTCCTAATGGCAAGGAGCAAATCAAGCCAGGTATGTATGCTCGCGTAACAATGAAGTACGGCTCTCGCCAGAATGTTGTTGTGCCCGACCGTGCTGTAGTTAAGATGTTGGGTTCTGGTGAGCGTTTCATCTATGTTTATAAGGCTGATGGTACTGTTTCATACCAGAAGATAGAGTTGGGCCGCCGTATGCAGGACAAGTATGAGGTGTTGAGCGGTCTTGCCGATGGTGACGAGGTTGTCGTAACAGGCCAGTCTGTTTTGAAGGATGGTTTGGCTGTTGAGCGTGCTAACTAATCAAATGAGTTTGTTGTTTAACGAGAAAATCACAGAACGATGAATATATATAAGACATCGGTCAATAACCCGATAACCACCATAATCCTCTTCGTGGCGATTATGATTTTCGGTGGTGTGTCGCTTACGCGATTGGGTATCGACCTATTCCCCGATATCGAGTCGAACGCTATGATGGTGATGACGACTTATCCGGGTGCGAGTGCCGAGGATATCGAGAACAATGTTACTCGCCCTATCGAGAACGTGCTTAATGGTGTTGACCACCTTAAGGATATTACTTCACAGTCGAAGGAGAACATCTCAATCGTATCATTGGAGTTTGAGTATGGTTACGATTTGGATATCTTGGCCAACGACGTGCGCGATAAGTTGGATATGCTTTCGACTCTGCCCGATGGCGTGAGTCAGCCTATCATCTTTAAGTTCTCATCTGATATGTTCCCCGTCTTGATGGTGGGTGTTACGGCAGATGAGAGCTTGTCGGGATTGTATAAGATTTTGGATGACCAGATTGTAACTCCGTTGGCACGTGTCGATGGTGTAGGTACAGTCTCTATCGCAGGTATCCCCCAGCGTGAGATTCAGGTATATTGCGACCCCAGCAAGTTGGAGGCATATAACCTCTCTATCGAGCAGATTTCGTCTGCTATTGCTGCCGCTAACCGTAACACTCCCGCAGGTTCATTCGATATCGGTTCTAACGCCTATTCATTGCGTGTTGACCACGAGTTCGAGGACCCCAGCGAGATGTATAATCTCGTAGTGGGTTATCGCAACGGTGCGCCTGTCTTGCTTAGCGATGTAGCCTCAATTAACGATTCTGTTCAGGAGCGTATTCAAGAGGCATACCACGGTAGCCAGCAAGGTGGTATGATTATCGTGCAGAAGAAGTCTGGTGCCAACTCTGTAGAGATTGCCCAAAACGTGCAGGCTTATATTAACGAGATAAAGGGTAACCTTCCCTCCGATGTTAATATCTTTACGATTATGGACTCGTCGGATAACATCATTGCGACAGTTCACTCGTTGCGTGATACCATCATTACAACATTCTTGCTCGTAATGTTGGTGGTATTCCTCTTCTTGGGCCGTTGGCGTGCTACGATTGTGGTTGTGCTTACTATTCCGATTTCGTTGTTGGCTGCCATCATCTACATTTTGGCTACAGGAGAGACTCTCAATATCATCACGATGTCGTCACTATCTATTGCCATCGGTATGGTTGTGGATAATGCCATTGTGGTGTTGGAGAATATCACTACGCATATTGACCGAGGTGCTAAGCCCAAGCAGGCGGCTATCTTCGCTACCAAGGAGGTGGGTATCTCTGTAATGGGTGGTACGCTTACTACTATCGCCGTGTTCTTGCCTTTGACTATGGTGCAGGGTATGGCTGGTGTGTTGTTTAACGCTATGGGTTGGATGGTTACCATCACTCTTACCGTTTCGACTGCCGCAGCCGTTACGTTTACACCGGTATTGTGCTCGATGATGATGAAGCAGAATCCCAAGAAGGCGTGGTTCCAGGGTAAGATTGATGCTGTTATGGAGGTCTTCAACAACTTCTATGGTCGCGTTCTCGCTTGGTGTGTAAATCATCGTAAGGTGGTTATTTTGGGTGCTGTTGCTTTGTTTGCTGCAGTTATGGGATTGATTGTTCCTAACGTGAAGTCGGAGTTCTTCCCCGTACAGGATAGTGGCTCTATCTCGGCTACCATTCAGTTGCCCGCAGGTACCCGTCAGGATATTACCCGCGAGTTGGCTTTGGAGTTGAGTGACCGTATCAAGGCTGCTTATGCCAACGAACTTGTTAATGTCAGTGTTCGCGAGGGCCAGGCCGATACCGATAATACGTTTGCATCACTTCAGTCAAATGGTACTCACATCATCTCAATGAACTTGCGTTTTGTTAAGAAGACCGAGCGTGATTTGGGTATTACCGAGATTGGTGATGGTATCCGTAAGATTTTTGATGAGTATTCTATCATCCGCAAGTACACCGTAACCGAAGGTGGTGGCGGCGGTATGGGTGGTAAGACATCCGTAGATATCGAGATTTATGGTTACGACTTCGATGCATCGGATGCTTTGGCCGAGCAGGTAGCCCAGATGTTCCGCGCTATGGAGGGTTGTTCGGAGGTAACTATCTCACGTGATGAGTATACTCCCGAGTATCACGTCGATTTTGATTTGGATAAGTTGGCTCGTAGCGGCTTGGATGTAACAACTGCTTCAACATATCTGCGTAACCGTATCAATGGTTCAGTAACATCATTCTACCGTGAGGATGGTGACGAGTACGATATCCGCGTTCGTTACGACCGCAAGTTCCGTGAGTCTATCGAGGATATCGAGAACATCACTATCTACAACCAGATGGGTCAGGGTATCAAGATTCGTGACGTGGGTGTTGTTAAGGAGGCCTCTACACCTCCTACCATCACTCGTAAGAATCGTGAGCGTTACGTTACCGTATCGGGTGTTGTTGCTTCGGGTTATGCGTTGAGTGATATCGTCGAGGAGGCACAGGCCAAGATGGCCGAGGTCAATATGCCCGCAGGCTTTATGTGGCAGATTGGCGGTACCTATGAGGACCAGCAGGAGACCTTCGGTGACTTGATTCTGTTGATGGTGTTGATGGTTGTCCTCGTATTTGTGATTATGGCTTCGCAGTTTGAGTCATTGACCTATCCCTTCGTTATTATGTTCTCACTTCCCTTTGCGGTTGTGGGTGTTATCATCGGATTGGCTGTTACGGGCACACCGCTTAACATTATGTCATTGCTCGGTATCCTGATGCTTATCGGTATCGTGGTAAATAACGGTATCGTGTTGGTGGATTACACCATCCTTTGCCGTGAGCGTGGTATGGGCGTTCTGGATGCAGTTGTGAC
>JAFYRX010000023.1 GCA_017546725.1 Alistipes sp. | reverse complement strand
GTGTACTTACCCAAGCCCTCAACAGCCAAGTTGAAGATACCACCCCACATTACTGATGTGCAAAGACCGCACAATACGAGCAATGCAGCGTTTACGGGAACTGTAGCAACTGCGAAACCCTTAGCACCGTCGAATACGGGCAAATTAACTGTTGTAGCGGGGTTAAGGAAGATAGCGCCCAATACCAAGCACAAACCTACTGTAGAGGCTACTGAAAGCATACTCTTAGCAGAAACCTTAGCACCCAAAGCAGCACCTGCCAAACGGCCGATGAGCATCAAGAACCAGTATGTACCAGCAACTGTACCAGCGATAGCAGTTGTAGATACCTCGTTCAACCACTTCTGCAATACATTAGGAATACCTACCTCAACACCTACATAGATGAAGATACAGATAGCACCCAAAACGAAGTGACGGAATGACATAGGACCGTACTGTGACTTCTCGCCCTTAACAGCGGCAGCAGGAGCATTCTCAGGAATAGCAGTGAATGATACAACGATGAAAGCAACTGCGAAGATAGCCAATGCAGTGTACATCAAACCGTTTACGTCGCTAATCTGAGCCTGTGCGATGTTAGGAATCAAAAGACCAGTCAAGATGATAACGGCAGTACCCATCAAAGAGTTGAAAGAACCACCAATCTGAATCAACTGGTTACCCTTGTTACCACCACCTGCAAGTTTGTTCAACATAGGGTTAACAACGATGTTCAACATACACATTGAGAAACCTGCGATGAAAGCACCCAAGAGGTAAACGCCGAATGAGCCCATAAAACCAGAGAGAGTCTGGATAGCCACACCAGCGAAACCTACACCGATAGCAATCAACGCTGTCTTCTTGTAGCCCATATTCTGGAGCATATTACCAGCAGGGATACCCATAATAGCGTATGCGATAAAGTTAGCGAATACACCAAGTGTACCCATCCAGTTAGGAACGCCAAACTGGTTCTTCAATACGTCACCCATAGGTGAAGCCAAGTTGGTCACGAACGAAATCATTCCGAACAACAGAATCATCACGATAATGGCCAATACATTACTTTTCTGTTTGTTTGCCATAAAATTAATTGTGTTTTAGTTAATAATTTGGTATATAAATTTGTTTTGTGTTTTCTCAACTGTTGGTCTCTTTATTTGTCGCGCTCGGCTATGTAGGCGCACAAATTGACAAGTGCCGTGCGATAGGGCGAATCCTCATACTTCGAGAGGATGGCCACCGCGCGGTCTATGTAGGTCTGCATCGTGCGGGCCGCCAGCGACAATCCGCCCGTCACCTCGACGATGTTCTGTATATACTCCACTGCACTGTCGTCCGTAGTGCACTGCGAGAGTTTATCTATAATCTGCAACTTTTCAGCTGACGTACACTGCTCCAATACCTCGATGAGTGGCAGCGTAATCTTACCCTCACGCAAATCGTTGTTGCGAGGCTTGCCCGTCTGTGCCGAACGGCTGTAATCGAGTATATCGTCCTGAATCTGGAATGCCATACCCAATGCCTCGCCAAAGCGACGCATCTGCTCGACATCCTCACGTGAGGCCATCACCGACACCGCACCTGCCGAAGCACTTATGCTGATAAGGCTGGCCGTCTTTTTGTATATAATCTCCAGGTAGTCCTGACGTGTAGTATCCTTGTCGGCTGCGTGCTGGCTCTGCAGCACCTCACCTTCGCAGAGTGTAGCCACCGAGCCTATGATGTGAGAGACCAGGTCGTACTGTGCGCTCTCCATACCTGCACTCATCGTGCGGGCCAGCAAGAAGTCGCCCATAATGACAGCATTACGTGACTGCCACAGAGCATTCACCGAGGGACGTCCGCGACGAGTATCGGCATTGTCAATCACATCGTCGTGAACGAGCGAAGCGGTATGCAGCATCTCGACCATCATAGCCGCCAGGTAAGTACGCTTCGAGCAATTGCGTTCACCCTCAACCCATTGGCGCTGGTTGGCCGACGAGGTGAGTGCCGATGTTAGCATAACAATGATGGGACGCACGCTCTTGCCGCGAGCCGACAAAACGTGCGTAAGCATCTCGCTCATCAACTTTCCGTCCGATGAAAATTGGCCCTTCAAAAACTCTTCGAAGGCATCGATGTCGGAGGCGATGGGTGTACGTATTGCTTCAAGACTTACCATAAAACGGTATTAAAATATATCTATTACTCTGCAAATATAGTAAAATTTCGGAATTAGACACCGAAAAATGAATGTTTTTCGTAACTTTGACGCATTAACTGATGATATTGTAATGAAAATCGATTCTATAAACCTGAAAAAATGGCTCTTTGCAGCCTGTTCGATACTCCTGTTTTTTGTAGTGGCGGCCATCTATTGTGCTCCACAATTTGGTGGAAAGGTGCTCTCGCAACACGACGTGCAGCAGTATGAGGGTATGCGCAAGGATATCGTAGATTTGCGAGCCGAGACAGGTGAGGATGCCCAATGGACGGGCCGTATGTTTGGCGGTATGCCGGCCTATCTTATCGATGTTAAATATCCTGCACAGGCCGTTAAGGGTACTGTGGGCAAGGTGGTGAAGATTATCGACACCCCTGCCTCGTTCCTCTTCTTTGCTATGACGGCTATGTGGGTGGCAATGTTGCTCTTTGGCGTTAGTCCCTGGGTGGGGCTCATAGCGGCATTGGCCTACGGTTTTTCGACATATTTTCTGCTGATTATCGGTGCGGGCCATATCACCAAGATGTGGGCTCTGGTCTATGCACCGCTGATGATGGGCGGAGTCCATTTCACACTTCGCCGCAATATGTGGGCAGGTGCAGCCCTGACAGCACTTTTCACCTCGCTGGAGATAGGTGCTAACCACCCGCAGATTACTTATTACTTTGTTTTGGCTATGGCCGCTATGTGGCTCAGTGAGGGTTACTTCGCTCTGCGCGAGAAGCGAGTAAAGGATTTTACTAAACGTACGGCGTTGCTTGTGGCGGCTGGTATTATGGCTGTAGGTTCTAACCTTTCGCCACTGTGGTACACTATGCAACACTCCAAGGAGACCATTCGTGGTGGCTCGGAGTTGGTCGATAAGGATAATGCGAATCGTGGCTCGGACGGCCTCGACCTTCAATATGCTACGGCGTGGAGTTACGGCAAGGCCGAGACCTTTACGCTCTTCGTTCCCGATTTTATGGGCGGCACATCGCTTGATACATTCTCGAAGGATGGCCCTGTGGCCAAGTCGCTCAACCAATACGGCTTGGGCCAGATGGCTCAATATCTGCCTCGCTATCGTGGTACACAACCCTATACAGCAGGCCCTACCTATCTGGGTGCGGCGGCAATCTTCCTGGCTCTGTTGGCTCTGTTAGTATTGCCCAACCGTCAGCGTTGGTGGATTGTCGGTGCGACACTCCTTACGTTGGTGATGTCGTGGGGTAATAATCTGATGTGGCTGACGGCATTTTTGTTCGATTATCTGCCGGGCTACAATAAGTTCCGTACTCTGTCTATGGCGTTGGTCGTGGTGCAGTGGACCGTACCTCTGCTTGCGGCGTTGGGTGTGGCCCGCATCGTGAGTGAGGATTTCGATAAGAGCAAGTTGCGCCGAGCACTCATCTATTCTACCTCGATTACCGTTGGCATACTGCTCATAATGATTCTGGGCGGTCGCTCTTTGGGTGATTTCGGTCAGCAGGAGAGCGGTCAGATGCTTACGCAGCAGTTCCAGCAGATGTTGCAGCAGCAGGGTGCGACGGATTACATCAAGCAAGGCTTGCACGAGCAGATGGCGTGGGATGCCGCTTCGGCCGTTGCCGAGGAGCGTGCCGATGTGATGGCTGCCGATGCGTGGCGTTCGCTGTTGTTTGTTCTGCTTGCGGCTTGCTCGCTATGGCTCTACGATAAGCGCAAGGTCATTACCAATCCTACGGCATTGTGCATAGTGCTTACTTTAGTGGTTGCCGTTGACCTTATCAATGTCGATACTCGTTACTTGAATCACGACAGTTTTATGTCGGAGCGTCAAACGGCTATCCTGCCCACCGAGGCCGATAAAGTTATTATGCAGGACAAGGACCCCGCTTACAGGGTATTCAACCTCTCGGTTTCTCCCTTCAACGATGCCTCTACATCGTATTTCCACCGCTCTGTCGGCGGTTATCACGGAGCCAAGTTGTCACGTTATCAAGATGTGATTGACCGCTATCTGATGAATATCGACGACAATGTGTTGGATATGCTCAACGTGCGTTATCTGATTGGCCAAAACGCCAAAGCCGACGATGTCATCCCCCGCGAAACAGCCAATGGTGCTGCGTGGATGATAGAGAGTGTTGTGCGCGCATCATCACCCCACGAGGAGATTGAACTTCTGGGCAAGATTGACAACAAACGAGAGGCCATTTTCAGCGAGGAGTTTATGCCTTCGAGCGTGAAGTTCTCAGCGGGCGACATCATACTCAAGGAGTATCGCCCCAACTATCTGCGTTACGAATCATCGGCCGAGGGCAATGCGCTGGCCGTATTCTCGGAGATTTATACACGTGAGGGCTGGAGCGCCACAATTGACGGTGAGCCTGCACAGGTGTTGCGAGCCGACTATATCCTGCGTGCATTGGAACTCCCCGCAGGCAAACATACCATCGAGTGGCATTATCGTGCTCCACGCTGGGCATTGATTGAGGGCATTACGCTCGTCTTCTCGGTGGCTGTATTGGCTGCATTTGCATTAACCATAATACTCTATTTCCGCAATGAAAGAGGACAAAAGAATAAAGCGTAAGGTACTGCGCTCGTACATAGTATCTACATTCAGTATCGCGTTGGTGCTGTTCCTGTTGGGCTCGGTGGGTTATATGCTCACTGCGGCTTTGGGTACGGCCCACACTCTGCGTCGCAGCATCACGCTGTCGGTTGAGTTGGAGAATAATTTGGGCGATGACCGCCGTGAAGCTTTGCGTAATGAGATTACGGCGACCGAAGGGGTTGTCGATGTGACCTATGTCGATAAGCAGCAGAAGATTGATGATGCTGAGTTTCGCCGTATGTTTGCAGCCGAGATAGAAGAGATTCTGGCCGAAAACCCCTTGCGCAATAGTTTCGAGGTGGCGGTAGAATCTACCGACAGAGCGGTGATGGATAGAATGGTCGATAAGTTGTCGGCTATGGAGGGTGTGGTCTATGTGGCCTATCCTGCCGCGACAATCGAGCGCCTGCACTCTACGATTACGAAGATTACAATCGTGCTGCTGGCCTTTGGTGGAGCGTTGTTTATCATCTCGCTCATTCTGCTCAACAACACCATCCGTTTGGCTATCTTCTCACGCCGCTATCTGATTAATACCTTCAAGTTGGTCGGCGCTACGAAGGGCTATATTATGCGCCCATTCCTGGCTACTGCGGCCAAGCAGGGCCTTTGGTCGGGTATCATTGCCAGCCTGTTGTTTGGTGCTTCACTTGCGGCACTGAGCGGTGCTATGCCCGAGGTGGTTTCGACTACGGAGTTGGTGAAAATAGGCATCACCGTCGGCGGTATGGTGCTTTGCGGATTGGTTATATCGTTAATTTTTACGACCTTTGCCGTCAATAAATTCGTAAATATGAAGTCTAACAAGATTTATTTGTATTAATCGCGATAATGAAAAAGATGATTGAAAACTTGCGCCAGCGCTTCAACTCGGCTACCAATGAGCACGATGCCGAGATGCCTTTGACAATCAAGAATTATATCCTGCTCATCGCAGGTTTTGTGGTGATAGTCCTCGGTATGGTACTTATGACGGGCGGTGGCAGCGAAAACCCCAACGAGTTTAATTATGATATGTTCTCGTGGCGTAGAATCACGCTTGCTCCGCTGCTTATCGTAGGCGGCTTTGCCTTCGAGATTTATGCCCTGCTTAAGAAATTTTAATTTGTTTCTTGCGTGCGTGAAAGGGTAGGCCTAAGGCTTATGAATTAAATAAATGTGCTGAAGATTAAAGATAAAAATAACCCGAACAATGACAATTTTTGAATCAATTATCCTCGGAGCCGTACAGGGCTTGACAGAGTTTTTGCCCGTATCAAGTAGCGGTCACCTGCAGATTGCCAAGGCGTTGCTGGGTGTCGAGATCGAGGAAAACCTCGTCTTCGACGTTACGCTACATGCCGCAACGGTGTTGAGTACGATTGTTATCCTGTGGCCCGAAGTAAAGCGTCTGCTTGTGGGATTGTTCTCACGTCACTTCAACGACGAGCAGGCTTATGTGCTGAAGTTGGTAATCTCGATGATTCCCATCGGTATCGTCGGCTTTGCACTGAAGGATTATCTCAATGCTATGCTCGAGTCACCCTACATTCTCACTATCGTGGGTGCTATGTTGTTGCTCACGGCGGCTCTGTTGTCGTTTGCCTACTATGCACGTCCGCGTGAGAAGGAGCAGATTTCGTATCGTGATGCCTTCATCATCGGTCTGTCACAGGCTGTAGCCTCTATGCCCGGTCTTTCACGCTCTGGTACTACTATCGCTACAGGCTTGCTGCTCGGCAACAAGAAGTCAGCCGTTGCACAGTTCTCATTCCTTATGGTGTTGGCTCCTATCTTGGGCGAGATGTTCCTTAATGTAGTGAAGGGCGAAATAGTCTTTGGCTCAATCGGTATATTGCCTTTGGTTTGCGGTTTTGTAACCTCGTTCCTGGTAGGTTGCGCAGCCTGCAAGTTTATGTTGGGCATCGTGCAGAAGGGTAAACTCATCTGGTTTGCAGTATATTGTGCTGTGGCGGGTGTGGTGTCAATAGTTTGCAATTTTGTATAATTCACGCTGAAAAATATGGCAGAAAATCAGTCGCTTCGTGGGGTGGATTTCCGCGAAGGTTATATTGCCGTCATTGACAAGCCGCTGGAGTGGACCTCGACCGATGTGGTGCGCAAGATAAAGTATGTCTTAATCAACCGTCTGGGCTACAAGAAGATAAAGATTGGTCACGCTGGTACGCTTGACCCTTTGGCGACGGGTGTGCTGCTCATCTGTATAGGCAAGGCTACGAAGATGGTCAATGCCTTGCAAAGCGAGGAGAAGGAGTATGTGGCCGAATTGGAGTTGGGTGCAACTACCCCGAGCCACGATATGGAGCATCCCATCGACAAGCGTTATCCTACGGAGCATATCACACGAGAAATGATTGACGAGGCGTTGCTCTCGCTTACGGGCGAGCGCTTGCAGGCTCCTCCTATCTACTCGGCCAAGAAGGTTGAGGGTGTCAGAGCCTATGAGTTTGCGCGAGCAGGTGAGGAGGTCGAGTTGAAGAAGGCCCTGATTAACATCTACGAGATTGAGGTGCTGGACTTCACGATGCCTTATCTGAAGTTGCGCGTGAGATGCAGCAAGGGAACCTACATCCGTTCATTGGCTTACGAGGTGGGTGAGGCCCTGCAGAGCGGAGCCTATCTACGCTCGTTGCGTCGTACCCGCAGTGGCGGTTTTACAGCCGAAAATGGGTATAAATTGGAGAATTTTTTGGAAAAGTTGCACGAATGTGAAACAAAATAGCGAAAAATTCGTATTATATATTGATATTTGTGTCTTTCACAGTTGATAAAACGATTTATAAATTATGAAGTTATCTCAATACGGATACGACTTTAAGAGCGAGATGCTGGCTCAATATCCTGCGGAGAACCGCGATGAGTCACGTTTGATGGTCGTTAATCGTGCTACGGGTACAATCGAGCATCGCATTTTCAAGGATATCATCGAGTATTTTGATGAGAAGGATTTGTTCCTCTTCAACGACACTAAGGTCTTTCCTGCACGCCTCTACGGTAATAAGGAGAAGACAGGTGCCGAAATCGAGATTTTCTTGTTGCGAGAGTTGAACCGCGAATTAAGATTATGGGATGTGCTGGTGGACCCCGCGCGTAAAATCCGTATCGGCAATAAACTCTATTTCGGTGAGGACGATATGATGGGTGCCGAGGTGATTGACAACACTACCTCACGTGGCCGTACTTTGCGTTTCCTCTTTGATGGCTCTTATGAGGAGTTCAAGGAGGCGCTCTACCGCTTGGGTGAGACTCCGCTGCCGCGTTGGGTACGCGAGAAGGTTGAGGAGGAGGATACCGAGCGTTATCAGACAATATTCGCCAAGCACGAGGGTGCTGTAGCGGCTCCTACGGCTGGTATGCACTTCTCGAAGCATTTGTTGAAGCGTATGGAGATTAAGGGCATCGATTCAGCCTTTATCACTCTTCACGCAGGTTTGGGTAACTTCCGCAATGTCGATGTTGAGGATTTGTCGAAGCATAAGATGGATTCCGAGCAGTATATCGTATCGGAGGAGGCTGCGCAGATGGTAAATTCAGCCAAGAGCAGCGGTCACAAGGTTGTGGCTATCGGTACTACCGTTATGCGTACCATCGAGACTGCCGTTTCGACAGGTGGTATGATTAAGCCTCAGGAGGGTTGGACTAATAAGTTCATCTTCCATCCTTACGACTTTACTGTTGCCGACGCTATGGTGTCGAACCTGCATTTGCCCCATTCAACACAGTTGATGATGGTAGCGGCATTTGGCGGTTACGACTGCGTAATGAATGCATACGATGTGGCGGCTAAGGAGGGCTACCGCTTCGGTACTTACGGTGACGCAATGCTTATTTTGTAGAACGGGTTTTCGGGATGCGCCGTTAGGCCTCACTGAGGGCCATAGCAGAGCGAAATGCCGATTCTTTGAAAAAAAATTATTATATTTGCACTTTGTAAAAATCCAATAATATGGCTGCACGCAAGATACTCTACGTTTGTCAGGAGATTATGCCTTACTTGCCCGAGAGCGAGTTGTCGTCACTTTGCCGACGCTTGGCGCAAGCAATGCAAGAGAGGGGTAACGAGATTCGCACGTTTATGCCACGCTATGGTTGTATCAACGAGCGTCGTAATCAACTGCACGAGGTGATTCGTTTGTCGGGAATGAACCTTATCATTGACGACGATGACCACCAACTAATCATCAAGGTGGCCTCTATCCCTTCAGCCAGAATCCAGATTTATTTTATCGACAACGACGACTACTTCGAGCGTAAGGCTGTTTTGGTCGACGAGAATGGTGAGGAGTTTGCAGATAACGACGAGCGTGCCATCTTCTTCGCTCGTGGTGTGCTGGAGACTGTCAAGAAACTCAATTGGGCTCCTACGGTAGTTCACTGTCTGGGTTGGATGTCGGCCATCACTCCGATTTACCTGAAGAAGGTGTTCCACGACGACCCGTTGTTCCGCGATGTGAAGATTGTTGTGACGCTGTGCGACGATAAGTTTGAGAAGCAGTTAAGCGACAATTTTAAAGAAAAGATAGCAGGTGAGGGCGTAAATGACCCCAAATTGGAAGATTTATCTAACCCTTCATACGAAAATCTCTATCGCTTCGTTATTGATTATGCCGATGGTGTGGTCATTGCCTCTGAGAAGGCCGATGCCTCTCTCGTAGAGTATGCTCGCCAGAGCGGCAAGCCGTTGTTGGAGTACAACAACCCCGACGAGGCTGAGTGTTTCGATAATTATAACCGTTTCTATGAAGAATTGTAACAACCGATACGGAAAGGTGCTGGCATCGCTGGCTTTATTGTGTGCTGTGTGTTTTGCCACACTGACCGCTTGTACTACCACAGCCGATTATACGCTGGGCCAGGAGTTGACTCCGGGCCATCAGCAGATGATAATGCGCCACCGTATCTATAAGTCGGGCATTGTCAAGGAGAGTGACCGCGAGGATGCTCCCTGTCAGATTTTTCAGACACGTCTGTTCAAGACCGACTCGATAAAGTCCAATTCGCTGGGCAAACTCTATCTCGGTCATCAGAAGGATGAGATTTTCGGCGTGCGTAAGTTCTCGTTTGCCAGCCAGATGCTGTTTATGTTGCCCGTTGATGACTCTATCGGATTCGGTTACCGTCCCGTATATGACTCTATGGTCTTCCGTATCGCAGTTGATACATTCGCAGGCGATACTACAAAGCCTATGCTCTATCACGTCTACGAACTCACTCAGGAGATGGTCAACGAGCAGACCGAGGATAGTACATTCTACATCTCGTACGACCCTCGCGCAAAGGGCCACTTGAAGGCCGATGCCGAGCCTATCTTTACATTCGAGTTCCCCAATCAGTCGAAGGGCATCTATACCACCACAAAGTACGTTCGTATGCAGGAGACCGAGGCTACGCCCGCTTTCTTGAAGCGTCTGCTCTGCTTGGAATTGGATAAGAATGGTAACGCTACGGGAGGTCTGGAGGCCTATGAGAGCGATTCTGCTTTCCTCCATAATTTCTATGGCCTTTACGTTGAGGCTGCAAGTGAGGAGCCCGAGGGTGAGGGTGCTGTTTACTCGTTGAATCCCACGACATCGGGTATCGAGGTCTTTGGTCGTTCGCGTAATGCGGGTGCCGATGCTGCGATAATGGCCGATACGATAGATATGACATACTTCTTCAACGATACATACGCTATGGGTTATGGTAATGTCTCAGCCCAGAGAGTGGAGTATGACTTCTCGACTACCAAGTTGGCCGAGTTGGATATCGATGAGAATATGGCCTCACGCAAGGAGGTTACGATGGGTTACATCGACGGTTGCGGAGGTGTGGTTACCGAGTTGACTTTGACTGATGAGTTCCTCTATTCGTTGCGTGATATAAACAGCGACAAAGATGAGTACTCTCGTGCAGCGGTAAATCAGGCGGCGTTGAGAGTATATATCGAGGGTGCCGATTACGACTATATGGCTATGGACCCGCTGGTGATGGCCGAAAAGATGAATGCGTCGATTCCCCGATTGGGTATATACAGTAATTTCAAGTCGCAGGTGCCTATTGCCGATTACCTCTACGAGAAGGAGGCCGAGGGCGAGACGCTGGCCTACGATGGAAATCTGAATCGCAGCCGCGCCTTCTATGAGATGAATATTTCGTCATACATCCAATATCTGTTGAACGAGTTGCTCGATATGGAGCCAAAGGCCGATGGCACGCTCGACTTTGATAATATGACGATGCCGCGCACGATATATCTTGCCCCCGACGCTTACGACCTGTTCACCTTCAAGCGTACGACGTTACAGGGTGCTGATGCGTCGATTAATCCGGCAAGCATAGAGTTGGAATTGACCTATACATTGGTGAAATAAACTACTTTTGAATAATATCGCGGCAAACCTAAGTCAATGCGCTTAGGTTTTGTCGTGTTAGAAGAATAAACTTTTCAGATGCAGGAAAATTTAGTTATTGTGGAGTCTCCTGCCAAGGCGAAGACTATCGAGAAGTTCTTGGGCAAGGATTATGTGGTCAAGTCGAGTTTCGGCCACATACGAGACCTTTCGAAGAAGGGACTTGGTGTAAAGATTGACAAGGATTTCTCGCCGAAATATGAAATTCTGGACGATAAGAAACGTGTAGTTGAGGAGTTGTCGAAACTCTCGCAGCAGGTGAAGACCGTGTGGTTGGCATCCGATGAGGACCGCGAGGGAGAGGCTATTGCGTGGCACTTGGCCGAGGTGTTGGATTTGCCCATCGACAAGACCAAGCGAATCGTATTCCACGAGATTACCAAGAGCGCCATACTCAACGCCATTGAGTCACCGCGTACTATAGATATGAATCTTGTCAATGCCCAGCAGGCACGTCGTGTGCTGGACCGCATTGTGGGTTTTGAACTCTCGCCCGTGTTGTGGAAGAAGGTGAAACCCGCATTGTCGGCAGGTCGTGTGCAGAGCGTGGCGGTGAGATTGATTGTGGAGCGTGAGCGCGAGATTATAGCATTTAACTCTACTCCCTATTTCCGTGTTGTAGCGCAGTTCTATATCGCTGGTGATAAGCGTCAGAGCCTGTTCAAGGCTGAGTTGCAGCATCGTTTTGAGACCAAGGAGGAGGCCGAGGCATTCCTGCAGAGTTGTGTTGGTGCGAAGTTTACCGTCTCGAAGTCTGAGGAGAAGCCTACGAAGCGTTACCCCGCAGCACCCTTTACAACCTCGACTCTGCAACAGGAGGCGGGCCGTAAGTTGGGTATGTCGGTGGCACAGACTATGTCGGTAGCACAGAAACTCTACGAGCAGGGACTTATCACCTATATGCGTACCGACTCGGTAAACCTCTCGGCACAGGCCATAGCGCAGTGCAAGAACGAGATTAGCACACTCTTTGGTGACAAGTACTCTTCTGCACATAACTATAAGACCAAGACCAAGGGCGCACAGGAGGCTCACGAGGCTATCCGCCCGTCATATATAGACCGTCACCAGATTGAGGGTACATCAGCCGAGAAGCGTTTGTACGAATTGATTTGGAAGCGTACGGTTGCATCGCAGATGGTGGCTGCCGACGTTGACCGCTCGACTATCGTCATCGATATGGAGGGTTCGCAGTGGCAGTTTGTCGCTACGGGCGAGGTGGTACGTTTCGACGGATTCTTGCGATTGTATTCGGAGTCGGTTGATGAGGATGCAGCAGCCGAGAACAGCGAGGCAATATTGCCCAAGATGGAGGTTGGCGCTGAGGTGCAGTCGTCGCAGATTGTCGCTACGGAGCGTTTCTCTATGGCCCCTGCACGTTATAATGAGGCATCGTTGGTTAAGCGTATGGAGGAGTTGGGTATCGGACGTCCGTCAACCTATGCACCTACCATCACGACGATTATCAATCGCGGATATGTCGTAAAGCAGAATAAGGATGCGCAGAAGCGTCAATATACAGCCCTTACGTTGTCGTCAGCAGGCAAGATTTCGGAGAAGACTTTGACGGAGAGTTACGGTAAGGAGAAGAATCGTCTGGCTCCGACGGATATAGGTATGGTCGTGAATGACTACCTCGAGTCGCAGTTCGAGCAGATTATGGACTACAACTTCACGGCTAACGTCGAGAAGGAGTTTGACCGCATCGCCGAGGGTGATATCACGTGGAACGATATGATTACCGATTTCTACTCGCCGTTCCACGACTTGGTTGAGAATGCTATCACGACACAGACCGACAAGAACAATCAGATTAGAGTCCTCGGTATAGACCCCGAGTCAGGCAAGGCCGTTAAGGCTCGCATAGGTCGTTATGGCCCGATGGTCGAGATTGAGGCCGAGGAGGGTGGCAAGAGCCGTTATGCTTCGCTCAAGAAGGGCCAACTCATCGAGTCTATCACGTTGGAGGAGGCTTTGGATTTGTTCGCGTTGCCACGCAATCTGGGTAAGTACGAGGGCCAGGATTTGATGGTCGGCATTGGCCGATTTGGCGCTTATGTACGTTACGGCAACACCTTCGCATCATTGGCGAAGAGTGATGACCCTTACACATTGCAGTATGAGCGTGCTGTAGAACTCATCGAGCAGAGCAAGGCGCAGGCTGTAGCCGCTGCTGCACCTATCAAGACCTTCGAGGAGGATAAGGATATGGTCATCAAGAATGGTCGCTACGGAGCTTATATCGCCTACAAGGGCAAGAACTATCGTTTGCCGCACAACCGTAAGGCCGAGACCATCACCTACGAGGAGTGCTTGAAGGTGGTTAATACCCCCAAAAAGAAGTAGACAGAAAAATAAGATACTAATTTAATAAAACCCAAAAACAATGAAAAAACTTTTCGTTTTGGCAGCCATCGTGCTGGGATTCGCAGCCGCTGCCTCGGCTCAGGAGGGTTTCAAGTTCACCGACAATAACGAGGTGAAGAAACTTGTGCCCATCACAAATCAATATCGTAGCGGTACTTGCTGGTGCTTCTCTACTCTCTCATACCTCGAGGAGGAGATTATGGCAGTAGGTGGCGAGCAGATGACACTCTCACAGATGTGGGTTGTACGTCACGCTTACTTTGACAAGGCTGTTAAGTATGTTCGCTTGCACGGCAACTTGAACTTTGCTGTAGGTGGTGCTGCGCACGACGTAACGGAGATGATTGCAAAGTATGGCATCGTTCCCCGTGAGGTTTATACAGGTCAGAACTATGGTACAGAGTTGCCCGAGTTCAATGAGATTGACGATGTGTTGAAGGCTTATGTTGAGGCCATCATCAAGAACGGCAACGGTAAACTTACTCCCGTATGGCAGGATGGTTTGAACGCCATTTTGGATACTTACTTCGGTAAGCGTCCCGAGACATTTACCTATAAGGGTAAGGAGTACACTCCCAAGTCTTTCGCCGAGTCTTTGCCTATCAAGATGGAGGACTATATCGAGTTTTCTTCATATACTCACCACCCCTTCTACTCAACATTCATCCTCGAGGTGCCCGACAACTGGATGTGGCACTCAATGTACAACGTGCCTATGGGCGAGATGATGCAGGTATTGGATGCAGCGTTGGCAGCAGGTCGTCCCGTAGCGTGGGGTACTGACGTTAGCGAGAAGGGCTTCAGCCGCACAAAGGCTATCGGTGTTATTCCCGAGGAGGTTGCAAAGAACACAATCGGTTCTGATGCAGAGCGTTGGGGTAAACTTTCAGATGCTGAGAAGCAGGCTATGATTAACAACCTCGAGGGCCCGATGAAGGAGAAGACCATCACTCAGGAGATGCGTCAGGAGGCTTATGACAACTACCTCACAACTGACGACCACGGTATGGTTATCGTAGGTACTGCTACTGACCAGGCTGGTAACCCCTTCTATAAGGTGCAGAACTCTTGGGGTGAGAGCGGTCCTTACAAGGGCTTCTACTACTTCTCACGTCCTTTCGTAGAGTACAAGACTATGGACATTATGGTCAACAAGAACATTGTACCGAAGGAGATTTTGAAGAAAATTGGCTTGAAGTAACATTTAGTATTAAGTTTCGATAGCCTTTAAAGGCCCCCGCCGCATCTTTTCGGATGCGGCGTTTTTTTTTTTGTTAATAGATGAAAGATAAAAGATACAAAATATATTAGAGACTCCATTCCTCGCCCGTTGGGCTCGGTGGAGTGACGTAGAAAAATAAGGTTGAGTAAAATAAATTCTCCCTCTAAGATAGAGGGAGTCCCCGTTAGGGGGAGGGAGTGTGCTTTTTGAGTTAAAAGATTAAAGTTGAAACCTGAAAGATAGACAGACTCCTCCGTCACACCTTCGGTGCGCCACCTCCTCTAACGCAAGAGGAGGAATTTAATAAACACAATAATAATATAACCAGGTTACTGTCCTCCTTGAATGGTGTGTAACAAAAAACGCAGCCTTTGTGCGGCTGCGTAAATTCTATAAAAAGGGAGAGTAAATTACCCCCGATTATATCTTGCTCAAGGCCTCGAAGCCCTGGCCGTAAACTCCCATTACAGAGCCCATCGTGATGAAGGCATTGGGGTCAATCGAGTGTACCAATTTGAGGATATACGATGCGTTGCGTTTGCGGCAAACGACCATAACGATTTTAGTCTCCTTTTTGGTGTACCAGCCTGTGCCGTCGAGAACGGTAACGCCACGGTGAGCATCGTTGTTGATGGCATCGGCTATGAGTTCATATTTGGGCGAAATGATAAATATCTGGCTCGACTGCTGGCTACCCGACTGAATCAAATCGACGGTATAACCATAAACGGCAATCATAATATAACCGTAGATGATGGTAGCAATACCCGTAGCGATATCGCTCGCCACAAAGATTGAACAACCGATGATAAAGAAGTCACTCGAAATGACTATCTTTCCGTAACTAATTGTCTTGTACTTGTTTATAATCATCGCTACGATATCCGTTCCACCCGTAGAACCACCCTGGCTAAAGCCTACGGCAACACCCGAACCTGCGATGATGGCACCCAGGATTACGAGTAGGATATTATGCGAATCGATGTTCTGTGTATATTCGACCAGGATGCCCGGGGGCAGAATATAGTCCCACGCGTCCATCGCTATGGATAGCACGATTATGCAATAGATGGTCTTGATGCCAAAGTTCCAGCCGATGATAAAACCTGCGATAATGAGCAATAAGGCATTGATGATAAAGACAAATGTACCAATCGAAAGAGAGGGGAAAACGGCATTGAGCAACATCGAAAGTCCTGTTGCGCCTCCACCCATACCTCCTGCGGGGATGATACAGGCAACCCAACCGAAAGCATACATAAACATACCAAGTGTCATTATCACATACTCCTTGATACCGATGGCAAACTTCGAAAGTGAAATATTCATAACCTCGTGTTAGTTGTAAACTATTCTTTGAATGTTAATCTTCAGAGTTTTTGCAGTTTTGCGTTTCTGCGTCGGCAAAGATATTAAAAATATCGCCTTGATGTACACCTTTTTGTTCTAATCTTTCATCGAGCATAGCCAAAAGTTGTTCGTTGCGGATTAAACCCCAGCCTTTGGTGTGGTGGTAACGCGGAGGAGCCTCGCCTGCAAAGCGTTCCACGACAAGGTTGGGACGCAGACGTCGCAGAATCTCGACAAAGAGGTCCAGATACTCCTCGATGCTCCAGAAACGGAATCTCTCGGGATGCTCATCATACTCCCTTGCCAGCGGCGTGCCACGAAAGAGTTGCAGTTGATGGAACTTTACGGTATCAACGGGCAGAGCATTGATGAGCGCCGTCTGCTCGATTAGCATCTCGTCGCTCTCCCCTGGCAGGCCCAGGATAAAGTGTGCTCCGCAGTGTATGCCTCGTTCGGCCGTAAGGGCGATGGCTCGCTGGGCAGCAGCAAAGTCGTGGCCACGATTGATGCGTTGCAGAGTGGCATCATAGCACGACTCGACGCCATACTCTATGCTGACATACTTCTCGCGTGCCAGCGAGGCAAAGTAGTCCAACTTCTCGGCATCGACGCAGTCGGGGCGAGTACCTATGACAATGCCCGCAACCTGTGGGTGAGCAAGTGCCTCATCGTAGCAGGCTCGCAAGCGGTCAAGCGGGGCATAAGTATTTGAGTATGACTGAAAATATGCAAGATATTGTTGCGCCTCGCGGTAGCGGCGACGGTGGAACTCCACACCCTCGTCAATCTGTTGTGTGATGCTCTTTTCGGGGGTGCAATACGAAGGCGTGAAGGCCGCATTGTCGCAGAATGTGCATCCGCCGAACGATAGCAGTCCGTCACGATTGGGGCAGGTAAAACCCGCATTGACGGTCACCTTCTGCATTCGGTGGCCGAACAAGCGCTTGAAGTAAGCGGCATAGGAGTAGAATCGTCTGTTATCGCCCCAAGGGTATTGCATAGTTGATAATTGTTTTGTCCGTTATCAACGACAAAAGTAGTGAATTTGGCTCGAAATAACCGCTTCGGCACTATCTTTTATCATAAATTTTGTACCTTTGAAAAAATAATTTGCCCAAAACGATGAATCGCTTTGCTGACATAGTCCTGCCGCTGGCACAACCCGCCTACTGCTTTGCCCTGCCCGAAGGGGTGGTGTTGCAGGAGGGGGATGCTGTGGCTGTGCAGTTCGGTCCGCGAAATATCTATACGGGCATAGTGTGGCGTCTGCACGATGAGCCACCCAAGGCCAAGCGTATCAAGCCCGTAGGCGCTCGACTCTATGATACTCCACTGCTCGACAAGGCGCAGATGCGACTGTGGGAGTGGATGGCCGACTACTATATGTGTACGATAGGCGAGGTTATGCGTATGGCCCTGCCCTCGATGGCCAAGCCCAAAGGCAAGAGCGAGGAGGAGTTTTCTGCAGAGATTTTCAAACCCCGTACCGAGCCTTTTGTAGCATTGACAGAGGAGTGGCGTGATATGGAGCGTCTGCAGCAAGAGTGTGAACGCATAGGTCGCCGTGCCCCTCGCCGCAAGGAGATTTTATTAAGATTAGCAACAGCAGCGCCCGAAGAAAAGAATGATTGGGGCGAGATTCCGCGACGATTAATCGAGTGCGACAGCACCATTTTGGCGGCCTTGCGTAAGGCTGGATATATCACAATCACCGAGCGTGAACGACAGATTATGCCCTCATCGGTGCAGCAATTTATTCTTCCGACGCTTACTCCCGCACAGCAGCAGGTAGCCGATGAGATATCTGCTACGCACAATGCAGGCAAGGCTGTGCATCTGTTGCGAGGTATTACGGGCTCGGGCAAGACCGAGATTTATATGTCGCAGATTGCCCGCACGTTGGCCTCAGGGGGTGATGTGCTGATGTTGGTGCCCGAGATTGCACTGACGGCACAACTCATCGAACGTATGGAGCGTGTTTTTGGCTCGTGCGTTACGGCTTACCATTCTAAACTTACTAATCGTCGCCGCACCGAAACCTATCTGCGATTGGCTAAGAGCGGTGGTGGCGAACTCATCATAGGCGCACGTTCGGCTCTCTTTTTGCCGATGCATCATCTGCAACTCATCATCATCGATGAGGAGCACGACCAGAGTTACAAGCAGAGCGACACAGCACCCCGTTATCAGGGACGTGATTGTGCCATAATGCTCGCCTCGATGTATGGGGCCTTTACCCTGCTCGGCAGTGCTACTCCCTCGTTGGAGAGTTATGCCAATGCCCAGAGTGGCAAGTATGGATATTCAACTCTGTTGGAGCGTTATGGTGGAGCACGCGAGCCTCGCATAATCCTCTCCGACACTATGCGTTCGGTAAAGCGAGGTGAACGCAAGAGCCATTTCAACCTTGCACTCATAAATGCCATAGGCGATGCCCTGGCGGCTGGTGAGCAGGTGATGCTGTTCCAGAACAGGCGAGGATTCTCGCCCTTCGTTGCGTGTCAGCAATGTGGTTGGACGATGCGTTGTCCCAATTGTAACGTCACGCTGACCTGGCACCGCACAACGGAGCGTATGGAGTGCCATTATTGCGGTCATACAGCCCCTGTTGCTCACAATTGTCCCCATTGCAAGACGGCAGAACTGAAGCCTATGGGCTTCGGTACCGAGAAAATCGAGGAGGCCATAGCCAAACTCTTCCCCGATGCCCGCGTGGCACGTCTGGACCGCGACACATCGACCTCGGAGAGCGCCTACAACCGCATAATCGGTGAATTTGAGAGTGGCCAGACCGATATCCTGGTCGGCACACAGATGATAACCAAGGGCTTCGACTTTGGTCGTGTGGCCGTTGTTGGAATCCTCAATGCCGACAATCTGCTCTTTTCGCCCGACTTCCGCTCTTCGGAGCGAGCCTTCCAACTTATGACTCAGGTGGCAGGTCGTGCAGGTCGCCGCGAACGTGAAGGAGTGGTCGTGATACAGACCTCGGAGGTCGATAACCCCGTCATTGGCTGGGTGTTGAGGGGTGATTATGAGGCTATGGCACGTAGCGAACTTGCCGAGCGTTATGCATTTGGCTACCCACCCTACAGCCGCCTGATTCGCCTTGCGTTGCGTGACGAGGATATGCAGATTCTGCGTCAATGTGCCGTAAGGCTCACCGATGGTCTGCGTCGTCGTTTCGGAGGGCGTGTCGTAGGGCCTGTGACTCCGCCCATAGACCGCATTCGCGGCCAATATATAGTGCATATTCTATTAAAAATTGAAAATGGTCGCTCGATGGCCCGTGCAAGAGAGTTGCTGCGTCAGGAGTTGGACGAGGTGAGCCGCGAGCCACAATATAAACACGTTAGCGTAGCCATCGATGTCGATATTCAGTGATATACTGCACGATGTGGCCTCTCTCTTTATGCCCCGCATCTGCCCAATCTGTGGCGAGGAGTTGCCGGGCAAGGGTGGTGTGGTCTGCACGCTATGTGAACTCACCGCACCTCTGACCGAGATGTGGAACGAGGTGGACAATCCTATGACACAACGCTTTTGGGGCCTGTTGCCCATCTGGCGTGCGTCGGCATTTCTGTGGTATGTCGAGGGTAGTCCCTGGCGTCGGGCCATACACCGTTTCAAATATGAGGGGGCTTGGCATACGGCCTATATGTTGGGCCGATGGTATGGCCGCTATCTCAGGCAGAGCGAATTGTACGATGATGTCGATGTTGTAGTTCCCGTGCCGTTGCATTGGTGGCGACAAATACGCCGAGGCTACAACCAGTCGGAGTATCTGGCACGCGGCATAGCCGAGGAGTTGGGCGTAAAGGTCGATGTGCGTAGCCTTAAACGCAACCGCTATAACCGTAGCCAAACCACGCGCCAAAGGTCGGAGCGTTGGGAGAATGTTGAGGGTATTTTCTCTGTCAAACGCCCTGCAGCGTTGGAGGGAAAACATATTCTCCTGGTCGATGATGTATTCACTTCGGGTGCAACCATAATGTCGCTCGGTCAGACCATCTTGAACGCCGTACCCGATGCCCGCTTGAGTGTTGCCGTGCTGGCCACATCACGTAAAAGTCTCCATCGGGAGCCATAGCAGAGGGGTTAGGCTCAACGAATCTAAAGTTATTAACCGTTGTCGAAAAGCCGATGTTCATAATTTTTAATGAAAACGTATTGTCGGTTGGCTAAAATTTTCTAAATTTGAATCGTGGATAATGGTCCTGTTGAGAATCGGATTATGGCCCGCATTAGTTGTTTTGCTGGGGCAATAATCTGAAAATCAGTTTGTAAAGCAAGAAATCTATGGCAAAAAATTATAATCCGTCAGCGGCTAACCGTGCCGCGTATGAAAAATTGACCGAAGCACCCGTATCGGGAGTTGTGCCGCCTCAGGCCGTCGAGTTGGAGGAGGCTGTGTTGGGTGCGTTGATGCTGGAGCGTGATAGTATCATCGCAGTGCAGGAGTATGTGCGTCCCGAGACCTTCTATACCGAGGAGCATCGTACGATTTATAGTGCCATAGAGTCGCTTTCGGCTGAATTGAAACCCATCGACCTCTATACCGTCACCGAGCGATTGAAGGTGCGCGGCGAGTTGAAGAAGGTGGGTGGTGCGACCTATCTTGCACAATTGACGCAGAAGGTGGGTTCGGCGGCAAACGTCGAGTTCCACGCCAAAATCATTGCGCAGAAGTATGTTCAGCGTGAACTTATCCGCTCGGCTACCGAGATTCAGCGTCGCTCCTATGATGAGGACCAGGATGTTACCGATTTGATTGGCTACGCTGAGAGCGAGATATTCAAGGTTGCCGAGGGCCACGTCAAGCGTTCGGTGCAGAGTGCCAAGGATATCTTGCAGCAGGCATTGAATCAGATTGAGGATGCGAGCAAGAACTCCAGCAAGTTTGTCGGTGTGCCGTCGGGATTTACGGCTATCGACCGTGTGACGTTGGGTTGGCAACAGAGTGACCTTATCATCGTTGCGGCACGTCCCTCAATGGGTAAGACCGCCTTTGTGTTGTCAATGGCCCGCAATATGGCTATCGACCACGAGTCGCCCGTAGCCTTTTTCTCGCTCGAGATGTCGGCCGTGCAACTTATGATGCGATTAATCGTTGCCGAGACAGGTCTTTCGGGTAACGATATCAAGTCGGGACACCTTACCCCCGAGCAGTGGCGTCATTTGGAGAGCGCTACCAAGCCGTTGGGTATGGCACCTCTGTACGTAGATGATACGCCCGCCTTGTCGGTCTTTGAGTTCCGTTCGAAGGCTCGCCGATTGAAGATTCACAACGATATAAAGATTATCATCATCGACTACTTGCAGTTGATGACCGCCAACCAGGATTCGAAGGGTAACCGTGAGCAGGAGGTGGCATTCATCTCTCGTACGTTGAAGGCCATAGCCAAGGAGTTGAATGTACCTATCATCGCTCTGTCGCAGTTGAGCCGTGCTACGGAGACTCGTGGTGGCTCGCGCCGCCCGCAACTCTCCGACTTGCGTGAGTCGGGAGCAATCGAGCAGGATGCCGATATTGTAGCATTCATCCACCGTCCCGAATATTACGGTATCAATCAGGATGAGAACGGTATGCCGACAGCGGGTTTGGCCGAGATTATCCTTGCCAAGCACCGTAATGGTGCGGTGTGCGACATCAAGTTGCGATTCCTGAAGGACCAGGCACGCTTTGCCGATATAGATGCTGACGAGAATTCTACGGCAGCCGACCCGATGGGTGGCAATATGGGCGGAGGCTATCGTGAGGTACAGAGCGGTATGAATGGAGGTATGGACGATATGCCCGCTCCCATCAGTGGTGGATTAGGCTCTGCTATGGGTGGTGGCGAGTTCGACCTCAATCAAGGTCCGACAAATATCGATAAGCAACGTCCCATTATCGACGAGGTGCCGTTTTAGCGGATAATTATTAGAGCGATAAGCAATGGTAGTAAAGGCGTTTACGGGTACAGTGGCAGGCATCGGGGCTGTGATGGTTACCGTCGAGGTGAGTATCACGGGCGGAGGTCTTGGCCTCTTTCTGGTAGGTCTGCCCGATAATGCCGTGCGCGAGAGTGAGCAACGTATTCGCTCGGCTTTCGAAAATGCCTCCTACCGTATGACCTCACGCAAATGTGTGGTGAATCTTGCTCCTGCCGACCTGCGCAAGGAGGGTTCGGGTTTCGATTTGCCTATTGCCGTAGCCATATTGGCTGCGACGGAGCAGATTGAGGCCGATAAATTGGCTGATTCTGTGTTTGTAGGCGAGTTGTCGCTCGATGGCGCTATTAGGGGAGTTAGAGGAGTGCTGCCCGTAACGGCTGAGGCTCGCGACAAGGGTTTTAAGCGCATATATGTCCCCAAAGAGAATGCTATGGAGGCAGCTGTTGTCGATGGCATCGAGGTGTTGCCCGTAGAGTCTTTGACCGAGGTGGCTGCATCGCTTAACGGCGAAGTGGAGATAGAGCCAGAGTGTAAGGAGATGTATGGGGTAGAGGAGGAGCAGACCTATGCCGAAGATTTTGCTGATGTGAAGGGGCAGGCCCACGCCAAGCGTGCGTTGGAGATTGCGGCTGCAGGTGGCCACAACGTCATTATGATAGGCCCTCCGGGGTCAGGTAAGACGATGTTGGCGCGACGTATGCCCTCGATAATGCCTCCGATGACTGCGGCAGAGGCTCTGGAGACTACGAAGATACACTCCGTAGCGGGTAAGTTGGGAGCGTGCCGAGGCTTGATGAGCCAGCGCCCGTTCCGTGCACCGCACCATTTGGCATCGCCCGTAGCGTTGATTGGCGGTGGTCAGAATCCGCAACCTGGCGAGGTGTCGTTGGCGCATAATGGTGTGTTGTTTCTCGATGAGATGCCCGAATTTGGTCACGGCGTCTTGGAGGTGCTGCGACAGCCGCTGGAGGATAAGCATATAGCCATATCGCGTGCACGTTATGCAGTGGATTACCCCTCGAACTTTACGCTTGTAGCATCGATGAATCCCTGCCCGTGCGGATATTATAACCATCCGACCAAGGAGTGCAGTTGCTCGACGGCAGCCGTACACCGTTACATAGGTCGCATATCGGGCCCACTGATGGATAGAATCGACCTGCACGTCGAGGTTACGCCTGTTGAACGTGAGGAGATGGCATCGACCACGTTGGCCGAATCGAGTGCCGCGATACGCCAGAGAGTTATGGCGGCCCGCAAGGTGCAGTCCGAACGATTTGCAGGTACGGGCATACATACCAACACGATGATGACGTCGGCTATGTTGCGTGAGTTTTGTCCGCTGACGGCCGAGTCGCGTATGTTGCTCGACAGGGCTATGGAGCGCCTGCAACTATCGGCCCGAGCCTATGACCGCATAATCAAGGTGGCACGCACGATAGCCGACCTGGAGGGTGCGGCAGATATTGCTCCAACTCACATTTCGGAGGCTATAACCTACCGCTCGCTCGATAGAGAGAGTTGGGGAAGATAGAGGGGTAAAACTATTTTTGAGGTTAGATTAGGATAAGATAGGACATAGAAATATATGAAACGAGTTATACTTTCGGGTGGCGGTACGGGCGGACACATATACCCCGCAGTGGCCGTTGCTGAAGCGTTGAAGAGTAAATATGGCGACAATGTGGAGATTCTCTTCGTCGGTGCCGAGGGCAAGATGGAGATGGAGAAGGTCCCTGCATTGGGCTACAATATAGTGGGCTTGCCTATTGCGGGCCTGCAACGTCGTCTGGAGCCGAAGAACCTGCTTGTGCCGTTCAAGACGGTGAGCAGCGTGTGGAAGGCCCGCAGCATCATACGCGATTTCTCGGCTGATGCGGTAGTAGGCTTTGGAGGTTATGCCAGTGCACCCGTGCTCTTTGCGGCGCAGATGCTGGGCGTACCGACAATCATTCAGGAGCAGAACTCATATGCAGGCCTTACCAACAAGATGCTCGCGCGCAGGGCTCGCCGTATATGTGTGGCTTATGAGGGTATGGAGCGATTCTTCCCGGCCGATAAAATCATTATGACGGGTAATCCCCTGCGTGGTCGCTTTGCTCCTGCAATGCAGAAGAGCGACGAGGCTTTGGCCTATTATGGCTTTAATGCCGAGATGCCTACGTTGTTGGTTGTAGGTGGCTCGCTTGGTACGCGCACGCTCAACGAGATGATGAAGAGTTGGATACTCTCGTTGGAGGGTAAGGATGCCCCGATACAGGTCATCTGGCAGACAGGTAAGTTCTACGAAAAGGAGATGCAAGCCTTCCTTGAGGAGCATCCTACGAAAAACATCTGGCAGGGGGCCTTCATCGAGCGTATGGATTTGGCCTATGAGGTTGCTGACCTTGCAGTTTCTCGCAGTGGTGCCTGCACCGTATCGGAGTTGTGCCTGATTGGTAAGCCGACGATTTTCGTGCCTTCGCCTAATGTTGCCGAGGACCATCAGACCAAGAATGCTATGGCGCTGGTTGAGCGCGATGCAGCGCGTATGGTGGCCGATAAGGAGGCTACCGAGAAGTGTATGCCGTTGGCTATGGAGTTACTCTCGGACGAGCCTACGCTGAAGACGTTGTCACGAAATATAGCGGCGTTGGGTATTCGTGATGCGGCAGAGAGAGTTATGAAACAGATAGAAAAGGAGTGGTAAAATCGTTTTGTAAGATGAAAAACTACGACAATATATATTTTATGGGCATTGGCGGCATCGGTATGAGTGCGCTGGCCCGTTACTTTATGCACGAGGGTAAGGCCGTTGCGGGTTATGACCGTACGCCGACACCTCTGACTGCGGCTCTCGAGAAAGAGGGTGCAACGGTATGCTATGAGGATGCTGTGGAGAATATCCCTGTGGCGTTCCGCGATAGCGCGACAACGATGGTGGTATTTACGCCCGCCGTACCTGCTGACCATCCGCAGATGGAGTATTTTCGCCAGAATGGTTTCTTGATGGAAAAGCGTTCGCAGATGCTTGGTCATCTCTCTGAGGGAAAATATGTTATGGCCGTAGCGGGTACTCACGGCAAGACCACTACATCGACTCTTGTGGCGTGGCTTAATGCTGCAACCGATGTGGGAGGCAATGCCTTTTTGGGCGGTATTTCTAAGAATTTCAATGGTAATATGGTCTTGGGCGAGGGCAATCGCCTGGCTGTTGAGGCCGATGAGTTCGACCGTTCGTTCCTGCGTCTGAAGCCCGACGTGGCGGTTATTACGGCTGTTGCGGCAGACCACTTGGATATCTATGGCACGTTTGAGGCCGTAGTCGAGGCCTTCGGTCAGTTTGCGGCACTTATCAAGCAGGGCGGACATCTGATACTAAAGCAGGGTGTCGAGATTGCTCTACCCGAGGAGGGCGTTAGCATCTGGCGATATAGTTACGACGAGCCTTGCGACTTCTATGCAAAGAATGTGACCCTTTGTGAGGGTGGATATTATAACTACGATATAGTGACTCCGTCGGGTGTTATCGAGGGTTGTCGTTTGGGTATCCCTGGCTGGGTGAATATCGAAAATTCGGTGGCTGCGGTGGCCTCTATGTGGTGTGCTGCACGTTCACGCGGTGAGGCTTTGGATGAGGACAAGTTGCGCAAGGGCCTGGAGCGCTATTCGGGCGTGAAGCGTCGTTTTGAGTTCTATATCAATACCCCGCGTCAGGTATATATGGACGACTATGCTCACCACCCCGAAGAGTTGGAGGCGACAATCACATCGGTACGCAAGATGTTCCCGGGCCGCAAGATTACAGCGGTATTCCAGCCCCATCTCTACACCCGTACGCGTGACCTCTATCGTGAGTTTGCGGCGGCATTGTCGTTGGCTGATAAGGCGGTGTTGGTGCCGATTTATCCTGCACGCGAGGAGCCTATCGAGGGTATTACGTCGGAGATTATTGCCGACTGCGTTACTGTTCCCTGTCCGATATGTGAGCGTGAGCGCTTGGCTGAATATCTGGCTGCGGAGGAGACCGATGTTGTGGTTACTTTCGGTGCTGGTAACATCGATGCCTACTGTCAGGCAATTGCTGATGCATTGAGCCATAAAGCATAAGGCGTCAAGATTGTAACAGAAAATTAAGTGCTTTGTCATTACGAAGGAACGTAGTGACTGTGGTAATCTCCCACTCTCAGGTATGTATGAGATTGCCACGTCGGACTAAAGTCCTCCTCGCAATGACATAATAAAAATTCCTAATAAGCGAAAGTGAATAAAACGCTGAAAATAATATTGATGACTCTGTTGTGGGTTTTCGTTGCGGCCTTTATCGTATATTTTAATGGCCGTGCCGAGGTGCATCGTGCATCTACCACAATCCAAAGTCTCGATATTAACATCGTCGATAGTACGCGCGAGGAGATGCTTATCACGAGCCAAACTATCGAGCGATGGATTCAGCAGAATAAGATAGCGACCGTAGGTGTGCCTATCAACGAGTTGGATGTGGCAGCGATAGAGAATATGATACGTGCCAACGGATTCATCCGACGCGTTAATGCCTACGTCACATACGATGGTAGGTTGCGCATCGACGTGAGTCAGCGCCGCCCGATGTTGCGATTGATGGCCGACGGTTATGATTCGTATATCACATCCGATGGTTTTATCTTCCCCTCTCCTCGTATGTCGGCTGTGTATGTTCCTGTTGTGACAGGCCCCTATGCTCCGCCCGTACCAGCCAATTTTACGGGTAATCTGGAGGATTACATCAAGGCCCGTATAGCCGAGTCGGAGGCCCGCATCCTCGAGTTGCAGCACGAGAAAGTGCCTCTGTTTAAGCGCGAAAAGGAGATTAAGGATTCCGTGAGGGCAGTGAGCCGTATGCTTGTCGAGAAGAAGGGTTTGCTTTCGCGAAAGGGCCTGTTTGAGAGTCACGATGAGTACGACAAGCGTCGTCAGGCCAAGTTGCGCGAGAGAGCCGAACTGCGTCAAAAATACAGTTATTGGAACCGTCAGAACGAAAATGAGATAGAGAAAGTGAGCGCGCGACAAGATGCCGAGCGAGATAAGCAAAAAAAATTGCTAAAAAGGTATGAAGATTTGTCGAAACTCATTAACTTTGTAAAATATATTGAGGATGACTCTTTCTGGAGTGCTGAGATAGTACAAATTGTAGCATCGACGATGAGCAGTGGCGACCTCGAATTGGAGTTGATACCGCGCACGGGCCGTCATACGGTGCTGTTTGGTCAGGTAGATGATGTAGAGGAGAAACTCGACAAGTTGTTGGCATTCTATCAGAAGGGATTGTCCAACATCGGTTGGGATGAGTTCCGCACCATCTCTATCAAGTACAAGGGCCAGGTAGTCTGCACACGATAGCGTAGCGAGCCGCAGGTAAGCGGTTGCTTGTTGTTGTGGAGTGTAGGCTTTTAAGGCGAGTGAATAGGAAAGAAAATTAAAACAACAATATAGTGGAGAAGAAGAATTACGTAGTAGCAATCGATATCGGTTCATCGGAGGTGGTTATCGCCGTTGGTTCGATAAACGAGAATGGCTCTTTGGAGGTGCAGGCAATCGTGTCGGAGCCTACAGAGGGTGTGTCAGCAGGATTGGTCGATAACAACGATTTCGTAGTCCAGGCTTTGCGCAAGGCTCGCGCAAAGGTCGAGGAGCAGGCTGGTATAGCGATTACCGACGCTTACGCTACCATCTCGGGTAAGTTTGTGCGTTGTGCCCGTTATACCGACCACGTCTTTGTTCAGGATGCGGGCAACTGCATCTCGCAGCGTGATATAACCGCCCTGAACGAGCGTATGAAGAACGTGAAGTCGGCCGATGCCGAGGAGATTATGGACCTCTTCCCGATGGTCTATAAGGGTGATGCGGGTGTCGAGATGAAGAACCCCGTAGGCTCTTATAGCAAGCAACTCTCATCGACCTACAACTTCATTCTCTGCGAGCGTGATGCCATCAACCGTTTCAGCCGTGTTTTCCGTGAGGCTGGCATCAACGTCAGAGGTAAGATTTATGCAAGTGCAGCCGTCGTTGCCGAGTCGGTAGTGACTACCGAAGAGAAGGAGGAGGGTGTTGCTATTGTCGATATAGGTAGCGGTGTAACTGATGTCGCTGTATATTACGGCAACGTGTTGACTTACATCGCAACTATTCCTATCGGAGGCTCGGCCATCAATGCCGATATCCGTCACTTCAACGGTTATATCCCTGCCCAGACTATCGAGAATCTCAAGAAGCGTTATGGCTCGGCTGTGGCAGAGATGACACAGGACGACCTTATCCAGATTCGTAAGGGTAGCCGCGCCATCAAGCCTATCTCACGCTGGAATCTTGCAGCCGTAATCGGTGCACGTATGACCGACATCGCTGAGTATGTGTGGAACGAGATTCGTGAGGCGGGCTATGCCAAGAAACTCTCGGCTGGTATTGTACTTACGGGTGGTGGTGCCGCATTGGAGCACGTAGCCGAACTCTTCAACAAGGTTACAGGTCAGGAGGTAAGAGTCGCTTGTGCCGAGGTGGGTGTCGATTCAACATCGTTGGAGATGGTAGCCTCGCCCAATATGACGTTGGCTGTCTCTATGCTTTTGCGCGGAGCCAAGGAGGGTGCTTGCCCCGTAGGAATACTCCACACTCCATCGCCCAAGAGTGTAGTGCAGGATGTGCCTGCCGCACAACCTGCCGCACAACCCGCGCAGCCTTATGCTCAACCTGCACAGCCTTATGCTCAACCCGCCGAGCCGCAGACTCTGAATCAGCGTTTTGGCGCAGCCGCTGAGCCCGCAGCACCCGTTACACCTGTGGTGCCTGCTGCTACTCCGTTGGTTGATAGCGCAGATGACGATGATTTTGACGAGGATGAGGATGACGACATCAAGCGTGGCGGATTCTTCTCACGCTGGTGGAAGAACAAGATTAAGAAGGGTTTGGATGATGCTTTCCGCAACCCCGAAGATGAAGACGATGGTGATGACTATTAAAATGTAGAACGAGAAATGGAGGATTTGATGAACGAACTCTCGATGCCCAAGCAGGCGTCGTCGATTATAACCGTTATTGGTGTTGGTGGTGCTGGTGGTAACGCCGTAAACCATATGTGGAACACAGGTATCAAGGGCGTAAACTTCTTGATTTGTAACACCGACCAGAAGGCGATGGATAACTCGCCCGTGAAGGATAAGATACGTCTTGGTCAGGATGGTCTGGGTGCAGGTAACGACCCCGAGCGTGGTCGTGAGGCTGCTATCGAGTCGTTGGACCAGATTAAGCAATATATCGAGGCTTCGGGTACTCGTATGGTATTCATCACCGCAGGAATGGGTGGTGGTACAGGTACAGGAGCATCACCCGTCATTGCCAAGTTGGCTCACGAGATGGGACTTTTGACCGTTGCCAACGTGACATCACCGTTGCGAGGCGAAGGCCCGATGCGATGCGAGCAGGCCGCTGCAGGTATCGAGGAATTGCGTAAGTATGCCGACTCGTTGTTGGTTATCAATAACGACAGCATCCGCGAGATGTACGGTAAGTTGTCATTGCCGCAGGCCTTCCGCAAGGCCGACGATATATTGGCATCGGCAACAAAGGGTATCGCCGAACTTATCACCGTCGAGAGTGCCTATATCCGTGTCGATTTTGCCGATTTGCAGCGTGTGATGAAGGGTAGCGGACGTGCGCATATGGGTGTGGCTGTAGCCGAGGGCGAAGGCCGTGCTTTGGAGGCTGCTCGTCGCTCGTTGTGCTCTCCGTTGTTGGACAGCAATCTTATTGCAGGTGCTAAAAACGTACTTATCAATATCTCGGCTGCCGATATAGAGTGCGTATCTTACGAGGAGTCGATGGAGATTATCGACTATATCCAGAGTTATGCAAGTTATAAGGATGACGATGGTGTAGAGCATAACGCCAATGTAATCTGGGGTGCAAGTTCTAAGCCTATGCCCGAGAATCAGTTGGAGGTTGTAGTTGTCGCTACGGGTTTCAGTTCGGAGGATATTCCTTCACGCCCCATATCGTTGATTATGGATAACATCGAGCCGCTGGATGATGATGAGATTATCTCGACGATTCCTGCAAGTGGCCCCGAGTCTGTGAAGGTGTCGCAGCAGCACCAGAATCGTAATGTATCTCCGATGCCCGCTATGCTCGACCGCAAGCCTTCGAAGTGGACCAACATCGATGCAGAGTTGCGTATTCCTTCGTTCCAGCGCCGTAATGTGAAGTTGCTGGTTGATACCGATAAGGCTGTCTCACGCCATAAGGAGGTATATCGTGAGGAGCAACACGACGTGGCTAATAAGCCTATGGATAACAATCTGTTTAAGTAATAGAGGATAAACGATAGGTCGTTGAGAGTAGGGCCTCGAGAGTAGGCGTGTTTTCGTATGCGCTAATATGCAATGAGGGGCTGTAATTTGAACGAAAGAGTAATTTGGGAGAGACGGTAATTACATATCTGGGCTTTTCGCTTGATGTTGCTGTTATGGGAGTGGTGTTGCTTTTGCTGCTTACCATATCGGCTTTGGCGTCGGGTTCGGAGGTGGCATTCTTCTCGCTTAGCCCTTCTGACCTGCAACGTATGCGTGAGAAGGGCGATGTGCGCGACAAGGCTATCCTGGGCTTGTTGGGCAATGTCGATACCTTGCTGGCTACGATTCTTGTAACTAATAATCTTGTAAATATAGGCATCGTAATACTCTCGTCGAATATTATGGATGCCTTGTTCGAGTTCCACCGTTTTGAGTTCCTGTTCAAGACGGTGCTCGTTACGTTCCTGCTGCTGCTCTTTGGTGAGATTCTCCCCAAAGTGCTTTCGCAGAGTAACCCCAAGCAGTTTGGTAGGGTGGTGGTCTATCCCATCAAACTATTCCAATACATCTGCTGGCCAATGATTTATGTTCTGGTGCGTACGGGTGGCCGTATCAGCCGCCTTGCGACGCGTAATGCTGAAATCTCGATGGAGGAGTTGGCCGACGCTGTGGATTTGGCTCGTGGCTCGGCTCAATCGGAGGAGGAGCATCAGATGTTGGAGGGTATAGTCAATTTCGTGAATACCGAAGTTGAGGAGATTATGCGTCCGCGCATTGATATTACGGCTCTCGATATAAAGGCTACGTTCGAGCAGGTGAAGGCCGTAATCATAGAGTCGGGATATTCGCGCATACCTGTTTACGATGAGGATTTGGATAACATCAAGGGTGCGTTGTACGTCAAGGATTTGTTGCCTTACATCTCTTGTGGCAACGAATTTGGCTGGCAGCAGTTGTTGCGTAAAATCTATTTCGTGCCGAAGCATAAGAAGATTGATGACCTGTTGCGCGATTTTCAGGAGAATAAGATTCACGTTGCCATCGTCGTAGATGAGTATGGTGCTACGCAGGGCCTCGTCTCGTTAGAGGACATTTTGGAGGAGGTCGTGGGCGAGATATCGGACGAGAGCGACGAGGATGAATCATTCTACGAGCGACTGAATGCCAATACCTACATCTTCGACGGCAAGACTCACATCGTAGATTTCGAGCGTGTCGTAGGTGTCGAAGAGGATATTTTTGCCGACGTGCAGGGACGTGCCGAGACATTGGCGGGTTTGATGCTGGAGTTGCGTCGTGACCTGCTCAAGAAAGGCGATACTGTCGAGGCTCACAATGTACGCTTCTCGGTTCAGAAGATGGATGGCCGCAGAGTCGATAAGATAAAGGTCATCGTAGGTCAGCAGAGCGATGGAGAAAAGTAACGACCATACTTCTATGCCCGAGGTCATCTCTGTTGGCGGGGGTGCGGCTTTGTTGGCTATTGGTAAGATTGCTCCTTTAGAGGAGTTGGTGGCCGCTGCAAATGAAGATGAACTAAAGTCTATAGAGTCCTTCTCTGCTCCTTCGCGCAGGGCCGAGCGATTGGCGTGGCGACAGATGTTACGCAAGGTCGCTAATCAAAATGTAGAAATCACGTATAATAATCAGGGTGCTCCGCAGTTGCGATATGCCATCGTTAAGGATGGGGTGTCGTATCGCTATATCTCCGTATCGCATTGTCGTGATATGGTTGCTGTGATGCTCTCGTCACAGCCGTGTGGCGTCGATGTAGAGCAGATGGCGCGAAATTTTGAGCGTGTGAGTAGTCGTTACATCACTGATGAGGAGCGCCGTTTGAGCGATAATCCTCGTTTTGAGGCTACTGTGTGGTGCGCCAAGGAGGCACTTTATAAGTTGGCGCAACGCGAGGGGCTGGATTTCAGGAGCGATATTCATATTTGTGCAATAGATTTTGCGGCAGCCACAATCGTTGGCCGAGTGGAAGATTCGTTGGTCGATATGCAGATGTTGTGGCTCGATGAGGAGCATATTGTTGTCTGTACACTCCCTGAAACAAGATAGTCCGTAGCATCAAATTTGCCTAAATAGATATTGTACCGCATAAAAAAGGTATATGGTAACGAAAAAAATCGTAACTTTGCGGTTATGAATAAGAGCGGTTCACCTCAATCATTAGGTACAGATAAAATCTCCACCTTGCTTAAGCAATACGCGATGCCTGCAATCATCGCGCAGGTGGCCGCATCGTTATACAATATCATCGATAGTATATTCGTAGGTCAGGGTGTTGGCCCGTTGGCTATTACGGGATTGGCCTTGACGATGCCTATGATGAATCTCACGGCCGCCTTTGGCGCTATGGTAGGTGCAGGTTCGGCGGCATTGACCTCAATCCGCTTGGGGCAGGGCAATAAGCCCGCAGCCGAGACTATTCTTGGCAATGTAGTCTCGCTGAATGTGGTGATGGGTATTGTCTTGACCTTCTTTGGATTGTTCTACCTCGATGAGTTGCTCTACTTCTTTGGTGCGAGCGAGCAGACTCTGCCCTATGCGCGCGAGTATATGCGCATAATCCTTTATGGTAATATCATCACACATCTGTATCACGGCCTGAACTGTATGCTGCGAGTGGCGGGCTATCCTGGTAAGGCGATGAATATCACTATATTTGCCGTTGCGCTTAATGCCCTGCTCGATTGGCTCTTTATATTCGTATTCGGTTGGGGTATCGCTGGCTCGGCGTGGGCTACCGTTATAGCGCAGTTGGTGTCGGTTGTAGTGCAGATTGTACACTTCTCGAGCCCCAAAAGTTTCTTGCAGTTCCATCGTGATGCCTTCCGTCTGCATTGGGATATCATCAAGAATATCATCTCGGTGGGTATGGCGCCATTTATGATTCAGTCGTGCGCCTGCGTGGTGGTGATTTTGGTAAATAACACCTTGCGTACGCACGGAGGCGACCTCTCTATCGGTGCCTACGGCATAGCCAACCGTGTGGCGTTCCTCTTTACGATGGTCGTTATGGGACTCACACAGGGTATGCAACCCATTGCGGGCTACAACTACGGAGCACGTAAGTTCGACCGTGTGCGCAAAGTCCTGTGGATGACGGTATGGTGGGGAGTTGCGACTACGACGCTGGGATTTGTTATATGCGAATTGTTCCCCTATCAGGTGGTGCAAATCTTCGTTAGCGAGGATGGTACGGGTGACGCCACAGCACTCATCGAGGCATCGGCTCGAGGTCTGCGCATACTTGTATTGATGTTGCCCATCGTAGGTTTCAATATCGTTGCAGGTAACTTCTTCCAGCACATCGGCAAGCCCAAGCGAGCAATCCTGCTCTCGGTATCACGTCAGATGTTGTTTATCGTACCGCTGTTGTTCATCCTGCCACGTTGGTGGGGCGGTGACGGCGTATGGTACTCTATCCCCATTGCCGACTTTACATCATCGGTGCTGGCGGCTCTGCTCCTCATACCGCAACTGCGCAAACTGCGCGAAAATCCCTCGTTGGAGAAATCTATTTAATAGCAGATTCTTATTGACCTAATAATTTACGGCGGCATCGCGCATAACGAGTTCGCCCGACCATACACGTTGTGACGACCACTTCTCATCTTTTGCGCTCCAGAACTCCGCATCGGCGGGCAATCCCAACGGCAAGAATACGAAGCAGCAGAGGTAAGCACTTCCCGTCGATACATAACTCTCGGCTACATCGGGCTGATGTCCGCAAAATCCCAACGTCAGCCAACCCTCCTTGTCGAACATATCCTTTACTGTTTGGCGCTTGATGACGGCAGTCAGTGCCGAGCGTACCTGCGCAGGTGATATGCCCTCGCTCAACGCACCCAGCAATGAGGTGTGAGCAAGTGCCTGAAATGCGCCGTAGCGATAGCCGCACGAGCGCCCCAACATCGGGAACGTACCTTCGGGCGAAATCATCATCTCCTGCTGTGCCGCATAACGAGCCATACGCTTAAGGTAGGTGTCGTACATTGCACCATAGGTGGCGTACTCCTCACTTTTGTTGGCATTGGCCTTTAGTACGGCCGAAACGTCGACCAGCATCGGCTGAATGACATAACTATTGTAGAAGTCGAGGTGGAAGGTCTTGCCGTCGCCATACCAGCCGTCGCCCTTGTACCATTCGTTGTGGCGGTCCAGCGCATACTTTATCTTCGAGAAGTCACACTCGCCCGTGAAGTGGAGCAATGCGGCCTCGACGGTTGCCGAGAAGAGCAGCCAATTATTCTCCCACGCACGAATCTTGCGCGAGCGCTTGAACTCGTCGATGATTCTCTGGCGGGTAACCTCATCCAATCGTGGCCAAATGACATCCTTCGAACGGAGTAAGCCCTGCGCAAAGAAGGCTGCATCGACCAGCGGTTGTGTGCCAGGTCCGTCGAAAGGCAGATAGTCGGGGCTTGAGGGGTTTACGGCATTGGTGATGGCTTTGATAACGAGTTCTGTCATCTCCTCACGTTGCTTGCCCTCGGCGCTATCCTCCTCGCCCAAGTTAAGCCAGGGGGCTATTCCGTTGAACGAGCGACCAAGCGCCTCCAAATGGCTCACGTCGGCACGCTTACCCGTCGTCGAGCCGTCATTGACCTCTACGGGCATATTCTCGCGTAAGGTCTCGTTGGCGAGGTTTTCATATACGGGAGTTGCTATGCGCAACATAGTGTTTACCCAATATTTTCGGGCCGCTTTAGGCGATGCGGCATAGAGGTCGGTGATGCTAACTATCGTAGCCAAAAGTAACGCCAAAGTAAGGGTTCGCTTTGTCATGTCTTTGGAAAATTATTGTAAGTAATCTATGAAAAGTTTGCCGTCGAGGTGGTCAATCTCGTGCTGGAATATCACAGCCGTGAAGCCCTCTATTACCTCCTCGTGCTGCACGAAGTCGGCATCGTAATATCGCAGGGTGATGCGTTGTGAGCGCTCCACATCGTCATATATTTCGGGCACAGACAGGCAGCCTTCGCCACCTGCGACAAGCGTTGAGTCTTTATCTACAATTTCGGGATTGATGAAGAACTCAAAGGGCTTGCCCTCCTTGTCGAATCGTTGTACGGCAACCAGACGGCGTAGTATGCCGACCTGCGGTGCTGCAATGCCGACACCCTCGTTCTCGGGGTTCTGTACCGTAGCGAGCATACGAAAGCAAAGTGTCTGGAACTCATCCTGCTGGAGTAACTTTTTGTTAAGCGGCTTCGACGGGGTGCGTAGCAGTAGTGAGTCCTGCTCGTTTGCTATGCTCATAACCCGCATTATTTCGCTTTCGCCACTGTAGATAATCTCTCGCTCCGCAGATGTAAATTCCGAGGAGCAACTCATAAGTAGTGTCATCGCAAATATTTGAAGTATTAGACGTTTCATAGTTTATTTTGCTGAAAATGCTATTGACAAATATACGAATTTTATGGCATACTGTGGCGGGTTTTAAGGGAAATTATTGTAACTTTGCAATATATGTTTTTTATTTGGGTTTGGTGATTTGCCGCTGTGGTGGCCGAGCATCCAATGTGCGACAGATGGTCGAGACCGACCATTCGCAGCACGTCGAAGGCCCCTGTTTCGGTTGCGGTGCTATGCCAAGAGCCGAGAAATGACGAATTAAGGATTTTTAAGTTACGGTTATGACTATTTTGGAATATATAATCTACTCTCTCTTCTTTTGTGTAGCCCCTGCGGGCGTTATCTGGGCTTGTCGCCGATACAAGGTGCTGGGCAAGATTGGGCCTATTATGGTACTGTATGCCATCGGAATGGTTATCGGCAATTTGCCCTTCCTGCCCGAAGGTATTAAATCGTTGCAGGATATGATTCCCAATGTGATGATTCCGCTGGCTATACCTATGATGCTCTTTGGGTGTCACTTCACGAGCCGTGAGGCGGGCTTGCAGTTGAAGTTGGTAGTGAGTGGCTTCTCGTCGGTATGCCTTGCCGTTATTGTCGGTTACCTGCTGTTTGGCTGCCACGTTGAGGAGGGCGCAGAGATAGGTGGCATCATTTCGGGAATGTATACAGGTGGTACGCTCAACGCTGCTGCTTTGCAGGCCATATTTAAGATTGACAGCGAGCGATTTATATTGGTCAACTCCTATGATATAATCATCTCGTTCCTCTATTTCGTCTTTTTGTTCAGTGTCGGCATCCGATTGTTCCGCCGTCTGTATGGTGAGCGTGAGAAAGTGCTGTCGGCAGAGAACAAGGCCGAGATTGAGGAGCAGATACGTCTTGCCGCACAGAATCCCTACCGCCGTCTGTGGACACGTGAGGGTGCTAAGCAGTTGGGTAAGATGTTGCTCTATACGTTGGCCATTGTAGCCGTGTCGGCTGGTGTGGCACTGCTTATGCCTGAGGGTTGGTTTATGGTGGTCTTCATCTTGTTGCTTACGACTCTGGGTGTGGCTTGCTCGTTTATGCCTAAGGTGCGTGCACTCGATTTGAGTTACGATGTGGGTATGTACCTTATCTATATCTTCAGCATCACGATAGCTTCGATGGCCGACTTCTCGAATCTCGACCTTGCGGGCGGAGCCAACCAACTCGCATTTATGTCGGTTGCGGTATTTATATCGCTACTGATTCACGCTGTGGTATGCCGATTTATGCGTGTTGATGCCGACTCGATGATGATATCATCGGTTGCATTTATCAACTCGCCCCCCTTTGTACCTATGGCGTCGGCTGCTATGCAGAACAAGAAGGCTCTGGTAACGGGCCTCGGTGCTGGTATCGTGGGTTATGCCGTAGGTAATCACTTTGGAGTGTTGATGGTAGAATTGCTTGAACGACTTTAGGTGACGTTATACAACTTCAAGTAGAAGGAACAAAAGAGAAAGAGGGTGTCCAACAAGGACACCCTCTCGCTTTATAGTAGTTTTATTGGTAGTCGGTTAGAACAGGAAACCTGTGTTGATGTAGAAGGCTCCGTTGCCATCCTGATTCTTGATGAAGGGGTCTTTGCTGAACTTGCTCACGGGCAGACCATACTCAAATGCCACGATGAAGTTCTGATTCATAATGAAGCGCAGACCACCACCCACAGTGATGTGCGGGATATCGGCTGTGCGATTGCCCGTCAAAGCCATATACTCATTGTACTCTTGGCGGTACTGCTCGTCACCCTTGAACGACATATCGAAGTTGCGTGTCACCATCGTACCGTCGCTGAATACGTTCAGACCGAAGGCTATGTTCTGCTTCCAGAGTGCGAAGTTGACAAAACGCCAACGCAACTCGGCATTGTATGATGCCATATCAAGACCTTGTACGCGGTTACGCATCAAACCTCGGATTGTGCGGTAGCCACCCATACCGTCACGGTCGTACGATGCACCCATCACAGTAATGTAAGGGAGTACATAGTAGGGGGCATCCTTGCCTATTGTACCCTCGTAGTTCAAGCGATAGGCGAATGTGAGGACGTCGTTATCGACGATAGGCAGGTACTGACGGAATGTAGCCGAATACTTGTAGTAGGGAATCTTTGTACCCAACCACTTGGGAGCCATAGTCAAGTGACCCTCGGCCCAGATACCGCGTGAGGGGGCACCCTCCTTGTCACGTGTGTCGAACAAAAGACCTGCTCGTACGGTGCTGTTCAAGCCACCCTCGGCCTCCTCGTCAGAGATAATACCCCAATTGCGGTACTGCTCAAAGAGTGTAGGCTCGTCGTCGGGGAACATCTTCTCCTCGTCCTTGTTCTTGTTAATCTTCTCGCGGTTGATAGCACCCTGCTTGAAGTAACTCAAGTGGTAGCCAGCCTCCCAAAAGAACTTGTTGTCCCAAATATTACCCGTAAAGTCGGTCTTGAAAAGCATCGCTATACGATTGATACGATACTTCGGCGTGTAGATGTAGTTGTCGAGGTTGGCTTTGTCCTTACCCAAGGCCACCATCTCGTGGTCGAAGTATGACATATAACCATTGAAACCGTAGAAGTCCATCGCCTTGTCGTTCGTCATTGTGAACGTAGATGATAGGCGTACGCCAGGGATTGAGAATCGGTTGTCGTACGATACGGTATAGAGTTGCGAGCCCTTTGTAAAGAATGAGGCCTCGAAGTACCACTGTTGGCGGGGGTTGGGGTAGGTCGAGCCGTTACCGAAGTCGTAGATGTTGAGCAGTGCACCCAACTGGAAACCCTTGTCGGCATCGAAGGCTACGGCGGGCAGGGGACCGAAGTTGTAGCCTGTCTTGATAATCTCCTTTTTACTATCCCCTGATGATTGGGCCATAGCGCTAAACGAGAGCGCAGCGAGCACCAATGTTATAATCAAATGTTTAATCTTCATAATGTTTAGGTTTTTATTTGTTACTGAATAGGATTTCGCGTATCGCTCTGTATTTTTTGCGTAGTTCGCTGTTGCACAGTAACTTGATATCCGACTTAGCCAAGCGGAACAATCGCCACATCTCGTGCGCCACAATAGGTGCGGGCAGCAACAAAAGTGTAAGTGGCAATGCCGTCTGCCAGGGCAGAGCGATGTAGGCGATGATAGAGTATATTATCATCATTATAGGCCACAGCACCAGGTTCACCAAGAAACGTATCGAGTTACGGAATGCGTAATCCTTGAGTTTGGTGAACAGGAACATACACAACAACTTGACGGGCAAGTAGAGTATCGATACGGGAATCATATATGGCAACGCGACGATGAAGATGAGTGTCTTCAGGATGCGTGACAAGATAGGATACTTTATCGATACCGATGCAAGGCTGATTCGCTGTGCCTTACGCATCTGTGCAGCCTCACGGCCCAACTTGAGCAACTGCTCGGCCTTTGCGGGATTCTGCTCCTTGAGTTCCAGAATCTGATTTGCAGTAGCACGGTTGGCTACAAAGTGAGCATCCAGCGGGTTGTTGCGCTTGCCCTCGGGTGTATATTCAAAGTTCTTGACCTGCTGCTTTACTGCGGCTGCACATATCTCGTATGTAGCATCGTAATCCTCATCATTGGGGATGTAGAATATCGACGACATCATACGCTCGGTCAGCACATCCTTCATCGAGTTCATCTGCTCGGCTGTAGTCTGCTCTGAGTGTTCGGCAAAGAATTCTCCGATGTTGATAGGCTCGCCAATCTGTACACGTACCGTAGAACGGAAGCGGAAGAAACTACCGTAGCGGATACCTACGGGAACGATATACAGAGGCATATCGGGCATCAACTCCTGTGCCTGGAATGCTATGCGGAAGATACCCTTCGAGAGTGGCAACGACGAATACTTCGCCTGATGTGTACCCTCGGGGAAGATGCAGAATGGAATCTTGTCGCGCAAAACGTCGACCGATTTCTCGATAATCTCCTGATTCTTCTTCACCTCGTCTATACCGTCACGCATACGCATAATAGGCATAATCTTCAGGAATGCGAAAATCTTTGCCAATGTGCGGTTGCGGAAGATGTCGGCGCGGGCAACAAACACCTTTGCCTTGCGGTCCATAGCGAGGATAACCAACGCATCCATCAATGCGTTAGTATGATTGGGGGCATAGATTACGGCTCCGTCCTGCGGAATCTTCTCACGTCCGACGTAACGTACGGTGCGGTATGAGAGTTTTAATATGAAATCGACATAGTGTCGCAGGAAGGCATAAACGGGGTCGTAATCTTGTACTTTCTTGATTTTTTTAGCCATAAATTACTCTGTAAGAGGTTTGCGTCGGAACAAATAGGCTACCGTGAGTCCCGATATGATGTGCCATATTCCCCACCAAGCCGTAATGAAGAGCATACCACCGTAGTGGCCGTGCCATACCTCAGGCGGGAAAATCGCAGGATTGAAGAGCAGAATGAGTCCCAATCCCGAATTCTGGATACCTGTCTCGATAGTCAATGAGCGGCGGTCTCTGTCGGAAACCTTTGCCAGTGTTCCACCTAAGAAACCGGTACCCAACGCACTTGCGTTGTGAAGCATTACGATGAAGAATACGTAGATGATATTGTCCAAGAAGATTTGGAAGTTCTGCGAGAACGATACAATCACCATACCGATGAATAGCGCGATAGAGAGCATCTGTGCAGGCTTGGTAATCTTCTTAGTAGCATTGGGGAAGTAGTGAGCAAATACAAGGCCCAATACGATGGGCACACCCAACAGCAACAGAATCTGCTCCAGCATAGGCAGGAACGGAATAACCAACATAGGGATGTCGTTGCGTACGCTGATGATTTGGCTGTAGAGATTGCCCCAGAAGAAGAAGTTAAGAGGCGTGATAAACGGAGCGAAAGCCGTTGTGATGGCGGTCATCGAAACCGACAACTCGATATTACCCTTCGAGAGTGACGAGATGAAGTTCGAGATATTACCACCTGGGCACGATGCCACCAAAATCATACCCAACGCAATCATTGGCGTGATTAAGGGGTTGAGTATCAAGGCGACAAGGAATGTCACGGCGGGCAGACCTACCCACTGCAATAATACACCTGTGATAACCGATTTGGGATTGGCGAATACGTCCTTGAAAGTGTGGGGCTTGATACCCAACGCTACGCCAAACATTACGAATGCAAGGATGATGTTTACAATCATCATTCCACCCTCACCAAAGTTGATGGAAATACCATTCAGACCTTCTAATTGTTCTTTCATTTCAATAGTCACTTCTGCAAGCCGTTGCGCCTGATTCCAAGGATTTATTCACCTCCTATGCGAGCGAGGTCCTCTAGTCTCTTCTTCACGAACTTCCCTTCTCGCCTGATAGTTAAATCCTCTTCCCAGATGCAATGGCTCCTGGTTAAAATGTCTTAAAATGGGGCTGCGTCAATAGTATTTACGCGACATTAATGACTATCGGTCTTGCCCTTATAATCCAATTTGCTGTCAAATTATGCCACAAAAGTATCAATAATTTTTTTATTTTCACCATTTTAGGCAATATATCTTACTATTTGCGACCAAATCCGTCTACTCTTTTCCCAAAAACAAAGGTTGTCACATCTGCTGCAACAACCTTTAACTTGTCTTTATACCTATTAAGAATTATACCAATCGACGGATGATTTGCTCCTTGTCACCTGCCAGGAAGTCAATCAGCGGAATCTCAATCATAGTGTATGCTCCTGGACGCTGACGCAATACTGCGCGTGCTCCCGCAACGAGAATCTGGCTTGTGAGACCAGGGTTGTCGATGCTCATATTGAACTCGAAACGCTGATTCTGAGTCTTACCCGATACACCCTTGCGTACCATATTCACTCCGTGTCCCATATCGAGCAGAGCATCTACGCTATCGACTTTCGTAACGTGAGTCTCGTCGTGCACGAAGTAGGCGTCGTTCTTGATAGCATCTGCCACCTTGTCGAAGTCGTAACCCTCCTCCAACTCGATGTAAACCATACGGCGGTGGATGCCTGTTCCCAACGGAATAGTCATCGACAGAGCCGCCTTAACACCCTCAATAGCCTTTACGGCTACCGTGTGGCCCATACTCATACCAGGGCCGAAGTTGGTGTAGGTGATACCCTGCGGAGCGCATACCTCCAACAGAGCACGTACTACAGAGTCGCTTCCTGGGTCCCAACCAGCCGAGATGAGTGCCGCAGCATTGTTCTCGCGGGCGATTACGTCTAAGCGGGCACGTGTATCGGCTATACCTGTATGTATATCGTAACTATCTACTGTCGAGATGCCGAGTTTCAGAGCCGCCTCAGCGCTCTTCTCTACAAGGCGCGAGGGTGTACACAAAATTGCTACATCGACGCTCTCCAACTCTGCGAGGTCGCTTACTACGGGATATTTTGACTCCTGTGCGGTAGCCACCGATGATGCACGGCGAACGATACCTGCAATCTCAAAGTCTGCGGCAGCCTCAAGAGCCTCTACTACATATTTACCAATGTTGCCGTAACCTACAACGGCTGCTCTAATCTTTTTCATCGTTAGAAAATGTTAGGAGGTTGATAAAAAACAAAAAAGAGAACTGCTATAGCGGTTCTCCTTTTTTAGTAGTGGATAGGGGATTCGTAGCGTGATTTTACTGCATTTTATCCTGTATCCTAAGACCGCTGAGAATCATCCAATTACCCTCGCCTATCCTTTATTGTATTTTATTTTGTTTTGTCTATTTTTGGGTGAAAATTTGGGTGAATAATTTTTATTATCTATCTTTGATATGGTATAAAACACAAAACACCCATATTTCATTGTCAAATGTAATAATAATTATTAACACGACAAAATTTGTGCAAGTTTTTAGAGTAAGTATCGAAACAAATGGCAATTCAGAAGTATAGTATCAAAAGAGACTTGACCCCTCCAACAAAGGCGGGAGTTAGTTCTGTCAGGTTGCGTGTATCCTCACGATGCAAGCGAGTGGATTTACATACAGGCATCACTCTTACTGATAAGCAGTGGAAAAATGACAGGGTAAAACAAGGGTGTATTGTTAATGGTGTTGAGAGCAACTTGCTCAATGACTTATTGAGAGAGCAGGAGGAGTTCGTGTCCACTTATTTCAATAATTGTGCGTTGAGAAGCGAACCCATTAATTTAGAAGAACTTAAAAAACAATTCAACTACACCTTCAAGGATACTGCTGAATCAAGAAGTGAGGAGTTTTTCTATGTAATGAACTCATACATTGAAAATACTGCTCAAACTAAATCGTGGGGAGATAGATATAAAGATGAGTGGAGAAGAGTAATGGAGGGATTGCGTACATATAAGTCCTCAACGAATTGGAGTAGTCTCAACGAATCTTATATGAATGGATATCTGCAATTTCTATCTCAAACAATGCTCAATGATAAGATGAAGAAGAATTTGGAGAAGGTAAGAGAGTTTTTGAAATGGGCAAAACTGAAGAAATATCCTGTCAATGAAGATTTTTTCTTATATAAACCAAAGTTACCATCAACAGATAAAGCCGTTAGATATCTAACGATTGATGAAGTTTCTACCCTAATTTCATTGGATTTAAGCACAAACAGAACACTTGAGGAAACTCGAGATTACTTCATATTCCAATGTTTTACAGCATTAAGGTATTCTGACTTCAAGAAATTAAAGAAGCATCATATTGAGGAGAAGGACGGAGTTTTCTATATGGAGACTTTCACAAAAAAGGATACTGATAGAATCAAGTTTAGATTGCCAAAGGTTGCTGCTGCTATATACCAAAAGTATTCCGACTATGAATATGATAACGATGTTGCATTTTATGTTTTATCCAATCAAAAGTTCAATGACCATCTAAAGGAATTGGGGGCTTTGGCAGATATTCAAGGTGAGTATGTAGATTACAATAGACGCCTGTCTGCGGTTGAAGAGGAACGCTCCTTAAGGCGAGATATACAAGACCACGATGCAAGACGAACATTTATCGTCACGGCATTGAATGAGGGAATAGAATTATCTACCATAGCACTTTTAACTTCCCATTCAGATATGAAGGCGATGATGCCATATATTAAACTGCATCACAAGGGCTCGGGAAAGGTTATTGATGCCATTGATGCTGCATTTGACAAAGCGGAAGAAGATGAATAGTTTGGGGTAAATCCCACTTCCGTAATTCGCTCTTTGTGGAAGTAAGAGCCTAATTTTTATTTGGTTTTCTCATATTTTTTTTGTATATTTATAAAAATTGAAAAAATATGAGTGAAACTATTAAAGAATTTCGTTATGAAAAAAGTGGAGTGATTTTATTTAATTCGTATTCAAAGATTGGAACAGAGGTACTAAGTAATCTCCACGTATGTAGATTGGAGTATGAAGGCAGGATATTTCATAGTAGCGAGCAGTTGTTTTATTGGTTGAGATTCTATGGTTATCCTGAGTATCAAGAGGAGTTAATGAAATGCGAGACTCCGAAAGAGGTGAAGAAGAAGGGTGAGCGTTATATGAAGAAGTTGGGTATTACTGACCACATAGTGCGTGATGTCCAACTCCTCAGATTGGCAATTAGAGTCAAATATAATTGCTGTAAAGAGTTTAGGAGTTTTCTCGAAAGGCATCCCAATAATTTTTATGTGGAATATGCTTGGTGGGGAGACAATGAGTATGGATGCGTAGATGAAGATGGAAGATTAAAGTATGATTGGAATCAAGGCATCGTAAGAGGAAAGAACGTTTGTGGAAGAATCATCAAGGGTATTCAAAACGAGCAGAAGGACGAGAATGGGATGTGTATTATCACTCGACCAGAGTGCTTGGATACAATGAGACCACTAACCTTGTTTAGTTAGAGGTAAAAATAATGGACGGCTAAAATATGCCGTCCAATTTCATTTCTGAAGGGTTAGCCAACCTCAACTCCTCCTCGATACTTTTAGTGTAGATTTGGGATGTGACGGGCGATGCGTGGCGTAGCACACTCTGTACATCACTCAGTGTTCCGTGCTTGAGTAGCATTACCGCTGTTGTATGACGGAGCGAGTGGGCAGTGTACTCGTGAGCATCAAGACCAATGGCGCATAAACCCTCTTTGCATATCTTGCTTATGGTTCGTGTGGTCAATCTGCCACATAGATTACGGTTAGAGGTCGATATAAACAATGGTTCTTTGAGAGTGGCAGACTTACGAGTGTCAAGGTATGCACGAATAGGGGCATAAGCCTTATCGGTCAAAACAACGAAGGTATCCTTATCGTCTCTACCCTTACCCCATACACGAAGGATGCGCTGACCGCCCTTGAAAGTGATGTCCTCAACATTGGCTCTGACCACCTCAATAGTACGCAATCCTGTGCGGAGCAAAAGATTTACTATGGCGAAGTCTCTGAGATTGCCTTCATAATGTTTCAAAAGGTCGTGAATCTGATTCTCTCTCAAGTGTTCCTTTAGGTATGCGTTCTTGCGTTTTGGAGACTTGATACCCTTTGCGATATTGGGGTACAATTTATTCCCTTCACACCATTCATAGAATCGCCTTAACGCAACGAGGTATCCCGCTACTGATAGATTGCTATGGGTTGCCAATAAAGAATCCTTAAAGGTAATGATGTCTGCACGGGTGAGGTCGCTGATAGTACGACCTGTGCTCTCCACCCATCTGAAGAAGTAAAGTAAACCTCTCCTGTAAACATTCTTAGAATTTGCACGGATGTCGCACTCACTCAGGAAAGCCTCCACAGCCTCAATGATTGGAACACTTTGATTCACTACGGGAGCATACCCCTCAACCTTAACAATCCCTTCCATATACATATATATTATTTAGTCTCGACCATTCTGTCAATTACATTCACAAGGCAATCCAAGTAAATATCACACTCTTGTTGCTTGATGCTACCATCGGTATTAAGGGTGTTTACTTTGAATAAGTCCACACCTTCGCAGTAAATCACCTCAACCTCTCCCTGATGCAAATATCCATTCACCTTAAATCGGAGACCATTGTGGATGGGATAAGCATCGTGAAATCCCCACGAAAATACAACGATGGGCTGAGTGCGTAAGATGCTGAGTATGTATTTTGCCATTTCCATAGTGAGTGATTTTGTGGGAGGGTTGCCACTCCCTATTTGTTATTCCCAAGAAATCAATCTCTCGTATCTGAATGAACGCCACTTATTTGAACTATCAGCATCAATATCTATAAATGACACTACATTGCGGGCATCCGAGCAATAACCATTGCCATTGACGAATTGTCCCGCATAACTTGGAGTAGTAGTTGCGTGGCGTGTGGTGATAGTACCATCCTTCTTCAAGAAGGTAATCTTAACAATACGCTTTGCAAGTTCAGCCTTCAGTTGCTTGATAGATGCCGTTAGCATACCTGTTGCGAAAGCATCATTTGTTCTGTGAGCGATAACCATTGCTCGGTGAGCATCAAGGTTGTTCATT
>JAFYRX010000002.1 GCA_017546725.1 Alistipes sp. | reverse complement strand
GCTAAAAAGGTGAAAAAGCCACGAAGTGGACTAAAAGAATTCTCCCTCTAAGTTAGAGGGAGTACCCGTTTAGGGGGAGGGAGTGTGTTGGGTTGAAAGATAAAAGATGAAATTTTAATTAACAGACTCCTCCGTCACTCACTATGCTCGTGCCACCTCCTCTTGCCTTAGAGGAGGAAATTATTATAAATAACATTAGAGACTCCAATCAAAATCAGCAAGCCGATTTTGTGGAGTGACTCCCTTAACATTATTAATAAATATAATTTCGCACTTTTTTTGTCCAGGGCGTGCGGAGAAAGATATTTTTGCGTAACTTTGCATAAGTCGCATAGTGCGATGACATATATTTAGGAAAGCGTTTTTTATTCCTCGACGGTGAACTTCGACAACTCATTAGTGGTAGGGAATAACGGATGCTCGGCTTTGGTATGTATTATGTTGTAAGCAACATATATAGCCAAAGTGTGAGTCGTTATATCTACTACAGGCAGTCGAAGGCCTACCGTCGGATAGTAACAGGCTCACACTTTCTTTTTATATGTATGTGTGTAAGGTTTTATTCCGCCGAAGAGTCTGCGACGGAAGAGAGGTTAGTTATGGCAACTATTGTTATTTTCTTTGTTACGTTATTGATGCATTGTGTGGCGTAGAGGTGTTGTTTGCATTACGGGCCGCACCCCGCAACAAAACCGCCCCGCCCTTTGTGGGGGCGGAGCGGCGACATTATTTGTTGCTTATGGTTGGTTTAATCCTCGTCAGTATCTGTGTAAGCCTTCAACAACTTATCCTGTACATCGGCGGGAACCTGCTCATATGATGCGAACTGCATTGTATATGTTGCAGCACCTGATGTCAAAGAAGAGAGTGATGTTGAGTAGCGGTACAACTCTGCCAAAGGCACGCGTGCATTCAGACGGTCAAAGCCCTTGTCTGACTCCATACCCATAATCATTGCGCGACGGTTCTGCAAGTCGCTCATCACAGCACCCATATACTCGCTCGGTGTCAATACCTCGACAGCGTAGATAGGCTCCATAATCTTCGGACCTGCATTACGGAATGCCTCCTTGAAGGCGTTACGCGCAGCCAACTTAAATGAAATTTCGTTTGAATCTACGGGGTGCATCTTACCATCGTAAATCATTACGCGGATGTCGCGAGCGTAAGAACCTGTCAACGGACCCTCGTCCATCTTCTCCATAATACCCTTCAAGATAGCAGGCATGAAGCGTGCGTCGATAGCACCACCCACGATTGAGTTGTAGAACTGCAACTTGCCGCCCCAATCGAGGTCGTACTCCTCCTTGCCCTTGATGTTAACGGTAATCTCCTTGCCGCCAACCTTGTACTTTGTAGGCTCGGGCATACCGTCATAGTAAGGCTCGATAACCATATGTACCTCACCAAACTGACCAGCACCACCAGACTGCTTCTTGTGACGGTAGTCGGCCTGTGCTACCTTAGTGATAGTCTCACGATATGGAATCTTCGGTGCGAAGTACTCAATCTCAAGTTTATTGTCAGCAGCCAAACGAGTCTTAACGATGTTCAAGTGGTGCTCACCCTGGCCCTGAATGATAGTCTGCTTCAACTCCTTAGAGTACTCAACCAAGATTGTCGGGTCCTCATACTTGATGTCGTTAAGCAACTTACCCAACTTCTCCTCGTCGCCCTGCTCCTTGGCCTTAACGGCTGCGCGGTAACGAGGCTCGGGGAATACGATAGGCTCAACCTTGACGTGTGCGCCAGCGGCTGCCAATGTATCGTTTGTGCGAGTACCCTTCAACTTAACTGTGCAACCGATGTCACCAGCCGAGAGTTCAGTAACCTTGATACGGTTCTTACCTGCTACAGCGAACAACTGTGAGAGTTTCTCCTTGTTACCTGTGCGGCTGTTAACCAACTCCATACCCTCGGTCAACTTACCGCGTACTACACGGAAATATGTAATCTCACCGATGTGCTGCTCAATCTGGCTCTTGAAGATGAATGCTACAGCGGGCTGAGTCTCGTCGGCTACCAACTCCTCACCCTCGATGCTCACGAACTTAGGAGCAGATGTGGGTGTAGTTGGGCCCGGTGCTACGTTGATGATGAACTCCATCAAACGCTTTGTACCGATGTCGCGCTTACCTGAGCAGCAGAAGATAGGCATAACCTCGCGGTTAGCAACGCCCAACTTCAAACCTGAACGGATATCGTCCTGAGTAAGTGCGCCCTTCTCGAAGTAGAGCTCCATCAATGCGTCGTCATAAACGGCAGCAGCCTCCGAGAGTTCCTGGTTCAACATCTGTGCATACTCCAACTGGTCCTCGGGGATATCCAACTCCTCGCGAGTACCGTTCTCGTCGGTGAAGCGATACATCTTCATCATTAAGACGTCGATGAATGCGTTGAAACCTGGACCTACCTCTACGGGGTACTGTACAATTACGGGCTTCACAGATGAAGCGGCACGGATGCCCTCCATTGTAGCCTCGAAGTTAGCCTTGTCGCCATCCAACTGATTGATAACGCCGATAAGTGGCTTATTGAGGATGCGAGCGTAGCGTGACTGAATCTCGTCACCTACCTCCCAACCGTTCTGAGCGTTCATCACCATCACACCTACGTCGCCTACCTTGAAGGCAGAGAAGAGGTTGCCGCAGAAGTCGTCAGAACCTGGGCAGTCGATGATGTTGAGTTTACGGCCCATAAACTCCGTAAAGAGGGTTGTAGAATAGATAGAGCGCTTGTATTCGTGCTCGATATCTGTGTTGTCAGAGAGTGTGTTGTTATTCTCTATACTACCCCTGCGGTCGATAACTTTACCCTCGAAAGCCATCGCTTCGGCAAGGGTAGTTTTTCCCGTGCCGGGTGCGCCGATAAGAACAATGTTCTTAATCTCCATTGCTGAATAATTTTTCATATTCTTTGAAGTTTTATTAGGTTTTACATCTACGTGTTCGAATTATAAAGTTACGAAGATTTTTTTAATATGCAATAAGCATCGCTAAAAAAATGCAGATAAACCCGTGATAAGTTAAAAAATAGCCTATTTTCGCTCTCTTTTTTAACAAAAAACTCCCGCCGGGCGAGTGGTTATTTCGCAGGGCGGGAGCATCGATTGTGAGTTATTAATATATTATATAGGTATAATTATGTATTAATATCCGTTTAATATTCACATTTTCGTATCATCTTATGCTACTTATTCAGCCAAAAATACCTCGTTGCGTGGCCACTGTTTTGATGCGTTGGCTGTTCCGAGTACCATAATGGCGAGTGACGCTGCCGCCTGCTCCTGATATTCGGCGATGCTCTTGTTGAACGTGTCGCGCTCGGTGTGCCAAATCTCGTTGTAACTGAAGTTGTAACCCTTCGGGTCGGCCCAATCAGCCATCTGTACTGCAGGCACGCCCGCTACCGAGAATGTAGTAGAGTCGTTACCGCCCAAGCGTGTCGGTTTCTTGAAGGGGTTGATTGCCGTCAACTTAAAATCGTAATCGGGGTATAACTCCTGAATAGGCTTTACAATCTTCTCATACTCCTTGAGCAACGACTGCGGTACGTTGAACGATGTGTAGGGGAGTGGTCCTCCGTCGCGGTTAAACACATTCGAGATTTTGGGCATTATATCCTCGTGAGCCTTTGCCCAAGCCTGTGAGCCCAACAATCCGAACTCCTCGGCAGCGAACAGAACAAAGATAATGGTGCGGTCGGGCTTTGCTCCCGATGCCATTATCATACGCGCAGCCTCCATAACGGCCGATACACCCGAGCCACAATCGACACCACCCGTACCTGTATCGAAAGCATCGATGTGTGCGCCGACAACGACATACTCGTTGGGATACTTCTTGCCCTCGATTTTCGCTACTACGTTGTTGTAGGTCACGGGGCCCATCTTGAAGTAGTTGCGGATGTCGAACTCCAACTCTATATTGCGACGTTGCTGGGCAAGAGTCTTGATGCGGTCATACTGCTCGGCGTTGAGCAGGATGTTGGGAACGGCGGGTAGGTTGTCGAATGAGGCCTCGTTGTTACGAACTACATCTCTGTCGTACAAGGCTTGAATAGGTACTTCGGCGGCCTGGATGAATCCCAATACGCCTGCCTCAATCATCTCGTCGTGGAAGAGGGCGGGTGTCGTGTCGTCAATCCTCTTGCGCTCGCCATCCTCACCTGCGTGCTCGCGGTTATACTTTGCAGCCTCGGCATTGGCCTCGATTATCTTGTGACGGGCCTCTGTTGCTTGCTTGCTGTGAGAGATGCCCCAGCCACCACTTTTGCCATTGACCAATACCCACGCACCACGCAATACGCCTTTCATACGGTTAAACTCCTCCTGTGTGCGAGGCTCTATTACGACGTGGCCCTTTTGTGAACCTTTTGTGCCCGATGAGTATGAGGGTGTGGCGAAGTGCAATATCATAGACTCATCGCCCGTCATACGTCCCCACCAGCCACCTCTGTTGAAGCCTACGCCCAACTCGCCAGCCTTCTCTAATGTTACATCCAGGCCCCACTCCTTGAATGTGTGTGCGGCCCACTGCTCGGCGTTGGTGCAAGCGTCAGAGCCTGCGGGGCGGCCACCTATGCGGTTGCACAATATGTCGAGATGTTGCATCACGCGATTATCCTCGCGAGCCATCTCCATAATCTTCTTCACTGCAGCATCCTGTGCCCATACACCAGCGGGCATTACCAGCAACAGTATATATATAAATAGTCTTTTCATCTCTATTAACCCTGTCTGTTTCCGAATAAAAATGCCCGACCACGCGAGTCGGGCATTTTATTAAATACTTTATCTTGCGCTTGTGCAGATTAGTTGTTGAGTACCTTCTGCCAGATAAGTGCTGAAGAGCCAAGGATAGCGGCGTTCTTGCCCTGGATACCAGAAGGCAACAACTTAACCTTGTTCTTGAATGTAGCCAACATATGCTCCTCCATATACCACTTTGTGGGCTCGAAGATGTGCTTGCCAGCCTTTGCCAAACCACCGAAGAGGATGATAGCCTCGGGAGATGTTGTAGCAACCAAGTCAGCCAAAGCCTTACCCAATACCTCACCAGTGAAACGGAATGCCTCCTTAGCGATAGCATCACCCTTGTCAGCAGCAGTTGAAAGCATAACAGCCTCGAACTTTGAGTAAGGAATCTCGCGCAACTCACTGTCGTTGCTCATCTTAGCCATCAACTCAAATGCAGTACGCTTGATACCTGTAGCAGATGCGTAAGCCTCCAAGCAACCCTTTCTGCCGCAACCGCAGTCACGACCTGTAGTACGGCTGTCAACCATAATGTGGCCATACTCGCCAGCGAAACCATCGTGGCCGTAAATCATCTCGCCGTTGCTAACGATACCAGAACCCAAGCCAGTACCCAAAGTGATAACAGCGTAATCCTTCATACCCTTTGCGCTGCCAAATACGCCCTCGCCGATAGCGGCTGCGTTAGCGTCGTTAGTGATGGCAACCATTACGTTGGGGAATGAAGCCTTGATGTCATCAACAAAGTTGAACATACGACGTGACTCATCGGGGTTGGGCTCGTTGTCACGGAACTTCCACAAGTTAGCGGGAGTCTCGATAGTACCCTTGTGGTAGTTAGCGTTGGGAGCACCGATACCGATACCAATCAACTCAAACTCGAATGATACGCTACCGATAAGTGCGTGCATAGCCTCGCACAATGCATTTACGTATGCCTTGTAGTCGTCAAATTTCTTGTACTTTTCTGTTGAAATTACTGATTCGCAGAATACGGTACCCTCCTCATCGACCAAACCGAACGCGGTGTTAGTTCCGCCGATATCGATACCCATAGCCAATTTTTTCATAGCAAATAGAAGTTTATAGTTAAATTTATTAAAAGTAGTCTTATGCAATAAGTTTGTCAAAGTTAAGTATAAAATTCGTTTTCTTCAAACTTTTTCTTAATTTTGGGGCAGTAATAAGTAAAACTTCTACCGAACGATGAGAAACAACGACGAAATTTTAGCGCTTTTTGAGAATTATTTGGCTCAAATCGCTATGCCCAAGGAGCCGCAATTGCTCTATGAACCTATCATATATTCTATGTCGGGTGGCGGAAAACGTATCCGACCAACATTGTTGTTGCTTGCGTGTGAGGCTTTTGGCGGTGATGCCACCGATGCGCTGGGTGCTGCCGCAGCGGTTGAGATGTTCCACAATTTTACTCTGTTGCACGACGATATTATGGATAATGCCAATGTGCGTCGCGGTAAACCTTCGGTGCCAGCACAGTGGGGCGAGAATGTCGCTATCCTGTCGGGTGATGCGATGATGATTTATGCCTATCATCTCTTGCGCAAGGTGCCCGAAGATAAGTTGGCTCGTATTATGGATATCTTTACCCCTATGGCTTTGCAGGTGTGTGAGGGCCAGCAGTACGATATGGATTTCGAGCAGCGTCAAAAGGTGTCGATGGCCGAATATATGAATATGATTGAACTCAAGACCTCAGTCTTGCTGGCGGGCTCGGCTATGATTGGTGCGGTGTTGGGCGATGCTTCGGAGGAGGATTGTCGCAAGATATATCGCTATGCGTTGGAACTTGGTCTGGCTTTCCAGTTGCAGGACGACTGGTTGGATAGTTTCGGTACAGAAGAGGAGTTGGGCAAGAAGATTGGAGGCGATATCCTGGAGGGCAAGAAGACCTGCCTTATGCAGCACGCTATGAGTCACGCTACGGAGGAGGATAGAGATATTCTGCGCAATACGCATCTCGATTCGTCGCTCAGTGACGAGGAGAAGATTGCCCGCGTGAAGGCTATCTTTGAGCGATACGATGCTTCGCATACCATATTGCGTATGATTTCTACACGTTTCGAGCGTGCTATCGCCATTTTGGACACGCTTGACATTGCGAGTGAGCGCACCGAGTATCTGCGTGTCTTTGCCGAGAATTTGATGGATAGAAAAAAGTAGAAAAATGAGTATAAAGCGTTCCGATATAGAGATTATGGCCCCGGTGGGGTGTATGGAGTCGTTGCACGCAGCCATCGCGGCGGGTGCCGATGCCATCTACTTCGGTGTGGGAGTGTTGAATATGCGTGCCCGTTCGAGTGTGAATTTCACGCTCGATAACCTGGCCGAGATTGTGAGTACGGCCCACCAAGCAGGAGTAAAGACCTACCTTACGGTCAACACCATCCTCTACGATAACGAGATGGAGGATATGCGCGCCATCATAGACCGTGCTGCTGCCGAGGGTGTCGATGCCATCATTGCTGCCGATGTGGCTGCCATTATGTATGCTCGCGAAAAGGGTGTTGAGGTGCATATCTCTACACAGTGTAACATCTCCAATATCTCGGCTGTGGAGTTCTATGCCCAGTGGGCCGATGTGGTGGTCTTGGCACGTGAGTTAAGTCTGGAGCAGATTGCCTACATCTCGCAGCAAATCGAGGAGCGTGATATTCGTGGCCCGAAGGGCGAAAGAGTGCGCATTGAGATGTTTGCTCACGGTGCGCTGTGTATGTCAATCTCGGGTAAGTGTTATTTGAGCGAGCACGAGGAACACTGCTCGGCTAATCGTGGTGCTTGCCGTCAAATCTGCCGTCGCAAATATCAGATTACCGATATGCAGACGGGACGCGAGTTGGCTATTGATGGTCGTTATGTTCTCTCGCCCAAGGATTTGTGTACGGTCGATTTCCTTGATAAGTTTATCGGTGCGGGCGTGCGAGTGTTGAAGATTGAGGGCCGTGCACGAGGTGCTGAGTATGTCAAGCGAGTTGTCGAGTGCTACGATGCCGCATTGAAGGCTATCGAGCGCGAGGAGTATAGCCGTGAGTACGCCACTTCGCTCAAGGAGCGTTTGGCTACGGTATTTAATCGTGGTTTCTGGCAGGGCTATTATGCAGGCCGCGATGTTGCCGAGCATAGCAACCATTATGGCTCATCGGCCACATTCCGCAAGGTCTATATCGGTAAGGTGACCAACTTCTTCAAGAAGATATCGGTTGCCGAGGTGCTGGTTGAGGCTGCTCCGTTGTGTGAGGGCGATGAGTTGCTGTGGATGGGCGAGACAACGGGTGTCGTGGAGATGAAGGCCGAAGGCATAGTCTTCGAGGAGCAGGTCGTTAAGGAGGTTACACAGGGCAAGTATTGCTCAATCAAGATGCCCCAACCGTTGCGTCGTGGCGACAAACTCTACAAGATGGTTCCCGCCGACGAGTGCTAATGGTAAATACTAAAAAATAGGAAAGAGAAAGGCTGTCCGACCAAAGTGGTTGCGACAGCCTTTGTTTTATGATGCACAGGATTCGTATTACAATCCCTGCAAGTGTACAATCGTCTTTACGGGTGCAATCTTTTCGAGCAGTGCTGCGCCCTTCAAATCGTCTAACTCGACGAGGAATATGAATTCGTCAATTACAATCTCGCGCTCTACGCCATCCTTTATTACCTTGTGGCTTAAAATCGATTTGGCAATACCCTCGGCTGTGCCTCCTGTGGCCAAGACATCGTCGATGATTGAGAGGTGAATCTTGCCGTCGTCACCCAAACGGCTTGCTGCAATATCGCTCAAGCGGTAGAATAGGTGGTCGGCACCATACTCCTTCATAATCTCCACGTCGCATAGGTCGCCCTCGTTGAAGGGCAGTTTGCCGCTCTTGCGTATGGGGATGATGTTCTCCACCTCGGGCTTGCTAATCATCAGCGGTGCAGTGAATAGGAATCCTCGGGCTTCGGGCGCTACGATGTTGGGTGCGGTGACGCGACTGCCTATCTCGCTCATCAACTCTGCGAATACTTTTCTGTCTTGCAACAGGGGGATGATATCGACAAAAATAATCCCTTTTTTCGGGAAGTCGTTGTAGAATTTCAAAGCCTCTTTAATCATAGGATTTGTTTTTAAGTGTGTGTTTTTTTTTGTTTGTAATGCAAAGATATGATTTTTTTCGCCTCAAAAGAGTTATTTTATCATAATTATGATATGATTTTTGTTTTTTTTTCTATCTTTGCATCAATTGGAAAATAATGAACTTAAAATGCCGAAGTTTTATGACAAGGTAAATGTACTGAAAAAGCCCGAATGGTTGAAGATACGATTGCAGAGCGATGAGGCCTCGGCCGAGGTTGAACGTATCGTCAAGGAGCATTCGTTGCATACCATTTGTAGCAGTGGACTCTGCCCCAATAAGGCGGAGTGTTGGCGTCGAAGGACGGCTACATTTATGATTTTGGGCGATATTTGTACACGCGGATGTCGATTCTGCGCTACCAAAACAGGCATACCCCTTGCGCCCGATGCTTCCGAGCCACAAAAGGTGGCCGAGAGTGTTCGGCTTATGGGACTTCGACACGTTGTCGTGACTTCTGTCACACGAGATGACCTTTCTGACGGTGGTGCCCGCCATTGGGCCGCCGTAGTCGAGGCTATCCGTAAAGAGAATCCCGACGCAACAATTGAGCTCCTTATTCCCGATTTGGATGCAAGGGCCGATTTGATAGAGATTGTGGCCGCATCCCAGCCCGATATTGTTGGGCATAACATCGAAACCGTCGAGCGACTGACCCCCGTGGTACGCTCTCGTGCGAAGTATCAAACGAGTCTGCGTACGTTGGAGATAATCTCCTCATTGGGCCTTGTCTCGAAGAGTGGACTGATGGTCGGACTTGGCGAGAGCGATGATGAAGTAATACAAACTCTTGGCGACCTGCGTAATGTAGGTACCGAGATTGTGACGCTTGGTCAGTATCTTCGACCCTCTTTGGAGCACTATCCCGTTGCGGCGTATATCACTCCCGAGAAATTTGAATGGTACCGACTCCAAGCGATGGAGATGGGCTTCAGTTATTGTGCAAGTGCGCCTTTGGTGCGCTCGTCATATTTGGCTGATGCCGCTCTGGAAAGCGTTAAGGAGAAGGCTTGCAGAAAGTAGCAAGTCCTTATCTTACGCGATTGAGATTGCGTATGATGGAGGTAGAGTACAGAGATTTGGGCCGTATGGGCTACTCCGAGTGCTGGGCATTGCAGCGTTCGCTCTTTGAGCGTATGCTTGCAGCCAAGCGTCAGGATGTATCACCCGAGCAGGCCATTGCGCCCGATATGGCGGGTTGGATGCTCTTTGTTGAGCACAATCCTGTCTATACGTTGGGCAAAAGTGGCAAGGAGTCCAATATGCTTGTTGGCGAAGAGTATCTGCGCTCCATCGGTGCCGAGTTCTTTCACATTGACCGAGGTGGCGACGTGACTTATCACGGCCTCGGCCAGATTGTCGGCTATCCTATCCTCGATTTAGATAAGGTGGGTATAGGCCTTAGAGAGTATATCGACTCTTTGGAGGAGGCCGTAATCGGAGTATGCCGTGAGTGGGGCATCGAGGCGGGCCGCATAGCAGGTGCGTCGGGTGTATGGTTGGAGCCAGCAACCCCACGTGCACGAAAAATTTGCGCCATCGGTGTTCGCTCGTCACGTTTTGTGACGATGCACGGCTTTGCCTTTAATGTGGCGACTGATATGCGCTATTTTCAGCATATCAACCCTTGCGGATTTGTCGATAAGGGTGCGACGAGTCTCGAGAAGGAGTTAGGTTGCAAGGTCGATATCGAGCAGGTGAAGGAGCAACTCGTTAAACAATTAAGTGAGAAATTAAATGTTAAAATATATAAATAATAAAAATGTAAGTTATGCCTATAGAGAAGCGATGGGTCGTGAGGGCCCGTGGCGACGAGGAGGCAGTGGCACGCTTGGCGAGCCATCTCCGTATGTCGCCCGTTCTCACGAACCTACTAGTTCAGAGAGGCATAGACACCGTAGAAAAGGCTAACAAATTCTTTAACCCGCAACTTGGCGACCTGCACGACCCGTTC